>CAZVTK010000021.1:0-44505 GCA_964629765.1 uncultured Mesorhizobium sp.
GTCATGCCCTTGTTGATCTGCTCGTACTGCGGGATCTCGCGATATTTCGCGAACTCCTCCTCCCACTCGGCCTGACCGATCGGCGGAATGACGCCGTGGATCGGCTTCCATTCGGTGATGGAAAGGCCCGAGCCCGTCAGCCGCGTGGCCCCGCCGACGAGGAATATGGCGAAGAGCATCACCAGAACCACATAGAGCCACCAGCGCACGGCGGCGCGCGAGGATACCGCGCGGACCTGGGCTTGCGAACCGGCTGGCGTCGAGGTGATGGCCGTCATGAGCGAGAGATGCACCCTGCCCGCCCGGCTGGCAACACGCGGCCGCGCGACACGCGGTCGCGTGGGTGCGGGGCGCGCGGATACGGGTTTCGCGAGCGGCCGGAACGCTCTATGTGAGCCGCAACAAGGAGACGACGATGCTGCCCCGGCTTCGTTCACTGATCGGGATGCTGCTGCTGATCGCGCTGGTCGTGATCTATGCGCTCGTCGCGACGGCCGTCGCGGTCACCACGCTGGCGGAGTCCTCCGCGTGGGTGCACCTCGCCTTCTTCGCGCTCTCGGGCTTGGTCTGGGTGGTGCCGGCCATGGGCATCGTCTGGTGGATGGTGCGGCCGGCACCACCCCGACGGGGCCGTAGCTGACGAGCCTCAGAGACTGTTTGGAAAGGCATCAAGTACGTGAGCACCGGAGCGCAGCAAAACGCCATTTGCAGACCGCCCTCACGCCTTTCCGAACAGTCTCTCAGACCGTCACCAGCCTGCGGCCGGAATTGGCGAGCGCGCCCGTCACGCCGGACAGCATCGTGCGCAGGTGGCCGATCTTCTGGTAGCGGCCGTTGACGGAGACGCGCGGCAGCGCGTGGAGATGGGCGGCGTGCCCGGGATGGATCACGCCGTGGCGGGTCGTCACGGCGCTGTCGAAGCCGGCGGCGGCGGCAAGCTCCACCTCGCGCGGCCCGACCGCGCTCTCATAGCCGTAGGGATAGGCGAAGTGGTTGGGGCGCCGGCCGGTCTCCACCTCGATGATGCGGGCCGAATCGACCATCTCGTTCCAGGCCGCGTCCTGCGACAGGCGCCTGAGATTGTAGTGGCTGACGGTGTGGGCGCCGACCGTCAGCAGCGGGTGAGCATCGGCCCGGCGCACCTCGTCCCAGTCCATCAGCGTCTCGCGCGACGGCGCCTGCGGATCGACGCCGGCGAGCGCGGCGATGGCGCGCAGCACGTTCTGGCGCTCCTCCTCGTGGAGTTCGGCGGTCAGGTAGTCGTGCACGATCCGGTTGGCCTCGACCTTCCTGCGCGGCGTGGTGCAGTCCAGCGCCGTGCGCCCGCGCGGCGTCGTCACGTAGATCTCCTCGCGCGCTGTGACGATCTCCTCCAGCACGTCCCACCACAGGTCGACGCTGCGCCCGGTCAGGCCCGGCGCCACATAGATGGTCATCGGCGCGCCGTGCTTCTCCAGCACCGGCAACGCCTCGGTCAGATTGTCGCGGTAGGCGTCGTCGGCGGTGATCGTCGCGAAACGGCCGCCGCCGCGCGCCGAACGCAGGCGGTCGAGCGCGGTGTCCATGGACACGAACTCATAGCCGAGCCGCTTCATCTCGGTGATCGCGGCATCGAGGAAGCCGGGGGTGACGTGGAGGTGGCGGTTGATGCCGAGCGGCTTCGGCGGCGCGGTCGTGACCCGGTGCAGCATCAATATGGCGCCGACGCCGCCCAGTTGCCGCGCGAGAAGCGGGGCTAGGCCGCTGAAACGCGTCGCGTTCAGCACAAGCCGGCGCCCCACCTCCCCCCTGTCGAACATTCCTTCACCTTTTTCCGCCATTGTCCGGGCAATATCCGGGCAAACCGGATCGCGCCACCAGACAGGCACTATGGCCGCCAAGGATTGAAGCATGGTTGACGTTCTGGCGTCGGACACACTGGAGGGCGCGGCGCGGGAGAATTTCCCCGGGCAGCCTCTGGATTGCCGCCTGATGCCGTTCGACGCGGCGAACATCGCCCGCTACTGCGCGTTCGCGGCCGCGCGCCCCTGCGCGCCGCACCAGTCGCCGCTGTTCCTGACGAGCTGGCAGGAGGCGACCGGCGCGGAGATCGTGCTGGCGGAGCTCTCGACCGGGGGCCGCACCGTCGCGATGCTGCCGCTCGAAATCGCTACCTCGGCAATATGCCGCACCGCCTGCTTTCCCGGCCACACCCATGCCAACGGCAACCAGCCGCCGGCGGACGGCGACCTCGACGGCCCCGCCATGCTGGCCGCGCTGGCGGCCGCCCTGCGGCGCGAGCGGCCCGACATCGACATGCTCGCGCTGGAGCGGCTTGCCCCTTCCCTCGCCGGGCACGCCAATCCGCTGTTTGCCGCCATGGACGGCGCCAGCCCGAACGTCGCGCTGTCGCTGCGGCTCGACGGCGGCTTCGACGCGGTGCTGGAGCGCTCCAGCGGCAAGCGCAAGCGCAAGAAATACCGCTCGCAACTGCGCAAGTTCGAGGCGGCCGGCGGCTGGCGCATCGTGCGCGGCGACACGCCCGAGGCGGTGGACCGGCTGCTGACCGCCTTCCTCGCCATGAAGGCGGACCGTTTCGCCCAGTCGGGCATCGCCAACGTCTTCGCCGAGCCCGGCTGCGCTTCCTTCATGCAGAGCCTCTATGCCGGCGCATTGGCCCAGCCGCGTCCCGCCTTCGTGCTCCAGGGGCTGGAGGTCGGCGGCACGCTGCGCGCGGTCACCGGGGCCAGCGTGCTCGCCGACCGCATCATCTGCGACGTCAGCGCCATCGCCGGCGACGAGCTGGCGGCGACGAGCCCCGGCGACTTCCTCTTCTTCGAGATGATCCGCGAGGCGTGCGAGGCGGGCAAGGCGGTCTTCGACTTCAGCGTCGGCGACGAATATTACAAGCGCCTGTGGTGCGACGCCGAAACCTGGCAGGGCGACGTCTACACGCCGCTGACGGCCCGCGGCACGGCGGTCGCCACCGTTTCGCGCTCGATCGCGGCGATGAAGCGCGCGGTCAAGTCCAGTCCGCTTTTGTGGTCGCTCGCCAAGCGGCTGCGCAGGAGCGCGGCCGGCCGCGACGCGGCGCCGGCGGGCGACGCCGAATAGCGCTTCACGCGGCCGTGCGGCCCGGGCTCGGCGGCGTCAGGCGGCCCGCCGGGGTGACGATGGTCGGCCTGTCGAGGCCGGCCGCGACCAGCGCCGCGGCAGCCTTCTCCACCTCGTCTCCCGGCTCGATGGCCGAGACCAGCAGGCTCGTATCCGCGCCGACGAGGCGGCGGATGCCGTCGGCATCGGCCGGCCCGCATTCCACCACGACGAGGTCGTAGGCGGTGCCGAGCGACTGGAGGATGATCGGCAGGCGCTCGGCCGCGCGCATGGCGCGCGTCGCGTTGGCCGTGCCGACCGGGATCACCGCGCAGTCGGAGTAGAGGTCCGAGTGGATCACGTCGGCGAAGGAGGATTCGGCAACGAGCAGATTGGTGACGCCGGCATAGGAGGCCGCCTCCAGCATCGGCCGCGAGGCGGCGCCGGAGGCCGTCAGGTCGAGCAGCAGCACGCGCAGGCCCGCATCGGCGATCTCGCGTGCCACCAGCACGCTGGCCGCCGCGCCCTCGTCGCCCTCGGGCGACACGAAGACGGCGCGGGTCGCGCCGCCAGCGATCAGGCTTTCGGCGGCGCGCTCGACATCGACCTCGCCGATCGAGCGGCGCGGAGTTTCAGGCGCGACCGCGACCGCGGCGGCCGCTGCCGCGCGCATGGCGGGCGCCTGCGGGATGCCGAGGATCCGGCGCTCGGGCCGATGCTCAGGCCCGTTCTCGGGCCCGATTTCAGACCTGTTTTCGGGCCCGCTTTCGGGGTCGGGGGTCGCCGTAGCGACATGCGTTTCCCCAGCCGTCCGCACAGGGGTTGGCGCGGAAGCCGGCGGCGGCGCTTCCGCCGCAAGCGGCAGCACGATCTCCCGCACCTGCGCGGGCTCGATGCGCGCGGCCGGGACCATGGCGCGGCCGCTGAACAGCTCGCGCAGCAGCGTGAACACCGCCGTCAGCAGCAGGGCCGCGACGAAGGCGGAAGCGGTGATCGGGATCACCTTCGGGAAATAGGGCTCGGCCGGCGCGCTGGCGCGGGAGAAGATGCGGGCGTCGGCGAGCAGGTAGTTGCGGTCGCCGCGCGAGGTCGCCTCGCGATAGCGCGTCAAGTAGGATTCCAGCAATTCGCGCTGCGCGGCCGCCTCGCGCTCATAGGCGCGCAGTTCCACGAGGTCGGTGTCGGCGCGCGCCGACGCCGCCTTGAGGCGGTTCAAATCGGCGACGAGGCTCTCCTCACGGCTGCGCGCGACGCGCGCCTCCGCTTCCACGCCGGCCAGCACCTTGCGGCCCTCGGCGCGGATCTGCGCGTCGAGATCGGCGGCCTGCGAGTTGAGCGCCCTGATGCGCGGATGGTTGCCGAGAAGGGTGGTGGACAGTTCCGCGATCTGGCCGCGCAGGTCGGCCTCGCGCTCGCGCAGCCGCTGGATCAGGCCCGACTGGAGCACTTCCGGCATCGTGTCCAGCGCCGCGCCCTGCCGCAGCGCGCTGCGCACGGCCTCGGCATTGGCTTCCGCGGCCGAGCGGGCGGCGCGCACGCGCGACAGTTCGCTCGACAGCTCCGAGAGCTGCTGCGTGGCGAGGACCGAATTGTTCTGCCCGACCAGAAGGTCGGACTTGCCGCGGAAATCGGCGACGCGGGCCTCGGCCTGCTTCACGCGCTCGCGCAGGTCGGCGATCTCCGGCTCCAGCCAGCCCGTCGCATCGGTGTTGGACTGGCGCTTGGCGTCCTGCTGCACCGCTATATAGGCGTCGGCCATGGCGTTCGGCACGTCGGCCGCCAGCTTCGGGTCGGCCGACGAGAACTCGATGACGATGACGCGCGAGTTCTCCACGCGGTAGACGTTCAGGCGCTCGCGGAAGGCCGACAGCGTCCGCTCCTCCGGCTTCAGCACCGAGGGATCGGATTTGAGGCCGGCCATGATGAGCACGCGCGCGAACGGCGAGGGCTGCGGGTTGAACTCCGCCCGCGAGGCAAGGTCGAGGTCGCGCGCCACCTTCTTCAGGATGTCGCTCGAGGCGATGACCTCGACCTGGCTGGTGATGCCGCCCTCGTCGAGGATCGGCGAATTCTGCGTGCCGTTGTCGAGGCGCGTCAGCTCCGATTCGCGCGTCTCGATGAGGATGCGCGTCTCGGCCATGTATTTGGGCGTCAGGAACGAGGCGACGAGGAACGCCGCGCCGGTCACCACGATGGCGATGGCGACGATGCGCTTCCAGTCGCGCGCGAGGCTGGCGAACAGGCGCCCGAGATCGACGTCAACATCCCTGGCGACTGGGTCCCTGGCGGCTGGCTGGCTGCCTGACATTGCCCGAACTCCACATCCAAAACTGAAGCGAGCGTAAAGGCTCATGGTAACCGGGCGGTTAAAGCCCCTGCCCGGAAGCAGCGCCACGCCGGCGGCAAGCGGCGCCGGCTTTACCGGCCATTAACCCTAACGGATCGATAATCGCGGCGATCGTGATGCGTGCCGGCTGGACCGGCTTCCGGAACAGGTTTCGTCATGCCCCGCAGGGTTCTCGCCACAATCGCCCTCGCCGCAGCAACCGGACTTGCCGGCTGCGCGAGCTACCAGCCCGCGCCGCCGGCCTTCCACGAGGCGACGACGCGTCCCTACACGCTCGACGCGGGCGACCGCGTGCGCGTCACCGTGTTCGAGCAGGACGGGCTGACCAATGTCTATGCGGTCGACCAGGGCGGCTACATCTCGTTTCCGCTGGTCGGGGCGGTGGCGGCGCGCGGACGCACCGTCGCCGAGCTGGAACGCTCGATCGCGGCCAATCTGCGCAACGGCTATATCCGCGACCCCGACGTGTCGGTGGAGGTCGAGCGCTACCGCTCGATCTTCGTGATGGGCGAGGTGGGCGGCGCCGGGCAATATTCCTACGTGCCGGGCATGACCGTGCAGAAGGCGATCGCGGCGGCCGGGGGCTTCTCGGCGCGCGCCCAGCAGGCCGACGTCGACATCACCCGTTCGGTCAACGGCGAGGTGGTGACAGGGCGCGTGCTGATCTCCGACCCGCTCCTGCCCGGCGACACGGTCTACGTGCGCGAGCGCCTCTTCTGATCGCAGTCCGGGCACCAGCGGCATGACCACCGACGCAGATCAGCCGGGCATGCGGGAGACGGCCTCTTCACGGCCGCTGCGCATCGTCCACTGCTTCCGCTCGCCGGTCGGCGGCATCTTCCGCCATGTGCGCGACCTCGCCGAGGCGCAGGCGGCGGCCGGCCATCAGGTCGGCATCGTCTGCGATTCGTCCACCGGCGGCGCGTTCGAGGACCAGCTCTTCGCGCAGGTGGAGCAGAACCTGGCGCTCGGCGTGCGGCGCACGCCGATGCAGCGCCATATCGGACCGGGCGATCTTGGCGCGGCGGCGCGCACCTACTCGCTCATCAAGGCATTGCGGCCGGACGTCCTGCACGGGCACGGCGCCAAGGGTGGCGTCTACTCGCGCGTGTTCGGCACACTCTTCCGGGCATCAAGGTCTCGCGTAGCCCGGGTCTACTCCCCCCATGGCGGCAGCCTGCACTACGATCCGGGAACAGTGACGGGCATGCTGTTCTTCCGGCTCGAAGCGGTCATGGGGCGGTTCACCGACGAACTGCTGTTCGTGTCGCGCCACGAGCGGGACAGCTATGTGCGCAAGGTGGGCGAGCCGCGCCGCGCCAACCGCGTGATCTACAACGGCTTGCGGCCCGAGGAATTCGATCCCGTCGCGGATGCGCCCGGTGCGGCCGACTTCCTCTACATCGGCATGATGCGCGACCTGAAAGGCCCCGACCTCTTCATCGAGGCGCTCGGCCGAACCGCCGCGCAGACCGGGCGGCGGCTGAGCGCGGTGATGGTCGGCGACGGCGACGACCTGCCGCGCTACCGCCGGCAGGCGGCGGCGCTCGATCATGTCGAGGTGTCGTTCCGGCCGGCCATGCCGGCGCGGCAGGCGTTCGGGCTCGGCCGGGTGATGGTGGTCCCGTCGCGCGCCGAGGCCATGCCCTACATCGTGCTGGAGGCGCTGGCCGCCGGGCGGCCGCTCATCGCCTCCGCCGTCGGCGGCATTCCCGAGATCGTCGGCGCCGGGTCCCCTGCCCTGTGCGAGCCGAATGCCACCTCCATAGCCGGGCGCATGATCTTCGCGCTTTCCGACCCGGCTGGCTTTGCCGGCGCGCTTCCAGCCGCCGCGTCGCTGCGCGAGCGGTTCAGCGCCGAGGTCATGGCGCAGGCTGTGGAAAACGCCTACCGCGAGGCGCTGGCCTGAACTACGCGCCGCCCCGCGAAACCGTTTCTTAGCCGCTTCGTCCTAGCGTCAGCGGGACCGGGCGCGATGCGGCGCCCTTTGCCGGTGCATGCCATGAGCGAACCACGCCACGTCCACCCGTACACGCCCGACGCCGTGCGCAATTTTTCCGGGGACGGCAAGCCCGGCTCGGCGCAGGCCGAGCTCAATCCCTTGGCGCGGCAGGTCGCGACGCAATACCGGCGCGTCACCATGTCCCCGGTCATGGTCAGCGGCGTGCTGCGGATGGTCGAGTTCGGGCTGTTCGTCGCCACCGGCGCGGCCATGTATCTCTACTACGTGCTCGGCGTCAGCACGCACCTGACATGGGAATATCCGGTGCTGATCCTGGCCGGATCGCTGCTGGCGACGCTGATGCTCGAATTCGCCGACAGCTACCAGATCGCCGTGCTGCGCCGGCCGCTCAAGCATTTCGGCACGCTGATCCTGGTGTGGACCGGCGCCTTCGCGCTCATGGCGCTGGCCGGTTTCTTCCTCAAGATCTCGGGGGATTTCTCCCGCGTGTGGTTCTCCGGCTGGTTCGTCGCGGGCCTTGCCGTGTTCGTGCTGACGCGGCTCACCGTGGCGCGGCTGGTGCGGCGCTGGGCGCGCAACGGCGCGATGGAGCGCCGCGCGGTCATCGTCGGCGGCGGCCGCAGCGCCGAGGCGTTGATCCGCTCCATCGAGAGCCAGCCCTACAACGACATCCGCATCTGCGGCATCTTCGACGACCGCGACGACCGCCGCTCGCCGCCCATCGTCGCCGGCTACCCCAAGCTCGGCACAATCGCCGAGCTGACCGCCTTCGCGCGCATCGCCCGCATCGACATGCTGATCGTCTCGTTGCCGATCTCGGCGGAGAAGCGCCTGCTGTCCATGCTCAAGCAGCTCTGGGTGCTGCCGGTCGACATCCGCCTGTCGGCGCACTCGCACGAGTTGCAGTTCCGCCCGCGCTCCTATTCCTACATCGGCGCCGTGCCGATGCTGGACATATTCGACCGCCCCATCAACGACTGGGACAAGGTCGCCAAGCGCGTCTTCGACATCGTGTTCAGCCTGCTCGGCATCGTCGCCTTCTCGCCGGTCATGATCGCGGCGGCCATCGCCATCAAGCTCGACAGCAAGGGCCCGGTGTTCTTCCGGCAGAAGCGCCACGGCTTCAACAACGAGGTCATCGACGTCTACAAGTTCCGCTCCATGTACGCCGACCAGTCCGACCCCACGGCGAAGAAGACGGTGACGAAGAACGATCCGCGCGTCACCCGCGTCGGGCGCATCCTGCGCAAGACCTCGATCGACGAGCTGCCGCAGTTCTTCAATTCGCTGATGGGCTCGCTGTCGCTGGTGGGCCCGCGCCCGCACGCGGTCGCCGCCCAGTCGCACAGCCTGCTCTACACGGAGGTGGTCGACGGCTATTTCGCCCGGCACAGGGTCAAGCCCGGCGTCACCGGCTGGGCGCAGATCAACGGCTGGCGCGGCGAGATGGACACGGACGAGAAGATCCGCAAGCGCACCGAGTTCGACCTCTACTATATCGAGAACTGGTCGCTCTGGTTCGACCTGAAGATCCTCTTCCTCACGCCGATCCGGCTGCTGAACACCGAGAACGCCTATTGAGCGCGCATGCCACGGCGCTGCCGCGCGAGGCCATCAATGCGCGGCTGATCCAGATCATCGCCACCTCGGCGATCGGCTTCGCCGTGTTCCTCACCGGCTTCGTGATTCGCGAGCCGGCGCCCTACGAGCTGTTCATGGCCGGCCTGATGCCGGTATGGGCTCTGTTCGGCCTGCGCATCTCCCGCACTGTGGCGCCGCTGGCGCTGCTCGTCGCGCTGTTCGTCATCGGCGGGCTGATCTCGATGACCCAGCTCAAGGAGCTGGGCACGATCCCGATGTACCTCACCGTCACGCTCTTCCTCGGGCTGACGGCGATCTTCTTCGCCTCGGTGCTGGAAAGCCGCCCGGACCTTTATTCGGTGGTCTTCGCGGCATGGGTGGTGGCGGCCGCCATGACCACGGTGCTCGGCATCGCCGGCTATTTCGGGTTGACGCCGGGCGGCCTCTTCACGCTGTACGGGCGCGCGGCGGGCGCGTTCAAGGATCCGAACGTGTTCGGGCCGTTCCTCATCGCCCCCGCGATGTTCCTGTTCCACCGCCTGCTGACCGGACGCGCGGCGTCGTTCCTCGTCGAAGGCGGCATGCTCGCCTTCCTGACGGCGGGCGTGTTCTTCTCCTTCTCGCGCGGCGCCTGGGGACTGCTGGTCTTCAGCCTCGTCATGATCACCCTTGCCGAGATGCTCCACAGCCGCAGCAACCTGTTCCGGCTGCGCGTGATCATGATGGCGGGCCTCGCCTCGGTGCTGCTCGTCGTCGTGCTGGTCGTGCTGCTGCAAATCCCGGCCGTGTCGGAGATGTTCTTCGGACGCGCCCAGCTCGTGCAGTCCTATGACGGCGCGCGCCTCGGCCGCTTCGCCCGGTTCGTCATCGGCTACGAGATGGCGATGGAGCACCCGCTCGGCATCGGCCCGCTCTCCTTCGGCAAGATGCTCGGCGAGGACACGCACCACATCTGGCTGAAGGCCCTGCTCGACTATTCGTGGCTGGGCTTCATCGCCTATTTCACCATCGTGGCGCTGACCATCGGCGGCGGCTTTCGCATCCTCTTCCGCGACCGGCCGTGGCAGCCCTTCCTGCTGGTCGCCTATGTCGTCTTCGTCGGCCACGTGCTGGTCGGCAGCGTCATCGACACCAACCACTGGCGCCATTTCTGGCTGCTGCTCGGCATGATCTGGGCGGCGATGGCGCTGGAGGCGCGCCACCAGCGCGACGGCGCGCAGGTGACAGCGCGGACACGCTGAACTAAGACTCTCCCGACATGGGGGCCAGATGCGCGGCTGCCGCCACCGGCGACGGAGCGAGCGGATACCGGCGTCGGCTTCCGCAGGAGCGGCCGCCGACGTGAAACCACCCAAGACGATCCCAGCCGCCGCGCTGACCGAACTGACCGAGCTCGCGTCCCGGGCCATGCACTCGCTCGGCTATGCCGAGGGCCTCTACCCCGCGCAGTGGACGGCGCTGCGCTATCTGGCGCGGGCGCCGGACGGCATGCGCACCGCGAGCGAGCTGGCGCGCTTCCAGGGACTGGCCACGGGTCCGGTCAGCCGCACGGTGCGCACGCTGCTGACCAAGCAGCTCATCCGCAAGTCGGACCGCCAGCCGGTCGGCCGCGCCGAGCATCTGGAAGTCACGCCCGCGGGCCAAGCCTATCTCGACCGCGATCCGGTGCGCGCGGTGACGGCCGCATTCGAGACTCTCGGCGAGAGCGAACGGGAGGCGCTGGCCGGGGCTCTCGAAACGGTCATCCGCGCGGCCGCCAACGTCTGGCCCGAGAACCCGCGCAATGCGGCAGCACCGCGCGACGACGATCCGGCAGCCGGCAGGGACCCTATGTAGGCGGCGCTTAGCGCGCCCCGCGCTGGCTTTCGGTTTCCAGGCCTCGACATCTCACGCCGCCTGCGGAATGCGGATGACGACGGTGGTGCCCTCGCCCTCGCGCGACAGCAGCTCGACCGTGCCGTTCCACTCGGCGACGATGGATGCGACCGACGTCAGGCCGAGGCCGGTGCCGTCCGGGCGCGAGGTGACGAAGGGCTGGAACACGGTGCGCCGCAGCTCCTCGCTCATGCCGCGGCCGTCGTCGCGCACGGACAGCTCGGCCATGCCGTCGCGGCCGTCCGAAAGCGAGACGACGATCTCGCCGCTCCCGTCGATCGCCTGCGCCGCATTCTGCATGAGGTTGCCGATCACTTGCAGCATCTGGCCGAGCGGCACGGCGGGCCTGCCCACCGGCTCGATGGCGTTGGCGAAGCGGACATGCGGCGGCAACGCCGCGACGGCGGCGGCGGCGGCCCGTTCTACGGCGACCGACAGCGACAGGACGGGGCCGCGCCGCTCGGTCGTGCTGACCGAGCCGAGCACGCCCTCCACCACCTCGCCCGCCCGCTTGCCGCTGTCGATGACGAGATCGAGAAGCCGCCTGCCCTCGCGGTCGCGGACATGGCGGTCGCGCACGCGCCGGGCGAGGTTGACGACCGGGTGCAGCAGGTTGTTGACTTCATGGGCGATGCCGCCGGCGAGCTGGCCCATCGCGGCGAGCTTGCCCTGCTGGGCGATCTGCGAGCGGCGCTCCACCCGCGCCGTCACCTCCTCGATGGTGCCGCGCAGGCCGCGAGCGCCGGCCTCGTCCTCCCAGGGCTCGACATTGAAGGCGTACCAGATCTGGCGCCCGTCGGGGGCGCGCACGAAGAACTCGGCCTCGCGGAACCCCTTGCGCCGCGCCTCGGCCTCGGCCATGCGTTCCGCAAAGCCCTGCCCGGGGGCCTCCAGCGCTGCCGGCAGATGCGAGATGCTCGCCCCCGGCACAAGGCCCAGCTCCGCCGCCGACGAACCGGTCGAGCCGACTACCACGCCGCCGGCGCCCGCCTCGAAGAAGGAGTGGGAGGCGATCTGCGAGAACTCGCGCAGGCGCTGCTCGTTGGTTTCGGCGCGCTGCCGCAGCGCCCGCTCGCGGCCCTGCATGTCGACCACCATGACCACCGAAAGCGCCGCCATCGAGATCACCACGTCGACGAGCGGATCGGCGATCATGAATTCGGCCGTCGCCGGGTAGGGAAACAGCAGGAACAGGCTGCGCGCGATCGTGCCGACGAGCATCGGCAGCCAGCACAGCAGGAAAAGCCGCGCGCGCCGCTGCCCCTGGGCGACGAACCAGACCAGCGTGCCCATGCCGGCGAGAACCCCGGCCAGCATCGGCAGGCTGGAGGTGACCGCTACCGGCACCTCCCAGCCCAGCCCCACCTTGAAGGCGGCCAGCATCGCCTGGAACGGCACCACCACCGCCAGGGCGATCAGCAGCACCGCCAGCCGCGGCGCATTCCGGCGCAGTCCCAGATAGCTGACGAGGAAAGCGAGCCACGTCGACACCGAAAGCGGGCGTGGCATATAGGCGAGCATATCGGCAAGCGACGGCCAGCCCGGCAGCACATAGGTGTGAATCAGCCCGGCACCGCCGAATATGATGGTGAACAGCACGAAGGACATGGCGCCGGCCACCTTCATCGACACCTCGCGCATCGCGATGCCGGTGACGAAGAGATAGACGCCGATCGCCAGCAGCGCCCCGCCCAGCAGCGAGGGCAGCACCGCCTGCCTCAGCTCCCATGCCTGGTAGGCGCCGCGCGTCTCGAAATACACCGAGCCGCGCAGCGCGCTCAGCGAGGTGAAGCCGACGTGAACCTCCCGTCCTTCCATCTCGCCGGTGCGGAAATGGAAGGCGGGCGTGCGCGAGCCCAGGCCGGCGCGGCGTTCCGCGCCGTCGAAGCGCCATTCCCTGACGACGGTCTGCGCTCCGTCGCGCCACACCAGCCACGCATGCCGCACCCGCGGGTCGCCGACGCGGATGGTCCGGCCGAAATCATCCGCGGCGATCTCCGGCACCGTGAAGCGCAGCCAGATGGCGCCATCGCGAAAATACTCCATCCCCGCCACGGGCAGCAGGCCGCCGGCCGGCCGGAAGCGGGCGCGCACCTCGGGATCGAAGAGATCGTCCGGGATGCGCAGCGTGCCGAAATCGACCAGCCAGTCGGAATCCGGGCCGACCGCCACCGTTTCGCCGCCCCCGCCCGGCGGCGGGCGCGCGGCGTCCCGGACGAAGGCGGTGGCCAGGAACAGCAGCGCCAGCACGACATAGATTGCCGCGGCGACGGCCGCCGCCGCCATCGCCCGGTCGCGGCGCGGCGGGGAGGCGGAGGGCAGCCCTTCCCCGGCAATCTCGGCTCTGGTCATCATCGCTTCATGGATCGCCCAAGGGGATCGCCCAATGCGGGGGCCGCGCGGCGGCGGGGCAACATACCAGTTCCGTCCGCCGTTTCCCAACAGCCCGCTGCCGTGGCAGCTCCGCATCACCGGTCAGGAGAAAAGGAGGACGCCATGAAATCGAGAATCGCAAAAAGACATGCGGCGGCCGGCGCGGCCGGCGTTTCAGCATTGCTCGCCGCCGGCTGCGGCGCCCCGACGGCGGGAATCGATCTCACGGACCTTGACAATTCGAACAGCCGAACGGCCTACATCCGCAATGAGGTGTCGTCCGGCAATGCCGGGTTCAAGGATCCCGTCACGGCGTCCGGCGTCGCCGCCAGCCGCCTGCGGGAGCGAGGTGAGGGGGTCGCTGCTGCCAGAATGTGGATGTGGCTAGCCGGCCGGCGCGCGCCTGATCGCCGCGATCAGCGCGGATACGTCGAAGGGCTTGACCAGAAGCTGCTCGGCGCCCCAGACCTGCGCCAGCGACGCGGCCGAGGCCAGCGACATGCCCGGCCCGCCGCCGGAGATGGCGAAGACGCGCAGGTCCGGGTGGCTGCGCCGGATCGACTTGATGACGCTTATCCCGTCGCCGTCGGGCATCCAGATGTCGGTGACTAGCACGTCGTACCGGCCCGCGGCAAGCCGCGCCCTGAGTTCGGCGACGGTTGCGGCCTCGTCGACCTGCCAGCCCTCGTCGCCCATCTCCAGCACCAGCGTATAGCGGACCGCCGGCACGTCGTCGGCCACGAGCACGCGCAGCGGCGTGGATGCCGTTCCCCGCCCGGTCATGCGTTCCCCCCGGCAGTTTTCATGCGATCCCATCCATACAACCAGCGGGCAGCCGGCGGGCGGCGGCGCCCCGCCGTCGGATGCATACTAGCTCTGTGAGCTATTCCTTGATAGCCCTTTCGCGCGCAATGCTGCACGGAGCCGGACCATGATCCCCTATGTCGAGATCCCGCCCCTGCGGCTGGGCGAGTGGCTGACGATCCAGCCCTTCGGGGCGCTGGTCGCCATAGGCTGCGTCGTCGGCTGGTTCATTGCCCAGCGCGAGGCGCGCCTGCACGGGCTCGACGCCAAGGTGATGGACGGGGCGGCCATGTGGGCGCTGCTCGTCGGCTTCCCGTCGGCGACGCTGCTCGACCTCCTCTGGTACTATCCCCACCTCCTCGTCAGCGACCCGCTCGCGGTGCTGCGGATCTGGAGCTACATGTCCTCCTACGGGGGCTTCATCGGCGGCGCCGTCGGCGCGATCACCTTTCTCGCCATCCGCCGCCAGCCGATTCTGCCCTATGTCGACGCGCTGGTCGTCGGCCTCGCCCATGGCTGGTTCTTCGGCCGCCTCGGCTGCTCCATCGCGCACGACCATCCCGGCACGCCCACCGCATTCCCGCTCGGCGTGCGTTATCCCGACACGGTCCGGCACGATCTCGGCTTCTACGAATGGCTGTTCTCGATCGTCATCATCGCCGCGCTCTACGCCATCCCGCGCCACAGGCTGGCGCCCGGCGTGACCACGGGACTGGTCTGCGTGGCCTATGCGCCGGTGCGCTTCGCGTTCGACTTCCTGCGCGTCGGCGACAAGCTCTATTTCGGGCTGACCGCGGCGCAGTACGCGTCGATCGCGCTGCTTGCCCTGGGGATCTGGCTGCTGGTCCGCCCGGGCCAGAGCAAGGGCAAGGGCGCCGCTACCGAGGCGCGCGCCACCAGCCGGTGACGCTCCCCGACTGACGCTTCCCTGCAACACTCGCCGCCTTCGCAGCCGACCTTCCGCCATATAAGTTGACAGTGAGCTAATATTAGATGAATATGCTCACTGAGCTAAAACAAGAAGCAGCCGGCATCGTGCCGGATGCTGCATCCTGACGGGAGGATTCGATGGACCACCGACTGCCGCGCGCGATCGTGATCGTCGGCGCCGTGACCATGGCGCCCTTCATGCAGGGGTGCGGCTCCGGCTCGGTGCTGGACGACCATGCGGCGGCGAAAGCGCTCGGCTACGAATATCCGGTCGTCGGCGAGGGCAATGCGCGCTCGGCCTTCATGGTGGTGGATGATGCCGGCGGCGGGGCAAAGCGCGCCGTCTCGCGCGGCGCCGCTGCGGCCAACATCACCCAGACGGACACGACCGCCGACTACAGGATCCTCGCCGACGGCGTCCACGACATGACCGGCCTGCAAAAGGCGTCCGGCGCATGGATCGATCCGGACAACAACAACAATCTCGCGCTGGTGATGCCGGTGAGCGATGTCGACAAGGACGGCAAGGCCGACGACACCTTCCTGATCTACACGCAGAACCGGCCGCTGAGCCCGAGCCAGGCGGAATACAGCTACGCCTATCACGGCACGCGCACGCCGAGCGATTACACGGTGGGGCTCGCGCTCGGCCGCAGCACCGCGACCTATCGCGGGACGGCGGCCCTGAGCGGCACCATCGGCACGACCAGCATCAGCCAGGCGGGCGATCTCGAGATGAAGGTCGACTTCGCCGCGGTCGGCAACGGCGTCATCGGCAGCGTCACGAACCTGACCTCCGTCGCCGGCAACCCGGCCGACTACGACAATATCCGCATCGGCGGCGACCTGACCGCCGACCGGAGCGACTACGCCATCCACTCCATGGCCCTGCGCAAGGGCGAAACCTATATCGAAGAGGGCGCGAGCACCAGCGGCGTCGGATCGTTCTTCGGCGACAAGGCCGGCGGCACGCTCGGCGTCTTCGCGCACCAGGCCAAGGTCGCCGGCACCAACACCGAGATCAACCTGATCGGCTACCTCCACGGCACGACGACCGACAACAAGTAACCGCGACGGCCCGTCCGGCGAGCGGCGATCGACCGGTATCAGTCACGGCAAGGGGGATGAATGAAACGGAAACCCAGCGGGCGCCATAAGCTCATCGGCGCGGCGTCGTCGGTTCTGGCAATCGTCGCGGCGGGCTGCGCATCGCCCCCCGGCGAGCTTCTCGATGCGATCCCGGCCTCCAATGCGCGCACGGCCTACCTGACCGTCAAGCACGACGGCGGCGAGGGCATGCTGTCCGACGCGACGCAGAAGGTCGGCGGCGCCGCCTCGACCATCGGTCGCACCCCCACCAGCCTCGATTACAAAATCCAGAGCGACGACGTGCACGACATCACCGGCATGGTGAGCGCGACGGGCGAGGCGTACGGCAAGTTCGACCTGGACTGGCCGGGCGGCGCCTTCATGTCCGGCTTCGCCCAGATCACGCCCATCGCCGATGCGGACGGCGACGGCGTAAAGGACGATTCGTTCCTGATGATGACGCGCTTCACCCCCGAGCACGGCCGCGACACCGAATTCACCGCCGCCTACCAGGGCAACTGGACGCCCACCACCGCGCTGGAGCCGCTGCGGGCCAATTCGCACAAGGCCACCTATCTGGGCACGGGCGAGGTGCGGGCGGCCGTCGGCGACCGGGGCTTCGTGTACAGGGGCGATTCGACCCTCGTCGCCGATTTCGGCGCGCAGGGCACCGGCATCAGCGGCATGATCACCACGCCGGGCGCGGAAGGTTTTGACAATGTCGGCTTCGCCGGGCGGTTCACGCGCGACCTCTCCGATTTCGTGATCGGCGACGTTCAGTTGAAGAAGGGCAGCACGGCGGTGACCGGCCTTTCCATCGGCGGAGGCAGCGGCTCCTTCGTCGGGGCCAAGGCCGGCGGCGTGATGGGCGCCTTCTCGGCCCGGACCAGCATGACCGACGGCGGTGCGCTGGTGAATGTGCTCGGCACCTTCCACGGCACCACGCAGGACAACAAATAGGCAGGCAGGCCCCGCGGCCGCGCGGGGCTTCACCACATTCGCTGGAACCGGGGCGGCGCGGGCGCAACCTTCGCCGCCGTTAACGTTGCGTTAATAAAGTTGACAGTGAGCCATTTCCCGGGACATTTTGCCCACTGAGCATACAGGCAACAATCAGGGACCGCGGCCCCGCGCCGAGGGCAATCGCATGATGCCGGACAGTGAGAAGAAACACCGCAAGTCCGTCGCCGCAGCATCTGTCCTCGCGCTGCTGGGCATAGCTGGTTGCAGCGCGCCGCCGATTGCGGTGATCGAAGGGCTCGACGATTCCAACGGCCGCACGGCCTACATCCGCAACGAGGTCGCGTCCGGCAACGCCAGCTACAAGGACAACGTCGCGGCGTCCGGCGCCGCCGCCAGCAAGATCGCCGGCCAGGGCGGAACAGCGCTCAGCCAGGTCTTCGTCACGGAGGACATCCACGACGCCAGCGCCTTCGTGCAGAACGGTCCGGGCAGCACGACCTATATCGGCGCCAACGGCTTCGCCGAGGTCACGCGGATCGCCGACGTCGACAAGGACGGCACGCCCGACGACACCTTCCTGGTCTACACGCAGCACAACCCGCTCGGCCCGCAGCGGACGGAATACAGCGTCAGCTATAGCGGCACGCGGGCGCCCGGCGCCGTCATCGAGGAGCTGAGCGCGCGCCCCGTGGAGTTCCTCGCGACCTACAAGGGCAGCGCCACCGTGCGAGGTTCCATACAGGACAGGTTCGTGCAGCAGACCGGCGACGTCGACATGACCGTCCGGTTCGGCGACGCGCGACAGTTGGTCGCCGGGACCATCGTCAACCTGAAAAACGAAGGGGAAACGCCGCCCTTCCCGTTCGACCGCTACTATTTCCAGGGCCAGTTGTTGGATCGCACAAGCCCCGACTACGCTATCAATATGTTCGGGATACAGACCGTCAACAGCGCCACGCACACTACCGACGGCGAGGCCAGCGGCGTGGGCTCGCTGTTCGGACCGCGCGCCGGCGGGACGATCGGCGTGATCTCCTACAGCGGCAAGATACGGGACGAGGACGGCGGCGGGCGGGCGAACCTGCTGACCACCTATACGGGCTCGACCACCGACACCAAGTAGCGACCACGGCCCCCAGCCGCTTGCCGACCACACAGCGAAACAGCGCGGGCATGCCCCGCGCCGTCGCCGTTTCAGAACAGGCGTCCGGTGATCGCCAGCGCCGTCAGGTCCATGGTGATCGCCACCCCGGCATGCAGCAGCACGCCGTAGAGGATCGAGCCGGTGCGCAGCGACAAATAGCCGAGCACGAGGCCGGCCACCACGGCGCCGGCCGCCTCGCCCGCCGGCTTGCCGAAGTGGATCATCATGTAGGGAATCAGCGGCAGCAGGATCGACCAGACGCCGAAGCGGTGGCGGGCCGCGTGCACCAGCGCGCCGCGGAAGAAGAACTCCACCGCGAGGAACTGCACCAGATAGACTGCCTCCCAGACGAAGAAGCGCGGCCACAGGGACTCGCCCTCCGCCGGGCGGAAGAACGGATAGTAGGCGCTGAATTCGGGCGTCATCGCCGCACCCAGCACGGGCGGCAGCATCAGCAGGAACAGAAGCGCATAGATGCGCGCATGCCCCCTGCCCCATTGCAGGCCGTGCTCCTTCAGGCTTGCGCCGGTCGCCTTCAGATAGAGGGCCGGCATGACGAACAGGCAGATGATGACGCCGCCCGCCCAATAGAGCAGCAGCCGGAAACGGCCGGCTTCGGGGTCGGCGAAATAGGCGTGGAGAGCGCGCGCGGCGTCCTCCATGCCCAGCCGCCACAGGAGGAGCGGCAGGTTCCCGCCGCCGTTGATGACGAGGTAGTGCTGGCAGAACAGGGCGAAGGCGGCGACGACGACGAGGCCGGCAAGGCGCCGGTCGCGCACGCGATCCGGCGCCGTCCAGAAGCCGGCGGCGGCGGCGTTCTCGGCGGCCGCCCAGCCCGCGAGCCCGTCGCGCGCCCCGCGCAGCCGCGCCATCATGCCCGCCATCGATCGCCCCTTTCGCAGCCGCGCCCGACCTGTCTATTGGGTTTTGCCGGATGCGTGAACATCCGCGGCGTTCGCAGCGAGATTTTTTGCCGCCGGCCGCCCGCGGAAATGATCGGCTTGTGCGCCCCGCGCAGCTTTTAGAGGTTGCGCCGCACCTGCGCGAACTATAAGGCTCTGCGCGGTTCGGAGCGTAGCGCAGCCCGGTAGCGCACTTGACTGGGGGTCAAGGGGTCGTGGGTTCGAATCCCGCCGCTCCGACCAGCGAAACCTCACTGCGCGAGGGTTTCCCGTTCCTCCCCCGATAGGCTTAGTGGCCTGCAAGGGAACGGAATAAGCACGGAATCCCGGAATGGTAGTGGAAAGTCCCGGAAAAACTCCCGGACTGCCATTACGTGTTCCCCCGCTGTTCCCCCGTAAACCCTGACAAAGATGCCCCCGGCTCTTGCGGGAACCGGAGACATCAGCAGTCGGTGAACTGCATCGGTGAAAGGTCACGCTCCACCTTACCGCAGATCACCGCTCCCACCACCACCCCTTGCCCGCGTGTGGAGCGCAAACCTGTGAACAAGATCGAGAGACTGTCCGCCTTCGTGGCCGAGAGGATCGCCACGCACCCCTACCATTTGGACGGCTTCATATGGGGCCAGATGCCGCGTCAGGAAGATATGGCGAGCATGATCGGCATGTCGGCCGCCACGATCCGGCGCATCATCGCAGAGCCGCCATTTGTTCGCCGTGCAAAGAAGATCGACGGCAAAAAGACCTTGCTGCTCCGCGAAGGCGAGCCGGGGCCGATCACGGTGAACCACATCGCCAACATCATGTCGAACTACTGGCGCGGCGTGATCGCGGCGCACAAGGTCGTATGGCAGGAGGAGCGACAGTCGGTGCTCGCCGTGCTCGACATGTCGCCTGAGACATGGGCGGCAAAGAAGGAGGCGATCATCGCGACGCTGAAGACCATGCCGCCCGGACTTTACAAAGATCGTGTCAAGCGCCTGAAGCGGCTGGACAAGCTGCTTTCCCGCCCGAATAGCACGACCAAGCGCGAATACGGCTGCATGATCGGCCTAGCGGGAGTGTGGCCCGACGGCCATCAAGTGGACCTGTTCAAGATGGTCGCGAAGCGGTGGCCGGTATTCATGGTTGGCGTCAAATGGGCGGAGTTCATGAAAGCCGACGACGCTGACCCGGAGGAGCAGGCGTTCAAGCTGCACTTGGAGTTTCCATCCCTGTCCGTCATACGGCTGCACCCCGAGATCGCATTGGAGATGGCGACGATGGACGCGCAGGAGACGGGCAAGGTTCCACTCTGGCTGAAGGCGTTCAACCCCGCCATCTGGCCGAAGGCGAAGTCGCCGAAAGTGGCGTGAGCGAATGCATTTCCACTGTTATCAAATAGAGGGTTTCCTATGGTCTACACCTTTACCACGAGTAGGAGATAATTCGCTCAGGTGAAGACCATAGGGCGCGTGTGCCGTCGCTTCGCTCCGTCTCTCGCAAGAGCGAGCTGCGCTCAAGACTTCGGGTAAGATTAATAGGGTAGTAGGTATCTCTCCCGAAATCAGAAAACATTAGATAGCGCGACGGCGCGGGCGCATGGCTGATTGCACGGCTGCTGCGCCGAAGGGGATGGTACGAGGCATTGCATCATCGCCAGACAATGCCGGTGTGAGATGCGACATAGCCTCAAGCCGCGTTGATCTCGCTGATGAATTATCCCGCCGACGCTCACGATCCGCAGGGACACTGGAGGGATAGGCAGACGCCGGCATTTCCCTATCCCTCCCACAAGGCGGGACAGGTAGCGGGATACCGTGCTGATACCGCACTCGGGCGCGAAAATAGGCAATAAATCCTACATTTGCAGCCCGCCGCAGGAGTGAGTTCGAGGCGGCAATCCCAGCCTGTTCTCCGGGGGCTGCAATCCGACGCCGCTGATCGCAATTCCCTTGCCCATGCCCGCTCTCCAGCTACGCTGGTAGTGGGCGCGACTGATCCGCCCTCCCGGCTCGATGCCATGGAGGGCAGATATGAACGGACCAGAGATCATGATGTCGGTCGCGGCCGACATAGAACGTCAACTTCACGATCACCATGCCGAGCCTCCGCCCGAGATAGGCAGGGTCATCTCGCCTTGGGTGGCAAAGGCGCTGATGCAGAAGGCCATCCGGCGTAGGCGAACCGATCTGGCGCTGGCGGCTGCGAATGTGCTGCACCGGACATCGCCCGACAGCCTGTGGCGCAGGCTGGTGGTCATCGCGGTCGAGGATGTGGGCCTCGGTGATCTCGACACGGTGTACATGACCATCGTCGCGGCATCGCAGCGGGGACGGCTGGCCCGCTACTTCGGATCGTGGAGGCTGGCCAGCCTTGTCGTATCGCGGCTCGCGGCGGCTCCCAAATGTCGGGCCTGCGATGATTTGTTCGTAGCGACCGAGGACTGCCCGGCATGGAGCGATGATCGTCTCGAACTCGCCGAGATGGAGTTCGGCGATCTGCTCGACGTGATCGCGGGGGACGACCCCATCGAACGCCGGGCCATCGCGATGCGCTATGCCGTCGGCACGGTGGGATCATACGGAGCCACCGCGCTGGCCCGACGACGCGGGCACCCCGACGCGGTGTTCGACTTCATGTGCGAGGCAGGCGGGTTTGCCCACACGTTGGTCGAGATCACACGCGCGGCGTTCCGTATCACGCGAGAGCCGTTCACCGGGCTGCTGCCGCTCCTGCACCCGGAGCTCAACGGCGCGGAAGCCGTGCTTGTGCCGGACGACCTCCCGCCCGAGGCTCTGATCGGCGGCGTTCCCGGCTGGACCTACGATAAGTTCTCCCGCGAGGGACGAACCGCGCTGGGCCATTTCCTGAACACTGACTGCCCGGCGGCGAACTGGCTGCGCCTGCATGTCCCGCCCAGCGAGCGGATAGCCGTCCTCGGACATGCGCTGTTTCGTGTCGAGAGCGGGCTGGTGACAGATCGGCTGGTCTGGCCCACCGCACAGAGACTGCGCCGGCAGGCCGACTACGACAGTTGGTTATTCAGCAGGGAGGACGCGGCAATGCTGCTCGATCTGCTGCGCACCGACATCGGCGTGCTGAACCGGGTGCGGGAGGCGAGCCTTGGCTGATCCTCTCACGCAACACCCGGCAGAAATCGGCCGACCCGTAGAATGCCACGATCCGTCTCAACCGAACATTCATGGGTGGCGAAGTGCAATCAATTGCACTTCGGATCGTCGGACAGGTGTGTCCGGGCTCCCGGCGCGGGAACAGGCAGGGCCATTCTCGCCGATCCCAGCCCTTCCCGCGACCATCCGCGATCTCATCACCCATTCCATCAGCGGGGCGACCAAGAGGGCCTACGCGGCGGACCTGAGGCACTATGAGGCATGGGGCGGGACTATTCCTTGCTCGCCGGAGCAGATCGCCGCCTATCTCGCAGCACTTGCCGAAACGCATAAGGCCGCGACCATCGGCCGGCGGCTGGCGTCCTTGTCGAAAGCCCATCGTGCTCGCGGTGCCGACGATCCCTGCAAGGCCGAGATCGTGAAGGCCACGATGCGGGGCGTACGCAGGCTGATCGGTACCGCACAGACGGAGGCGAAGCCGCTCCTCAAGGAAGACCTGTTCTCTATGCTGGAGCGCATGGGCACCAGCACCAAGGACAGGCGCGACAAGGCGCTGTTGCTGGTCGGCTTCGCGGGGGCGTTCCGGCGATCAGAGCTTGTCGGCCTCGACCTCGCCGACATCGAGAATGTGCGGCAGGGCGTCGTCATCACCCTGCGCCGGTCGAAGACCGACCAGACAGGTGCCGGCCGCAAGATCGGCATACCGTTCGGGCGAACCCGCTGGTGCCCAGTCAAGCATCTCGCCGCGTGGCTCGACCATGCCGGCATCGAGGATGGCCTGATCTTCCGCAGCATCGACCGACACGGACATATTGCCGGCCAGCGCCTGTCCGGCGAGGCCGTCAGCATCATCGTGAAGGAACGGGCCGAGGCGGCCGGCTTTGACCCCCGTGCCTATTCCGGTCACAGCCTTCGTGCCGGCCTTGCCACCAGCGCCGTGATCGCCGGCGTCAGCACGCTGTCCATTCGCCGCACCACGGGCCACGCATCCGATGCCATGCTCGCGCGATACGTGCGCGTCGGCGACATCTTCACCGACAACGCAGCAGGCGCGGTGCTGTGACGCCGGATCGCGGGTAGCAGTAGGTAGCAGTTTTCAGCCGAACTCATTTTCAATCCGCGCTGTCCCCCTTCACGTCCGAAGGGGCTTTAGCCGCTGCCTTGCCTCGGCCGCGCCCGATGCGTTGGTCAACCGCACCACGCCGCGCCGCTGCGGCTGGCCCAGCCACGCATCCGTGAACGGCTCAGCCACGACGCCGCCGAAGCGCGCCTCGCATACGATCACCGCACGCTTCCGCACGAGACAGACGACGGCGCTACATCCATCGTCGCCCATTGTCGTGTCGTCGGCATAGCGCCAGCCGAACCCGCCCAATGGTGCGGGGCTGTAGAACGCAAGGCGGCGTCCATCGCAATCCTCTGCAAGGGCGAGGCAGTCACCGCACAGACGCCAGGGATAACGTGGCATGAAGGACTGCCGCGTACCGCAGCAGGGACAGAAATGGTCGTCGTTCTCATTCTCGCGCCCGCCCCGCGCCGCATCCTACCGCGCTCCGACCGCTGGCACCCTCGCCATGTTGCCTGCCTCCACCCCGCGCGGTTGCTCCAGCCGCTCCCATACGCACCATAAGCAGGGTCTCGGCATTCCCATGACAGATACGTCACCAGCGCATCCGTGTCTGCATCACGGCACGGCGTTGCATTCCACCGTATCGTTTGGCGTCACCACGCAGTTGTGGTTCTCCATCGTCGTGACCGAGCTGCGGCAGCCGGCAAGAACGAGCAAGGCGGCTGCAAACATCACAGGTCTGGTCAATGCCGTCGCCCGCGAATGAAGCTCCATATGGTGGAGAGCCCACCCCCGCGAATAAAGCCTCTCAATCTGGAGAACCCGGCCCCGATCCAACCGCCGCGAACAAGATCGCGTATGATGGAGAGCGCGGCCCCGATCAGAAAGCCGGGGATCAACGCACTGATCGCAAGGCTCGCCGCTCCCATTTCACAGCCGCCGGAGCTTCCGGGTCCGCAGGCTCCCGCGAGATGCCCTATGGCCAGTGTGCCGAAAAACGCGATGACCGGCAGAACAACGACGCCGAGAACGCCGAACTTGAGCGCATTGAGCAGCATTCGCCCCCCTGTGGCTGCCTGTCGGCAGGAACTGGCCATCTCGGCCTTTCCGGGCCTACGCCATGTATTTCCTCCACAGTCCGCCGGCCATCATTGCCACGCCGATACCCAGCAGCGGTAGAAAGATGCGAAGCGCATCCCAAGACCAGTCGAGCCTGACACGGCTGCATCCGGCGGTGTTCATCGCGCAGCCAAAGCCGCTCAACAGCCACCATGCCACCAGAGTGCCCGCGAATATGAGAAGTCCGACGAGGAATAAGACAATCGACCACATGGCATGAGCCTATGGGCAGGCATCACCCGGTTCAAGTTCGTATGTCGTCTTGCCGACACCCTGCGGCGGTACGGGTTTCAGATGCACCGTCAGGTCGCATTCCTGCGTTCTGACCTGCCACTCGTGCGCGCCGTCATTGCGTGTGCCCGTATTGGCGACATGCCCTAGGCGACCGCGCTACTCTGCCGTAAAGTGACATTTGAAACTGGTGAGCGCTTTTCCCTGTCGGGCTATGTTCCTGGGAACACCGATACGGTGAGGTTGAACTACAATTGGCGCTCCGCTGACTTGACCGCAGCGGTATGCCGGCGCTGGAGCTGACCGGCTTGTCCAAAGCGGTGGCAGACCAGGATTGGCAATTGGACCTCCTGTTCGGGTTGGGGTTGTCCGCTTGGGCTATCCACGCAGGCGTCGTCCTGTTGACTGCCGGCATGCTGTTCGGTCTGACCGATGGTATCGCCTTCACCACGGCATGGCTTGCCGCGATGCTCATCCTGTCGGCCAGTCTGGCCGCCCTTAGCTGGAAGTATTCACGCCGCAGGCCCGCCACGAAGCTGCAACAGGATCGATATGCTCTGGCGCACTCTCTGTTGACCGCATGTGCCGGGCTTGGCTGGGGTGCGGGCGCCCTCTTTGCCGCAGGGTTCAGTTTCCAGGTGCTCCTGCTCTATTCGCTGGCGCTGGGCGGAACGGCGCTGGGCGCCGTGTCTACCCAGCACTCCTTTCCCCGCTCGTGCTTCCTCAGCCTGTGGACCTCCATTCCGATGCTGGCAGCGGCGCATGTCTGGCATGATCCGGACGTGTACGGCGCGATCAACGGGAGCATGGTCGTTCTCTACACGATGGTGTTGTCGTCGCTGGCCCTGCGGATGCACCGTTTTCTGCGAACGAATGTTGAGCTGGCGAGATCGCTCGACGCAAAGGTCGCCGAGCTGACCGAGGTGACGGGTGAGCTTGAGCATGCTCGCAGGCAGGCCAGCGAGGCCAATTTTGCCAAGTCCCGCTTTCTCGGGCAGGCCAGCCACGACCTGCGCCAGCCGATCCATGCCATCGGCCTGCTGGTCGCCAGCTTGAAGGAATTGAGGCTGGGTGCCAACCAGCGCGAAATCGTGGACAGCATCGAACGCTCCGTGCAATCGCTGGCGTATATGTTCCGGTCGCTTCTCGACCTTTCGCTGCTCGATGTGGGCCGCACGCAGGTCCGAAAAGAACCCATGCACCTTGGCGAGCTTCTGGCCGGCCTTGTACGCCAGAACCTGGAGGTGGCGCGAAGGTCCGGCTGCACGCTACGGTTCGCCCGGCCCGGCGCCTGGGTGGAAACCGATCCTGCGTTGCTGACGACGATACTTCAGAACCTGCTGGCGAACGCTTTCAAATATGCGCCGGGTGGGCGCGTGCTGGTCGGGGCGCGCCGGAACGGCAACGGGTGCGAGATATGGGTGTGCGACACCGGTCCCGGCATCGATGCCAGCGATCTCACCCGCGTCTTCCACGAATTCTATCGTGCCGAAAACCCCGCCGTGCAGGGACGGGAAGGCGCCGGGCTGGGACTGGCCATCGCACGCCGCGTCGGAGAGACCCTCGGCCTCGAGATCGCCATCGATTCCATCCCCGGACGCGGCACCACGGTCGTCGTAAGCGGCCTGTCCCGCATTGCCCCGCCGCTTGTGTCGAAGCGGAGAAACGGACACCGCGCGCACCCGCTGTCGGGGTTCACGGTTGCCGTTATCGATGACGACGAAGACGTGCTCGCGGCAACGGCATCGCTGCTTGAGCGCTGGGGCTGCAAGGTGGTCAGCCTGCGCCAGGCGCCCGGCGAGCCGATCGGTTGCGACGCCATAGTGTGCGATCTCGACCTCGGCAGGCACGGAAGCGGGCCGGCGGTGATTCGTGCGATCAGGAAACTGGAGAATCGCGAGGTGCCGGCGGTGATTCTGTCGGGGCACATGCAGGAACCGCCGGCAGGCCCTGCGGAACCGGGTGTGCCGCACCTTCAAAAGCCCGTTCAGCCGGCCGAGCTGCGTGCGCTGCTGACTTCCTTCGCATTGGCCCACAGCCGTTCGGGAGCGGCGCAATAACCCGTCAAGGCAAGCCTTGGTAAAGGGCTGCCGCCGCCGCGCGGCTGCGCACGCCAAGCGTCTTGAGCAGCTCGGACACGTGCATTCTTGCGGTGAACGGCGAGATGCTCAGCTCCCGCGCTATTTCCTTGTTGGTCAGCCCTCTGGCGATCAACGCGAGAACTTCGCGCTGGCGCGGCGAGAAGCGCTCGCCGGCGGGCGGGGGATTGCCGGCAGGCGTGACGTATTCGTGGCCGGTGCGCACCAGGATACTGCCGTCGCGTATCGCTGCCAGCGCCTCCACGATGCCCTGCGACGGGACGCTCTTTCCTATGAATGCATCGGCGCCAGCCGCCATCACCGCGTCGACCGTGCCGACATCCTCTGACATCGATACGACGACAATGGACGCCTGCGGATAGTCTTGCCTCAAAACACCGATCGAGGCCGGGAGCTGGAAGCCGGGGAAGACCAGATCAAGGATGAAGAGCGCCGGCTGCTCGCCGCTTTTCCCAGCGAGCAGCACGCCGTCGAAGGTGCCTGCCTCGGCAATCGTGGCTTGCGGATAGACCCGCTGGACAAGGCGCCTCAGCGCTTCGCGAAAGAGAGGGTGGTCGTCGGCAAGGACTATGCGCATCGCGGCTGAACCGTTCGCATGCCACCGCCTCTAGCACGCATCCTCTGCCACACGAACCCCGTACATCCGTACAGGTTTTGAGGCCGGACGGCGCTTGCCATACTGCATACGGCAAATCAGAACAGCCGTCTCCCTCCCGGGCATCAGGTTCGTTGCGGATGCGGCCTCGCGGGAGAGCGACATGCGATACGCCGGCCTCATCCTGTGCGCGACGGTCACGACAGCGGGCTGCGGAGCCGCGCCGAATGGCTCCGGCGGCGGCCCGATGACGTATGTGAGCCAGACCCGGACACATGCGATCGCCGGCAAGTCGGACGGCACGGGTGGCATCGCGGCCGTCGAGGCGCTTTCCCGGCACGGCGTCGACACGACGGTCACAGTCACCGCCACTGCGGGCGTGCGAACCGGCGCCCGCCTGGACTTCAACGGAACGATGGACGACGGAACGACCGTGATCGCGAATTCCGGCACTCTGCCTGCCGCGCAGAACGGCAAGTCTTTCGGAGGAGGAGATACGTTCCTGGAAGCGCTGACCGATGTTCCCGGCAACGGCTTCCTCGGCCGCTACGTCACGCGCTCGGGAGGCAATCAGACGACCGGCTACCTTATTGCGGGCGAGAAATCGGCCAGCGTGCCGGTCGGCGGCAGCGCGGAATACCGTGGGCAGGCTTTCGCGGATTTGGTCGGCTCGGTTTCCGGTCACCAGACGGCAACGGCCGACCTGACGCTGAAGGCGGATTTTGCGCCGGCCGGAGCCAATGTGCATGGCGAGACAGGCAATCTGAGGGTGGCAGGCAGCGAGAAGAATATGAAGCTCGTCTTCGGGGGCACGCCCCCCGGAATGGATGGCACGCCGGCCAATTCCTTCGACTTCGGCTTCATCCAGGTCGAGGAGACGGGACCCGCCGCCGGCACGCCGACGCTGAACGGTTCGAACTATCGCGGCGCGTTCCATGGCGAGAATGGTTCCGCGATCGCCGGCACCTTCTGGGTCGATGCGTCGAATGTGTCGGCGTTGAGCGGTGGTACGCCCGAGGACGTGTTCTTCCTCGGGGGCTTTGCCGGAAACAAGCAATGATCGTCGGCAGATGACCCGTCCTGCGAGGACCGATCGTACCGCACGACATCCGCGAGGGATGCTCCAGCTATGGACCATAGACGGCGGTGGCAACTCGCCGCACCGACAAACGGAGAGGGACCGAAAATGAAAAACGTTGGCTTGGTACTGCTCACCACAACGATGCTTTCAGGCTGCGGAGCAGGGCTTTCCTCGATTCTCGATGATCTCGGCGAAACGCGCACGGTGCGAACGACGGCCCACATCATGACCGGCCACGCGGGTGCCGACAACACGATCACCGCCATCACCGACAAATCGAAAGCCGGCGTCGGCGTGGATGTGACAACCCAATGGCCTCTGGGCGTGCCGGAGGAGCCGCTGAGCGGGGAAGCCAACACAGCAGAGTTGGCATTCGCCGGGAAGATGGACGGCCCTGCCGTTCCTAACGACTCAGGAAAACTCACAAGCGACTTTGCGGCGAGCACGAACAACGACCGCCGGACCTACAGCAATGGCGACAATTTCCTGGAGGTCGTCAACGCCGCGCAGGGCGGGATAAATTTCTTCCGTTACAGCTCGCAGAAAAACGGCTTTCAGCAGATCGGCTATCTCATCGACGGCGAGCGCAGCACATCGCTTCCGCCGTCTGGCAAGGCCACCTACAAGAACGGTTTTGCTGAGGCCACCATCGTCGGGTCGGCGACCGGTCAGCGTATCGTGAAAGGAGACGCCACGCTAGAGGCCAACTTCACGGCGCAGGGCGGCACGATCTCCGGAACGCTCCACGATCTGAGGATCGGTTCGGATCGTCAGCCCTACAAGTTTGCTCTCGGCTCCGCGACAATCAAGGACGGCGGCTTTTCGGGAGGAGACGTTCAGATCGTTCGTGACGACAAGGTGCCGATACTGAGTTCCGGCAGTTATCAGGGCGGATTCTACGGTTCGAGCGCGCAGGCCGCCGGAGGCACTTTCTACACAAGTTCCGGGATCGGAACTGTGCCCACCAAAGTCGGTGGCGTCGAACGACTGGAGACAATCGAGGGCGTGGGCATATTCGGCGCACAGAAATAGGCGGGCGGACAACGGTATCGGCGAGATGAGGCAGACTACCGTAGCGGATAGGCTTCCGCAATTTGTCCCCCTTGTGGTTGCCTATCGGCAAGAACTGGCTGTCTCGCCTTTCCGGGCTTACGCCATGTATTTCCTCCAGAGCCCGCCAGCCATCATTGCCACGCCGATAGCCAGCAGCGGCAGAAAGATGCGAAGCGCATCCCAAGACCAGTCGAGCCTGATGCTGCTGCACCCGGCGGTGTTCATCGCGCAGCCAAAGCCGCTCAACAGCCACCATGCCACCAGAGTGCCCGCGAATATGAGAAGTCCGACGAGGAATAAGACAATCGACCACATGGCATGAGCCTACGGGCAGGCATCACCCGGTTCAAGTTCGTATGCGGTCTTGCCGACACCCTGCGGTGGTACGGGTTTCAGATGCACAGTCAGGTCGCATTCGCATCGCGGAGCCGAGAAGCTGTTTGCCGCGCGCATGATCCCGACAAGCAGCCGCAGGCACAAGAGCCGCCGCGTGTCGGCTACCAGCTCTTCCAGCGATAGAAATCGCTGTAGTCCTCACGCAGGAAACGCTCCCAGCGTGCGATGGTCGCGCGCAGGCTGTCGACCTCCCATTCCTTGACGTCCGGCGACGCAAGACGGAGTTCGTGCTGGCGTCTGCGATCCGCCACCCAGTCGGCAAATCGCGCCGGTTCCAGGGTCCTGAGCCGCTGCGCAAGCGCGGAGATCATTCGTTCAGCCTCGCGGATTTCTTCGGTCACCTTGTCCCAGGCGGCCTCATCGTCAGGCCCGTAGTTCGGCGAACGTTCGCTGGCGCCCCAGTAGTAGCTGGAGAGCCCCCACAATTCCTGACGGCGGCGCAGCAATTCCTCCAGCCTCTCCAGCGGATCGTCATTCAAAGAGCGTACCTCCCGGGAAAAAGTGAGAGAAACTGGAGCCAATGGTGAAAGGTAGCGGTCGTCGCCACCGTCGCGTCCCGACCGCAATCTCGGGCATCAACTGACAAGATCAATGGATTGTCCAGCCGTCACGCTCGCAGGCGTCCCCGCTCTGAAGGGCGTGACAACTGGCCCGGCTACGATGTCATCGCCCAGCCGTGGGACCGGCCGGCGCAGCGCATCAAGCGGCCATCGGCACCGGGCAAGAACGCGAAGGAGCTGGCTTCCTAACCTCCGATAATACCCCCTTATCGGAGGTTCCCTGCGCAGCCGGATCGTTGTCTCGTCCGCCCAGGCAGTTCCCCCACCGGCACCGTCAGCAGCATCAGGACGGCCCCGTACATTGCGCTCCTCTCCGCCTCCCGTCCCATCAGGGCGATCCAATCTCGACGTCGATCCTCGTTACAAGGAACTCCGCCTCCATATCCTGCGGCGTGTCGGACGAGACGAACTCGTAGAGGTTCGCCGGGTCGATGTGCTCGCCGAGGCGCACCTCCACATCGGCCGGAAAGTCGATCCAGAAGGCCAGACCCGGGTCCAGCCCCTCCTGGCCAGGAAAGACAATCCCGCCATAGTCGCAGGGACAGACCGAGGCTGCGAGCGGAGTGCCCGTGATGCGTGCCAGCGCGGCAAACGTCATGCCGACGCGGATGCCTTCTGCGGTTCGCCATTGCAGTGCCTCTCCGCCGGGCTGTTGCCGTATCATCACGCGCTCGGGCCTCTCCATCGGCGGCTCGTCACGGCAGCGTTCCAGCAGCACCTCCTCTCGGGTTTCCGCGCCATCATATTCGGCCGGCCCGCTGGCCCATTGCACGAACACGGCGTCCGGTGTCCCGGCGAAGACCTCGCTGCCGCAAAGCATGAAGCCTTCGCCCACATAGATCAGCGTGCGTCTTACCTGTCCGGCCGGCAACAGCCCTTCCAGCCCTGCTTCTGTGGAGACGGCGTTGATCGGACCGACGCTTTTACCCGGTGCGATCAGCTTGGCCATAGGACCGTCTTGAGCGAGCGCACCCGCCGGCAGAATGACAAGCAGGAACAAAATGACTTCCCGCATAGAGGTTCCTTTCACCGCGAAGCTGCGAACGCAATCGGTACGGTCCCCACCCGATCCACCATACGCACTATAGCGAAGTGGGTCGTCGCTGTCGGGGGAAAGGCGTTTCTAGACGGTCGGAGTGCCCAGCTGCTTTCAGAGCGGCCAACACCCAATTGAGCGTGAGGCGTATATACGAGCATGACAACTGGTGCTCGACACACAAGGCTCGAACGGCCCAATGGCGACGACAAAGGAGGTTGTCGTTCCGATCCTCATCATCGCAATATGGTCTTCGATCTGCGCGGCTGGGATCGTGCTCATTTTTACGGGGGAAGCGAGCCTATGAAGAAGCGGAAGTTGTTGCATGCGTGTGCGGTCGTGGTGGCAAGCTTGGTCGGAGGCCCCGTCTCCGCTTCGGCGAGCGCGCTGGGCTGCCAGCAGATCATCAGCGAGGTGCTGGACACGGGGCGCGTTGCGCTTCAGGGCGTGAACTTCGACTTCAATCGCGCGACGCTGCGCCCCGACAGCCTGCCGGCGCTGGTCGCCGCACGCGACGCGATCCGCACCGCTCGCGGCATATGGACCGTCGAGGGTCACACCGACAATGTCGGCAGCCACGGCTACAATCTGCAACTGTCGCTGCAACGCGCCCAAGCCGTCGCTGACTGGCTTCTCGCGGCCGGCATCCCCGCCTCGCAGCTGCGCGCGGACGGTTTCAGCTTCGACCGGCCGGTGGCAAGCAACGACACCGCCGAAGGCCGCGCCCTCAACCGGCGCGTCGAACTGACCGCCGCAGACATCAACCGGATGGAACTCGGCTTCGGCGGGCCGGCCGACGTCGAGCCGGAAGGCTGCGGGGAGACCGCTCCGGCCGAAGTCGCCGACGCGCCAGACGTGCCCGACTGGAGCGGGGCCGGCGGCCAGGAATGGCTGCCGTTCTCCGAGTTCTCGGCCACGGCCATGGGAGGCGGGACCGGCTGGGAAGGCGTGTCGATCGACATGGCTCCCGGCTCGCGGCCCGAGGCGTGTCGCGCCCTGTGCCTCGCCGAAGATCGCTGCGGCGCCTACGGCTTTCAGCCTGCGGGCAGCTACTTCATCGAGCATCCGCGCTGCAACATGATCGGCTACGGCTCGGAGATGACGCTCACCCGCTCCAACTCCTACGGCGACGACGGCACTTTCTTCGCCACGGGGCTGAAGCCCGACGCGCGGCTGCTTACGCCTGCGTCCGAGGCCGTCGCCCAGGCGATCCTGGCCGACATGCGCGAGGTGGACGGCTACCGGGCGCAGGTGCGGATCGAGGCGCCCGCCGAGGTAGTGACGGGGCAGGAACTCGCCTTCCGGATCGTCGGCGCAGTGCCTGCCGAGCGGCACGAGAGTGTGGTGGAGATCGCGGTGCTGGGTGATCACACCTTCAACTGGTCCAACATCAAGACCGCGCGCTTCCGGCCGGAACTGGCGGGGGACGGCAGCGGCCTGATTGATACGCCGGAGCCGGGGGACTACACCCTGCGCTACGTGATCAGACACGCTACCTTCGGCCAGCACGTCGTGGCCGAGCAGGCGCTGAAGGTGCTGCCCGAGGGATCGTCGCCATCGGCCCCGGCCGCACCCGCACCCTCTCCGGGAACGCAGGACGAGCCGGAGCCCGACACGCGGCGCAGCTCGGTCGAACCGGGAATAGACCGGCCCGGCCATGACATCTCCCAGACGCCGCTTTCCGGCAATGATCCGCTGATGTGCCGGGCGCTCTGCGCCGAGGACGCCTCCTGCCGCGCATGGACCTTTGTGCGACCGGGGGTTCAGGGCGATCAGGCGGTGTGCTGGACCAAGTTCGACGTGCCGGAAGGCTATGAGAACGACTGCTGCACATCGGGCGTAATGGCGGAGGATGCAGCGTTCCACCAACCCGCGCCCTACGAGACGGAGGGCATGGGCGAGGACACCGGCTACTATTGCCCGACCGACGCGCTGCCCTGCCAGTTCGAGGACAAGAATACGCGGATCGCCTTCACGGTCGCCCCCGGCTTCTATGCCGATCTCCCTGTCATTTACGAGACTGCCGGGGGTGCAGCCGCCGATGAGCCATCCTTTTCGCTGTTCCGCATCTCCGACAACGCGCTGGCGGCCACGCTCAACGAGCGCCAATGGTCCGCCGATCTTGGGCCATGCTTCGACAACATGCTCGGTCGGCTCTGCCTTTATGCTCCCGGCGGCCACGATACCGTGCCCGCCGACGCGCAGATGGCCTTCGGCGTCTTCGCCGCGTCGCTGAGGCGGCTGGAGGCGTAGGGAGCTACCGCGCCCGGACGCACCTATGAGTTCGCCACCAGCAAGGATGTGGGTTCCGGCGAAAGTAGCAGGGGACTGACCGTCAACTCCGGGAACACCCTCTTATTGCGGAGCACCCAGCAGTCGGTTACGACCGCGACCGAAGCGCAGCCTCGATCACGCCAGTGATCCAGCGAAGCTCGGTAGGTGACAGGCCCGCGAGCTGCGTCGTCAGATCGGTCAATGCTCCCCGGTTGATTGCACCGCCGGGAACTTCCGTGGTGAATAGCTCGGCAGGATCGACGGAGAGTGCGCCCGACAGCCTCTCAATGACGGGAAACCGCGCTCCTGTCGCGCCGGTCTCGATCTTGGAGATCATGTCGACGCTGACACCAGCTTTCTCAGCCAGTGCCTCTTGGGTTAGCCCGATCCGCCTGCGATGTGCGGAGACCAGCCTTCCGAACCTCTTTCGCAGATCGACCATGCCGCCTCCTGTTGCAGGGATAGGCGGGTGGCGAAGGCAGGGTCAGTGATAGCAATTCGATTTCTTCGATATGACGTAATCTATTTACAAGTTCCTGCAATTACGCTACGAGATGAGAGGCCATCAGTAACTCGGGGATTGGAATGACCGACGCCGCATTCGACAAGCTAGCTGCCATGTGGCGTTCGGGGGAACTCAACGATGAGGAGTTCAAGCTCGCGAAGAAGTACCTGCGCGAAGAACTGGCGAAGACCGCCCGTTCCGTCAAACAGGCGCCTCAGCCCGTCGAACAGTCTTCCTTGTTTGGAAGTCTCGCTCGCTTGATACTGCGTGTGATCCCTCCGCGCCTCATGGCGGGGCGGCTGGTCTGGCAGCGTCGCATCATTGAGTTTGTCGTGCTCGCCGTCGTGGGTGCGAGTAGTCTTTATTTCATCGGCGTGTTCGGCGCGATGCTCATCGTTGAAAGTGACTTGATGCGGTATGTCGTTGGCGTGCCGGTCTGGCTGACCACGATGCTGTTGGTGTCCATCATCGTCGTCATTTCCAACCCTCGCAACCTGTTCGCTGTCATCTTCTGCGCGGTCTTGGCGCTCGCGTTCGTGGGAGAGATGGGAGACGATAGACGCACAGCTTAGGCGTCGTCGACATCAACGACGGCGAAAGGGGCATGGTACGGACAGGGCGTAGCCATCCGCGAAATGTGGGCCTGCCGCACCGATGACGACTATGTTCGCTCCATGACCATGTACAGCGAGGGGCGCAAGCGGGAGGCGATGGCTGTATCGGGTTGCCGCACCTTCCTGCCCGGTCAGGAAGCATATGTTCAGCCGGGCGGGTTCATGGACGGTCTGAAAGGGCAAACCCGCTTCGAGATCAGCGATGCGGTCGGACGCACCTACGAATTCGTCACCGGCAAGGATGCGTTCCGGCGAAAGCGGTAAGAGGACTGACCGCCAACCTCCGGGAATACGATTTCTCCGAGCTTAGTCACAATCCGTTGTCCAATTCATAGCTCGTCAGTCGGGGGTCATCATCTTCGATTTCGAGCGACGGCATGCCGCCTTCCAAGCGCCGTTCGATGGCCGCCACCCGTTTCGCCAGTCGCTTTAGCTCGACCTCAATCGGGTCGCTGGCGAATGAAGCCTCCAGCCTCACATTGATCTCGCCATTCATAGTCCGGCCATTCCGCTTGGCCGCTTCCTCGATCTTCTGCCGAAGCTCGACGGAGATGCGCAGTTTCATGTCAGGTGCGATTTCGATCATGGGTAGCAGATACCCCAACAAGGGGTTGACGGAAAGAGGTTACCGTGTAATGACCCTTTGCGGGTTATTTAATACCCAAAAAAAGGAAGTCACGTGGCAGTTGATGACCTGAAAATCCGTGTCCCCCGCGACCTGAAGGAATGGCTGAAGGCCCGCGCGGCGGAAAGCAGCCGCACCATGAACGGCGAAATCCTCGCCCTTCTGAAGGCAACCAAGCGGGCGGAAGCCAAGAAGGAGGCCGTGTGATGCCGATCACCATCCCCATGTCCAAGCTAGGGCTTGCTCCGGTTCCAGAACCGGAAATCATCCCGTCCACCTTCGACTATGACGCGCTCGACAACGCCGTTGCCAGCAAGGCCAAGGCCGCAGCGAAGCGCATCCACGCCCGACTTGATGCCGCGAAGAAGAGCATTGTCGAGATTGGCAACGATCTTCTGGCGATGAAGGAAAGCCTCCCCCACGGCGAGTTTGGCAACTGGATCGCTGCCGAGTTCACCATGACCGACCGCACGGCGCAGAACTACATGAACGCCGCCAAGCTGGTCGAAGGCAAATCCGAAACGGTTTCGCATTTGCCCCCCAAGGTGCTTTACGCCCTTGCCGCCCCGTCCACGCCGGACGTGGTGAAGGAAGTCGTCATTGCTGAAGCGGAGGCGGGCAACACGCCGAAGGCGGCGGACGTGAAGACCATGATCGCGAAGGCCAAGGCCATCGAAGCCGCGACCCCCGACATGCCCCCGGCGAAGAAGGCCGCTGCCGTCACCGCAGCCGTCGCCGCGAAGAAGAAGGTGCAGCCGGCGAAAATCGCCCCGAAGGCAAAGACCAAGGTGGCGGACGAAGCCGACGAAGCCGCAGAACAGGCGTTCGCCTTCCTTCAGAAGAACCTCAGCAAGGCCAAGTTCACCGATTCCGCGGACCTCTATTACGACGCCTATGGCTGGTCCCCTGAAGGCAAGTTCGGGGAACTGATCGCCGCTCACATTGAGCCGATCAGGGAAGCCGCCTTGAAGAAGGGCGCCGTGTGATGAACGTCATCTATTCAGAACAGGCCATAGCCAACCTGCCCGATATGCTCGGCAAGGTGTTTGAAGCCGCAATCGAGTGGGACGAGGAAGTCCGCGCCCTGCCGCCCGCCGAACAGCAACCGGCCTTGAAGATGCGCATCAAGCTCAATGACATGGTGATCGGCTTTTTCCCGGACGGGACCGGCAACGCGGACTTGCTCATCATCAAGGGCCAGTCGATAGCGCAACGTATCTCGCACACGGGCATCGCTGAAAAGTGCACATGCGCCGGGATCATCTGCCGCGAGCCGGAAGAAGCCGAAGCCATGCGGCTTGCCTTTGGCGACGGGAAGGAAGGGGCGGCGCATGACTACCGAACCCCTGCACACCATGACGGATACGGCCAGAATCCTTGGCGTGTCCGTCAAGACCCTACGCGAACACTGCCGCCTCGGGCGCATCCGCTTCATTAGCGTCGGCAACGGCAGTCAGCGCAAAACCCGCATGTTCACCGACAAGAACATCGCATCTTTCATCGAAAAATAGAAAGTCCGTGAGGTTGTATCGTGTCCCTCTACAAAAACCCCAAAAGCCCATACTGGCAATTTGATGTCGTCGTCCAAGGTCGTCGATTTCATGGCTCTACAAAAGCCCGGCTCAAAAAAGACGCCGAAGCATTCGAGCGCGACCTGATCGCCAAGGCGAAGGCGGACATCGAACAGGAGAAGAAGACCGGCAACGGGCCTCTCCTGCTTCGCCATGCCGGGGGCCGCTACATGGTGGAAGTCGGGGACCATCATGCCAACGCCGGGAACACCTTCACCGAGATTGAACGCCTGATCGGCTTCTTCGGGCCGGACCAGCGCCTTGACGCCATCACGAACGATGACGTTGCCCGTCTAGTGGCATGTCGTCGGGGCAGACCGTCATGGGCAGGAAGGTGGACAAGGGCGGCAACCCGGTGAAGCTGATCGCGCCCCGCACCGTGAACGCCACGACGCTTACGCTGAAGTTCGTCATGAACCGGGCGCAAGACACGTGGGGCCATCAATTCCCGCATCGCATCACGTGGAAGAAGCACATGCTGAAGGAGCCGAAGGAGCGGGTTCGGGAACTGACCGAAGACGAAGCCGACGCCTTGGACGCGGCGTTCGCCGGGCAGCATGTGCGGACGAACAAACACCAGCGGAAGAACCACCGGGGCGACTATGCCCTATGGTTTGAGTTCGCCCGCCTGACCGGCCTACGCCGCAACGAAACCCTGATCCGGTGGAACAACGTCAACATCTTCGCGAAGCGTATCACGACCATCGGCAAGGGCGGCAAGGAGGTATCGACGCCGATCACGCCAGCCGTGCAGGACATCTTGGACCAGTGCAAGGGCGACCATGACGACTACGTGTTCACCTTCATTTGCCAGCGGCCACGCAAGGGACAGGTGAGAGGGCAGCGATACCCGATCACCCCGGAAGGCACGAAGTCGCAATGGCGTCGTGCGAAGGCGCGGGCCAAGGTCCAGAACTTCCGGTTCCACGACATACGGCACGACACGGCGACGAAGCTGCTTCGGGCCACCGGCAACCTGAAATTGGTCCAGAAGGCGCTCAATCATTCGGACATCAAGACGACGACCAAATATGCCCATGTGCTGGACGACGAAGTCGCCGCCGCCCTGTCGGACCTGTCAATGTCCCGGAATATGTCCCGGACCATGAAGAAGGGGGTGGCATAACGTGCCGCCCTACTTTACAAATCCGGCGCACAGCGTCTTAGCTGGGGGTCAAGGGGTCGTGGGTTCGAATCCCGCCGCTCCGACCAGCGAAACCCTCACTGCGCGAGGGTTTTACTCTTCCACGGGTGCAATTGCCCGGGAAGAGATCGGCCCTGCCATGATGCCGGCGAGGCTCCGCCCGCCTTACCTCTTCTTCTTCACCGACGTCCCGAAGACCACGTCCCACCATGGGGCGCTGACACCGTAGGCCGTGTCATCGTCGCGGAAATGATGGTGCATGTGGCGCGCGCGCAATGCGCGGCCGAGGCGCGTTCGCGGCTGGAAGTGGTGGAGGTAGAAATGGGTCAGGTCGTAGATGACGTAGCCCAGCACCACCCCGGCGACCACCGCGTTCAGCACCGCGCCGTCGAGCACGATCGAGAACAGCCCGTAGACCAGGAAGAAGGACGGGATGCTGACGAGCGGCGGGAAGACCAGCCGCAGCGGGTCGCTGGGATGGTCGTGATGGATGCCGTGGATCAGCCAGTGCACCTTCGCGCCGAGCGCGCTCTCGAACTCCCAGTGGAAGACCGTGCGATGGATCCAGTACTCCATCAGCGTCCACGCCGCGTATCCGCCGAGCACGCAGCCCAGCAGCGCCCAGAAGCCGAGCGCGCGCGCCCAGTAGATCAGCAGGCCGGCCAGCGGGATGAAGATCAGCGGCGGCACGGAGACGTGCACCCGCGTGAAATAGTCGAGGAAGCGCGACCGGAATATCGGCGGCGACGCCGAGAGGCTCGCCAGACGCCCGGCGGGATCGGCACCCGAATTCACGAGATCGGCCAAGCGGCACTCCGATTCAGAAAACCTGTGCTGGCGACACCAGATATCATCTGCCGGCCCCTTCCGCGAGCCGCCGCGCCTGCCGCAAGGTGCCGATCGACGATATTTTTTCGCGCCGCCGCGCCGCTGACGGCGACCCTGCCGTCAGCGCACCTGGTCGAGCAGCCGCTTGCATTCCAGGAGGTCGAACAGCGCCTCCTGAAGCAGGGCGCGGTTGTCGCGCGACAGGCGTCCGTCGCCGGGCTGGACCGGGCCTTCCTCCTCGGCGCGCCCGAGGCCGAAGAAGCGGCGATTGGGCCGCGCGGTGGCATGGCCGACGAGCTGCTCCCCCTCCTCCGCCGGCCGCGGCCGGCGCTCGGGCGGCGCGGCGGCGGCCTCGGCTTCCGCCTGTCGCCGCTGGGCGATGGCCTCCACCGCCGCCAGGTCGCCGGCGCCGATGGCCACGACGAACTGCACCCCGTTGTCCTTCAGGAGCTTCTGCACGCCCTTGATGGTGTAGCCCTGATCGTAGAGCATGAACCTTATGCCCTTGATCAGGTCGACGTCCTGCGGCCGGTAGTAGCGGCGCCCGCCGCCGCGCTTCATCGGCTTGATCTGCGCGAAGCGCGTCTCCCAGAAGCGCAGCACATGCTGCGGCACGGCAAGGTCCTCGGCCACTTCACTGATGGTCCGGAACGCATCGGGACTCTTGTCCACGCGCAAACTCCACAAGCGATCTTGTTCGCGATTCGACGCGTATTCCAACCCCTTGGGCCGGAACATTCAAGTCTTGCACGAAGAAAAAGTGACGCTGCGGAAGGCTATTTCCCGGCGGCCGCCTTGCGAGCCGCCTGATGCGCCTCGAGGATGCGGTCCTTCAGCACGTTGGACGCCTTGAAGGTCATCACGCGGCGCGGGAGGATCGGAACTTCCTCGCCGGTCTTGGGGTTGCGGCCGATCCGCTGGTTCTTGGAGCGGACCTGGAAGGTCGCGAAGGACGACAGCTTCACCGACTCGCCGCGCACGATCGCGTCGCAAATCTCGTCGATGACCATCTCGACGAGCTGCGCCGATTCCGTGCGCGACAACCCCACCTTGCGGTAGACCGCCTCAGCGAGATCGGCACGCGTCAGTGTCTTTCCCCCCATCGTACGGCCCAACCATCGTAAAATATGCTGTGGATAGAAACGGCGAAACGTTAGGGAATTGGGCAAGCCGGGTCAAGAAGCGAACTCGCGCCCAGGCTTAACCCCAAGTTACCTCGTGCAAACAACGCCTTGGCCTCACCAGCGCAAAAGCACGGCGCCCCAGGTGAAACCACCGCCCATCGCCTCCAGCAGGACGAGGTCGCCACGCTTGATGCGCCCGTCGCCCACCGCCTGCGCCAGCGCCAGCGGAACCGAGGCGGCGGAGGTGTTGCCGTGGCGGTCGACCGTCACCACCACCTTCTGCGGGTCGATGCCGAGCTTCTTCGCCGAGGCGTCGATGATGCGCTTGTTGGCTTGGTGCGGCACGAACCAGTCGAGGTCGCCCGCGCCGATGCCGCCGATGCGCAACGCGTCCTCGACCACGTCGGTGATCATGCCGACCGCGTGCTTGAAGACCTCGCGCCCCTCCATGCGCAGATGGCCGACCGTGCCGGTGGTGGACGGGCCGCCGTCGACATAGAGCTTGTCCCTGTGCGCGCCGTCGGAGCGCAGGCTGGCCGCGAGGATACCGCGATCGGCAAGGGTGCCGGCGCTTTCCCCGGCCTCGAGCACGAGCGCGCCGGCGCCGTCGCCGAACAGGACGCAGGTCGTGCGGTCGGTCCAGTCGAGGATGCGCGAGAAGGTCTCCGCCCCGATCACCAGAACACGCTTGGCGAGGCCGCCGCGGATATAGAGGTCGGCCGTGGTGAGCGCGTAGACGAAGCCGGAGCACACCGCCTGGAGGTCGAAGGCGAAGCCGTGCCTCATGCCCAGCCTGTTCTGGATCTCCACCGCCGTCGCCGGAAAGGTGTTGTTGGGCGTCGACGTGGCGAGCACGATCAGGTCGATGGCGGCGATGTCGAGCCCGCTGTCGGCCAGGGCGGCGCGCGCGGCCGCCTCGCCGAGCGAGGCCGTCGTCTCGTGGTCGCCCGCGATATGGCGCTGGCGGATGCCCGTGCGCTGGACGATCCATTCGTCGGAGGTCTCGACGACGCCCTCCAGATCCTGATTGCGCATGACCCTTTCGGGCAATGCGGAACCGACGCCGCGCACGACGGAGCGAATCATCGCGTGTTCCCTTTTTACTGGCCGCCGGCGGCGGCGACCGGAGTGGCGGCGGAAATGGTCTGGCTGCGGGCGTGGTAACGGTCGATATCGGTGCGGATGGCGTCGAGCAGGCGGCGGCGCACCATGTCGTAGCCGAGCTCGACGGCCGCCGCGAAGCCCTCGTCGTCGGTGCCGCCGTGGCTCTTCACCACGAGGCCGTTGAGACCGAGGAACACGCCGCCATTGGCCCGGCGCACGTCGAGCTTCTCGCGAAGGCGCCTGAAGGCGCTGCGCGCCAGCAGATAGCCGAGCCGGGCCAGCAAGGTGCGGCTCATGGCGCTGCGCAGATACTCGGCGATCAGCTTGGCCGTGCCTTCCGCCGTCTTCAGCGCGATATTGCCCGAGAATCCTTCCGTGACGACCACGTCGGTCGTGCCCCTGGCGATGTCGTCGCCTTCCACGAAGCCGGTGTAGTCCATCGAATCGAGGGCGGCCTCGCGCAACATCTGGCCGGCCTCCTTGACCTGCTCCTGCCCCTTGATCTCCTCGACCCCGACATTGAGCAGGCCGACCGTGGGCCGCTCGAGCTGGAAGACCGCGCGCGCCATGGCAGCGCCGAGGATGGCGAAGTCGACGAGCTGCTGGGCGTCGCCGCCGATGGTGGCGCCGACATCGAGCACGATGCATTCGCTCTTGAAGGTCGGCCAGACGGCCGCGATGGCCGGCCGCTCGATAGGCGCCATGGTGCGCAGGCAGAACTTGGCCATCGCCATCAGCGCGCCGGTGTTGCCGGCCGAGATGCAGACATCGGCCTCGCCGCTCTTGACCGCCTCGATGGCCCGCCACATGGACGAGACGCGCCGCCCCTGCCGCAGCGCCTGGCTCGGCTTGTCGTCCATGCGCACGGCCACGTCGCAATGCTCGAAGCGGCTCGCCGCCTTCAGGCGGGGCAACCCCTCCAGCACCGGCAGGACCTCGTCGGAGCGGCCGTAGATCGCGAACTCGACGTCGGAGCGGCGCTCCAGCACGCGCACCAGACCCGGCAGGACTACCTTCGGACCGTGGTCACCGCCCATCGCATCGATCGAAATCCGTATCAAGCCGCTCTCGTCCCATGCCCGGGCGCCAGGGGCGACACGCCCGAAGCGCCGCGAAAATACCGCTTTTGACTCCGCAGACAACCGAAATCGGCTGGGAAGGCGGCGGATTTCACGACTTGCGCGCCAGCTTCGCGAGCTGGTCGCGGAACGGGTTGCCGCCGCCGCCCGCGCCGGTGGCGCCGTCCTCTCCCGGCAGCGAAGCGCCGGCCGCGCGCGGATAGGGGTCGATGGCGAGCTCGAAGAATTCCTCGGCGACCGCGCCTACGTCGATATGATCGCCGGAGAAGGTCTCCGGCGCGTCGGGGCCGTCGGCGTCCAGCACCAGCTCGCCCGCGTCGGCCCATCCCGGCCGCGCCAGCCGCGATGCCTCCGGGACGAACAGCGCCTCGAAGCGCTCCTCGATCGTCGCCGGCACGGGTTCGAGCGTCACGACGCAACTCTGCACGATGGCGGCGCTCACCGTGCCCTCCACCTTGATCCCGCCCCGCTTCCACGGGGTCAGCACTGCGTCGACGCGGAACCGCTCGACCGACTGGAGGCCGTGCCCCCGCGCCAGCGCGTCGCGCTGCGCCTCGTCGGCGTCCAGCCAGACCGGCGTGCCGGTGCGCGGCAGACGCGCCACGTTGACCCGGAAAGAAACCGGGCTTTCTCCGTCGTGCCGGCTCATGCCGCGTCGTCCCTGCGCATCGCGGCGGGATCGGCAAGGCCCGACCGGCCCGCCAGGATCGCCTCCTCCGGCACCTCCTTGAGCCGCGCCGCCGTGTCGATCACATAGGCGGCGAACTGCGGGCCCTCGGGCCATTCCGCCAGCTCGGGCACGACGTTGCGGGCGAGCGCCTGCTCGAGCGCACCGGCATCCCTGGCGTCGAGCGCCGCGTCATAGGCGGCGACGCGCCCGTAGAACATGCGCGCCAGCTTCTTCATGCGCTTGGGCACGCCCATGTCGCCGATCCCGAGCTCGCGGATGGAGTGTTCGACCTCCTTGAAGAACTCGTCGGTCAGCTCCTGCGCCAGCGCGGCGGCAGCCTGCGGCCCTCCCCGCAGCCGGTGCAGGATCAGGAACAAATGCAGCGACAGCATCTCGAAGCGCCCGAGCGGCGTGTCGGGCACCTGCCAACGCGCGTAGAACACCGGCTGGCGCGCCGCCGCCACGATTTCACCGTAGACGGCGTCCATGACGGCGCGGTTGTCGGGCTTGCGGCGACCGAACAGGCGGCTGAGCATCGAGGCGTATCTCCCGCGGGCGAATTCCGTTGGGCCGGCGCCACGGTTGCATCGCCGGCGAAGCTGGTCTACCGCTTTTCGCGCCCGGGGGAAACCGGCGCCGGCGGGACCGGACCGGACTGGGATTGTTGGGCGAGGTGACGGGTTGGCGTTGACATCGATGTTTGGACGCGGCACGGCCGCGCTGGCGCTCGGCGCCGCGGCGATCGCCCTTTCGGGCTGCAATTCCAGCGACACGCTGACGGCAACCTCGCGCGGCGCGGGCGAAACCTTCGTGCAGGGGCACATCATCGACGAGGACGCGCTCGCGCAGGTGCCGGTGGGCTCCAGCCGCGAGCAGGTGATGCTGGCTTTCGGCACGCCGTCCACCACCGCGACCTTCGACAACGAGGTCTTCTACTACATCTCGCAGACGCGCCAGCGCGGCGCCGCCTTCATGAACAAGCGGCTGGTCGACCAGCGCGTGCTGGCCGTCTATTTCGGCTCGAACGGGCGCGTCCAGCAGATCGCCAATTACGGGCTGCGCGACGGCAGGATGTTCGATTTCGTCTCGCGCACCACGCCCACCGGCGGCCGCGACCAGAACTTCCTCTCGCAACTGCTCGGCGGCGTCGGCGGCAGCGCAGCGCCCAAGCCCGGCGACGCCGGCCCCGGCTCGCGCATTCCCTGACGGTATCCCCCGGGGGGCCCCGCGGGGCGCAAGCGCCCGCGCCTGACCGGACTGCAAAAACAAAGGCCCGCGGGATCGCTCCCGCGGGCCTTTTTCTCTTGCGCCTTCGGGCGCGTCCGGCGGCTCAGTGCGCGAGCACGGCGAGCAGCAGCAGGGCCATGATGTTGGTGATCTTGATGGCCGGGTTCACGGCCGGGCCGGCGGTGTCCTTGTAGGGATCGCCGACGGTATCGCCGGTCACCGACGCCTTGTGCGCGTCCGAGCCCTTGAGGTGCTTGACGCCGTCCTTGTCGGTGAAACCGTCCTCGAACGACTTCTTGGCGTTGTCCCAGGCGCCGCCGCCCGAGGTCATCGAGATGGCGACGA
>CAZVTK010000022.1:0-43238 GCA_964629765.1 uncultured Mesorhizobium sp.
AGGTCGGCTCGTCGAGGATCAGCACCTTGGCGCCGAAATAGACGGCGCGGGCGATCGCCACCGTCTGGCGCTCGCCGCCCGAGAGCGTGCCCACGGCCTGGTCGGGCGAGCGCAGGCGGATGCCCATCTTCGCCATCTCCTCCATGGTGACCGCGTTGGCCCGGTTGAAATCGAACAGGTTCAGCGGGCCGAAATGGCGGACCGGCTCGCGGCCCATCCAGAAATTGCGCGTCACCGACATCAGCGGGATCATCGCCAGATCCTGGTAGACGGTGGCGACGCCCGAGGCCATGGCGTCGCGCGGGCTGGCGAAGGCGATCTCGTTGCCGTCGATCAGGATCTTGCCCTTCGTCGGCCGGTGCACGCCCGACATGGTCTTGATGAAGGTCGACTTGCCGGCGCCGTTGTCGCCGAGCAGGCAGTGGCACTCGCCGGGCAGCACCGACACCGAGACCCCCGCCAGCGCGATGACCGGCCCGAAATGCTTCTCGATGTCGACAAGTTCGATCAGAGGCGTCGTCATGTCACCGCTCCCCCGTAATCATACGCCGAATGTAGGTGTTGAGAATGACGGCCATCAGCAGGATGACACCGAGGAACACCCGGAACAGGGAGCTTTCGACCCCGGCGAAGAACAGTCCCTGCTGGACCACGCCGAAGATCAGCGCGCCGAGCGCGGCCCCGATCACCGAGCCGTAGCCGCCGGTGAGCAGCGCCCCGCCGATGACGACCGAGATGATCGCCTCGAACTCCTTGAGCAGCCCCCGGTCCGCCGCCGCCGATCCGAACTCCATCACCTGGCAGGTGGCGAAGACGGTGGCGCAGAAGGCCGAGAACATGAACATCAATATCTTCACCCGGTCGACCGGCACGCCGACATAGCGCGCCGCCTGCGCGTCGCCGCCGGATGCGAAGATCCAGTTGCCGAAGCGGGTGCGGGTCAGGAGCACATGGGCGAAGGCGATCAGGACGAGCGCCCAGACCAGCAGCATCGGGATGCCGTCGATGACCGGCTGGCCGGCGCGCGCGCCGGCGACGAACTTGCCGATCAGGCCCATATCGGCGAGCCAGACGAAGACGAAGCCCAGAACCTTGCCGCCGAACAGCCAGGCGATCGGATCGCCGGCCGCGACCTCGCGCACGCCGCCGATGATCGTCTGCCGGGTCGTGGCGATGGAGGCGTAGATCGTCAGGCCGCGCAGGATATAGAGGAAGGCGAGCGTGACGATGAAGGACGGCAGCCCGGTCTTGATGACGAGGTAGCCGTTGAGCGCGCCGATGGCGAGCGCGACGGCGAAGGCGACGAGGATGGCGAGCCACACGGGATAGCCCCACGTCACCGACATCAGCGCGATGACGATGCCGGAAAAGCCGATCATCGAGCCGACCGACAGATCGAACTCCCCGGCGATCATCAGCAGGCATGCGCCGACGGCGATGATGGCGAACTGGGCCGACACCACGCCCCAGTTGAGCACCCCCTGCGGCGCGAACATGCCGGTTCCGCTGGCGATGACGAGGAAGAAGGCGAAGACGAGGACCGTGCCGCAGATCGCGCCCAGTTCGGGGCGTATCAGCGCCTTGCGCCAGGGAGACATCTCCTTGACGCGCTCGTCCTTGATCAGGTCCGCCACGTCGGTCGCGGCGCGGCCCGGCCGGAGCTGGTTGTCAGGCATCCACACTCTCCAGAAATCGTTGCGTGCGTGTCCGGTCGCCGGGCGGCAGCGCCCGGCGTCCCATCTTTTTCGAGAGGGGAGAAGACGGCCTTGCCGCCGGCCTCCCCCGCCTGCGCGCGATCAGCGGTATTCGCCGGCGTATTTCTCGACGAGCGCGATGTTGTCCCTGGTGACGAAGCCGGGGCCGGAATTGATCGAATTGCCCGGCACCACGCCGTAGCGGGCGAGGTTGGTCAGGATGACCACCGGCAGGTATCCCTGGAGATAGGGCTGCTGGTCGATGGCAAAGGCAATGACGTCGTCCTTGATGGCCGCGGCGATCTCGCCGGACAGGTCGAAGGTGCCGAAGTGGATGGTGCCCGCCTGGCCGCTCTCGTTGAGGGCGGCAATGGTCGGGTGGGCGGAGGTCGGACCGAGGGTCAGGACGCCGTTGGTGTCCGGGTTGGCCTGCAAATATGCCATCACCTTGGACTTGATCTCCGCCGGGTCCTGCCCCGCGTCGATCATCTGGTTGCCGAGATCGACCCCGAGCGCGTCGGCATAGCCCTGGCAGCGTTCCACCGAAGCAGGGTTGGTGATGTAGTGGTTGACGCACAGGAACCTGGTGACGCCCGCGGCCTTGGCCTTCTCGCCGGCGCCGAGGCCGGCGGCATGCTCGGGCTGGCCGACATGCATCAGCGCGCCGATCGTCTTCGACTGTTCCTCGGTGCCGGAATTGATGGTGATGACGGGAATGCCCATGGCCACCGCGTTGGACAGCGGACCGGACAGCACGTCGTAGTCGGCGATGGTGGCGATGATGCCGTCCGGGCTCGACGCCGACGCCTGCTCGATGATGCGGGCCATGTCGGCGAGGTCGCCGGTCGGCGGATTGCGGTACTCCACCGTCACTCCCATCTGGCCGCCGGCGACCTTGATGGCGTTCTTGATGGTGTTCCACCAGCTATCGCTGTCCGGCGCGTGGCTGACAAGGACGAAGCGCTCGCCGTCGGCGAGAGCCGGGGCCGCAGGACCCGTCAGCGCGGCAACGGACGCCGCCAGTGCCAGAATCGACTTTCTCATCTGATCCTCCCTTTCGCGTGATCAAGGGGCATCGACCGCGCATCGCATTTGGCGACGTCCTCTCGCAGGAAACACCCGACGATCAGAATGTATATTCCATTTTTTCTATGAATCAATACCCATATTCCAAAATCAGATCAGCCGGCGCCGCGTCCCCACCGCCACCGACAGCGCCATGGCCAGCGTCATGGTCGCGGAAAGCACCCTGAAGCTGCCGGCATCTATCTCGGAGACGAAAAGCTGCACCGCCTCGAGCGCGGCGAGCGGGCTGGTCGGCAGGTCGGTGATGGCGACGATGTCGAGCCCCCGCGCGGCGGCCGCCTCGGCCAGCGCGACCGTGTCGGCGGTGTAGGGAGCGAAGGTGATCGCCACCAGCGCGTCGCCGTCGCCCAGCATGTGCTCCTGGTTGAGATTGCCGACGCCGCTGTGCAGGATCGCCGGAATGCTCATCTTCTCGAAGGCATAGGCAAGGTAGGCGGCCACAGGAAAGGTGCGCCGCAGCCCGACGATGTGGATGGTGCGCGCGCCCGCGAGCGCGGTGACCGCCTTGCGCAGCCCGTCGGGATCGATCGAGCGGGTCAGGTTCTCGATGGAGGCCCGGCCGGCCTCGGCGAACTCGGCCAGAAGCGCCGTCGGCGTCTCGCCGCCGGCATTGCGCAGGCTCGAAAGCCGAGTCGCATAGTCCGGCCATTTCTGCGAATATTCCTCGCGATACAGCTTCTGCATCTGCGAATAGCCGGAAAAGCCCATTTCCTGGCAGAACCTCATCAGCGCCGAGGCCGGCACCTGCGCGCCGGCGGCGAGGTCGGCCACGGTGGCGAAAGCGATCCTGTCGGGGTTGGCGGCGATGTAGTCGGCACATTGCCTCAGCCGCTTGGGCAGGCCGCCGCCGGCGCGGCGCAGCCTCTCCTGAAAATCAGCGAGATTCTTCGGGGCGGCGATTTGCTCGGCCGACATTTCTGCTCCCTTGACACGATCCGTTTTCCCTGATTTTGGAATGTATATTCTGTTTTCGCAAGCGGCGATGCGCCCCTGCGGGCGATCGCGCACAGGAATCCGGACGAAGCTCCGGGAGGAAGCATGAGTATCAGATTTGCACTTCTGGGCGCGGGGCGCATCGGCCGCGTCCATGCCGCGGCCATCGGCGCGAACCCCGACGCGACGCTGGCGGCCGTGTCCGATCCGGTGGCGGACGCAGCTGGCGCCATCGTCGCCCGTCATGGCGGCGCGGCGCTTTCCGTCGACGCGATCGAGGCGTCGCCCGACATCGACGCCGTCATCATCTGCACGCCGACCGACACCCACGCCGACCTGATCGAACGCTTCGCGCGCGCCGGCAAGGCGATCTTCTGCGAGAAGCCGGTCGACCTCGCCGCCGACCGCGTCAGGCGCTGCCTGAAGACGGTGGAGGACACGGGCGCCCCGCTGATGATCGGGTTCAACCGCCGCTTCGATCCGCATTTTCGCGCGGCGCGGCAGGCGATCGACGACGGCCGCATCGGCGCGGTCGAGATGGTGCAGATCGTCTCGCGCGACCCGGGCCCGCCGCCGGCCGGCTATATCGCCTCGTCGGGCGGCATCTTCCGCGACATGACGATCCACGATTTCGACATGGCGCGCTTCCTGCTCGGCGAGGAGCCCGACAGCGTGTTCGCCACAGCCTCGGTTCTGGTCGACCCCGGGATCGGCAGGCTGGGCGATTTCGACAGCGTATCGGTGACGCTGACGACGCCTTCGGGAAAACACTGCACGATCTCGAATTCGCGCCGCGCCGCCTATGGCTACGACCAGCGGATCGAGGTGCACGGATCGAAGGGCGCGGTCTCGGCGGAGAACCAGCGCCCGGTTTCGATCGAGCTGGCGACCGCGGACGGCTATACGCGGCCGCCTCTGCACGATTTCTTCATGACGCGCTACACGGCAGCCTATGCGGCCGAGATCGCCGCCTTCGTCGCCGCCATCAAGGAGGGCAAGAAACCCTCCCCGTCCGGCGCGGACGGCCTTGCCGCGCTTCTGCTGGCGGAAGCGGCGCTGCAATCGGTCGGCGAGCGGCGCGCTATCGCCCTGTCCGAAACCGGGGCCTTGTCCGAGATCGGCGGCCGGTCGTGAACAGCGTCGGCATCGGCCTCATCGGCACCGGCTTCATGGGCAAGTGCCACGCGCTGGCCTACGGCGCGGTCAAGGCGGTGTTCGGCGACGTGCCGGCCCCGCGGCTGGAACTGCTGTGCGACACGCCGGTCGACAAGGCGGCGGCGATGGCCGGCCAGTTCGGTTTCGCCCGCGCCACCGACGACTGGCGCGTGCTCGTCACGGATCCCTCCGTCGACCTCGTCTGCATCACCACGCCGAACAAGCTGCACGCCGAGATGGCAATGGCGGCGCTGCGAGCCGGCAAGCACGTCCATTGCGAAAAGCCGATGGCGCTGACGCTCGGCGAGGCCGAGGCGATGGCCAGGGCCGCGGGAAGCGCGCCGGGCCGGACCATCGTCGGCTACAATTATATCCGCAACCCCGCCTTCCAGCATGCCCGCGCCTTGATCGGGGAGGGCGCGATCGGCCGGCCGATTCATTTCCGCGGCTTCGTCGACGAGGACTACCAGGCCGATCCCGACCTGCCGTGGACATGGCGGGCGACGAGGGCCGAGGCCGGCCTCGGCGCGCTCGGCGACATGGGCTGCCACATGATCAGCATGGCGGTCGAGCTGATGGGGCCGATCCGCAGCGTCATCGGCGACATCCGCACGGTTCACGCAACGCGCCCCTCGCCGGACGGTGGCGGGCCAAGGCCGGTCGAGAACGAGGACATCGCCTCGGCCATCCTCGACTTCGAAAGCGGCGTGCAGGGACTGTTCTCCACCTCGCGCTCGGCATGGGGGCGCAAGAACTACATGGCCGTCGAGGTTCACGGCACGCAGGGCATGATCTGCTTCGACCAGGAACGGCTGAACGAGCTGCGCCTCTACCAAAATGCCGGCGAAACGGCGCAACAGGGGTTTCGCACCATCCTGACGGGACCGGCGCACGAGCCCTACGGGCAGTTCACGCCGGCGCCCGGCCACCAGATCGGCTTCAACGACCTGAAGACCATCGAGGCGGCGGCATTCCTGCGCGCCATCGCCGACGGGCGCGACGCCTATCCGTCCTTCGCCGACGCGCTGCATTTCGAGAAGGCGATCCATGCCATCGCGGCTTCCGGCGGCGCGCGCGTGGCGCTCTGACGCCCGGCGGGCCGGCGCCGGCCGGAAGGTCATCCGATCAGCTCGTCCCGCCGGTCGTCGGTCTCGCCGAACCGTTTCAGCACGGCCGGCTTCGTACCCTCGTAGACGCGTTCGAGGTTCTCGACGATCCTGGCGTTCTCCCGCTCGAAGAGGCAGTTCCCTTCGATGTCGGAGGCGACGAGGAACGGCCCCATCCGGTTGCAGCGAAGCACCCACATGGCCTGGGCAAGCCCCAGCTCCTCGTGCCAGTGCACCGCCTCGACATTTTCGACGCCCCTGCCGAGGAGCGCGCCGGTGCCGTAGCCGACCGTGGACAGATAGACCGCGCCGTTGGGCACGAAATACTCCTTGTAGTCCTTGGAGGACATGCCTCCCTTGCCGACGATCAACCGGGCGCCGGTCCTGGCCATCCATTCCGGCAGCCATTTGGCGAAGCGGAAGCTGGCCGTGGCGGTGACCGCGCCCAGGTCGAAGGTGCCGTCCTCGCGAATGGTCGCGGCGGGCGAGCAATGGAAATTCGCCGCGCTTTGCGACGGAAGCTCCATCGGAATGTTGGCCTTGCCTTCGAGGGCGCGCATGTAGACGCCTTCGCGCGCCGTATACATCAGCCCGCTGAGGTAGACGACGTCGCCGAGGCGGAGCCGGGCGATCTCCTCGGCCGTCGGGGTCGTGCTCAGGACGACTTCGCGCAGTTTCATTCGGCAGCCTCCAGGGCCATGTCCCATTCCACGGATTCGCGCCGCTGATAGGGCGTGAACCAATCCGGATCGGTGCGATGCTCGACCCGTCCGTCGGGATGGATGCGCGCGACGGCGCGGCGCGACGACAGGCAGAAGGCGTGGACCGACATCTGCATGCCGCCCGTGTGGCAGTAGCCGACTTCGATATGGGCATCGATGACCATGTTCTTCCCGACGAAACCCATTGCGCCCATGCCAATGGAGTTGCCGAGTTCCTTGAGTTCGAGCTCGAGCTCCGCGATCTTCGGATCGGAATTGCGGTCGCCCACGATGCGAAGGCAGGCGGCGCGCTTGCCCAGCACCATGCAGGTGTCCTTGCAGCCGCCAAGGCCGATGCCGATGATCGCCGGCTGGCAGGCGAGGCCGCGCTTTCCGAACGCGACCAGACTGTCGAGGTAGAAGCGCCTGATCCCCTGAATGCCGTCCGACGGAAACAGCATGCGGTAGTCGGTGCCGAACAGCCCGCCCTTGTGGACGGTGATCAGGTCGATCCATTCCCCGCCCGGCTCGTAGCCGTACTCGATCTCGGGCGCGCCGATGCCGATATTGTTGTCGTGATCGGTGCGCCACAAGGGATGGACCCGATTCGGCCGCAACGGCACCGAACGGGTCGCGTTGGCAGTGGCGCGGCGCAGCGCGGCCTCAAGCGCAACGGGACCGCCCTCGATCCGGGTGTCGTTGCCCATCTTGACGTACCAGCGGGGAGTGCCCGTGTCGCCGCACATGGCGCGGCGATCCTGCTTGGCCGCCTCGTAATTGTCGAGCATGGCCTGAAGCACGAAAGAGGAAAGATCGCCGCTTTCGGTATCGGCGGCGTGCTTCAATCCCTCAAGATAGTCTTCGGGAATTTCGATGGCGGCTTTTGCCATCAGAGTTTCGGCGGTGGACTGGATCAAGTTGATCGGAATCATGTCAGCTTCCTCTTTCGCCGGGCCGGAACGGATTCACGGCTTGCGCTATTGGGTTGCGACCAGCGTCTCGGGCTCGCCTGCGGGCAGGACCGTCTCTCCCGGCCTTACGATGGTGAACTGCACGGGATCGCGTTGCAGGGCGAGGCCGTCGCCGCTCTTGCGGACCACGGTGAAGTAGGAGTCCTCCATCTCGCCGGCTTCGGGAAAATCCTCGCGGAAATGGGCGCCGCGGGAATTCTCCCGCAGTTGGCCTGCCCGCGCGATCACGTCGGATATCTCGACCAGCGAGGCCATGTTCAGCCAGTCGTGCCATGTCAGGTTGAAGGCGAGATTTGAGGAATCGACCCCGGTTTCCATCAGCTCGGCCCGGATTTCGGCGACACGCCTTTGCCCGCGCTGCATGCCGAAGCCGGTGCGGATGACGCCCACGTCCTCCCACATCACCTCCTGAAGCTTCTGACGAAGCGCCTGGATATTCGCCGGTTTCTTCGAGAAGGGATGGCAGGCGCGCTCGACCTCGGCGGCGAGGATCTCTTCGTCGGGGTCCCGCAAGGCCGCCATGTGGCGAACGTCGAACGCCATCACGTCTCCCGCGATGCCCCCGTAAACCGTCGAGTTCGCCACGCCGTTGCCGCCCAGCCGGTTCGAGCCGTGGGCGCCTCCAGCATCTTCGCCGGCGACGTAGAGACCTTCCATCTCCGTGCGGGTATCCGGGTCGACGACAACGCCGCCCATGAAATAATGCGCGGTCGGGACGACCTCGACCTTTCCGGCCACCAGATCGAAACCGGAATCGGCGCAGCGCTTGACCATGCCGGCAAATTTCCGGCGGACGACGTCCGCGCCCAGATGGCCCATCGAGATGAACATGCCGGTCTGGGCGGGATCGTTGTTCTTGCGCATTTCGGCATAGATGCCGCGGCTGACGACGTCGCGCGTCGCGCGTTCGCCGCGCTTGTCGTAGTCGAACATGAACCGCTCGCCGCGCGCGTTCAGAAGCTGGCCGCCGGCGCCGCGCAGGCCCTCTTCGAGCACGGTTCCGGTCATGCGCGTATGGTCGCCCGCCAGAAGGCCGGTCGGGTGGAACTGCACCATCTCCATGTCGCGCAGCGGCAGGCCGACACGCAGGGCCATGGCGAGGCCGTCCATGGTCTTGTCGCCGGAGGGCGTGTGATATTTGTACATTGTGGGGCCGCCGCCCGTGCCCATCATCACGCATTTGGCGCGCACGAACCGGAACCGCCCCGTGCGCATGTCGATGAACAGCACGCCGGCCAGAGCGGAACCGTCCTTCGTCGGGATCAGCCCGATGGCGCGGTGCTCCTGCAGCTTCGTGAACGGCCGGGCAAGGACATGCTCCATCAGGCGGCTGATGATCTCGATCCCCGTCAGGTCGCCCTTGTGAACGGTGCGGTCGGCCGTCTGCCCGGCGAACGCCTTCTGGTGAAGGGAGCCGTCGGGGTTCCGGTCGAAGAAGCACCCGATCTCGTTTTCCAGCTCGCGTATGCGCACGACGGCCTGCTCGCAGAGTCGCCAGGCCATGTCCTGATTGGGCAGCCATGCGCCGCCGCGGATCGTGTCCATGAAATGCCGCTCGACGGTATCCCCGCCGCCGAGCGCCACATTGTAGCCGCCCTGCACCATGCGGGTGCAGCCGCATTTGCCGATCAGCCCCTTCACGGCGAGGGCGATGCGCGTTCCGGCCGGGGCGGTCTGCTGCGCATGGAGCGCAGCGAACAGTCCCGCGCCGCCGGACCCGAGGATCAGGATATCGGTTTCGCTGCGCTCGACGTCGAGTTTCGCGGGCATGGTTCACACCGCTCTCAAGAGGAAGACGCCCGAGACCAGAAAAGCTCCGGCGACGGCCATGGCCGCGAGGCTCTTCTGACGCCCCGACCAGGGCAGGAACTCGAGCGCCAGAAGGCGCAGGCCGCCGAAAAAATGCACGGCCAGCAGGAAGACCAGCCCGAACTCCGCCAGCTTCACGACTGGATTGTCGGCGAAGCTCAAAAAGCGGTCGAGAGCGTCCGGCCGCGCGATCGCCCAGGAGAGCACATAAAAATGCACCGGCAGGAACAGCGCCAGCGCGATGCCCGACAGCCGGTGCAGCATGTAGGCCAGCCAGAGCGGATGGTGGCGATGCGGCTTCAGGATCACAGCATCGTCACGGCCAGCACGGCGCGCGCTCCCATCGACAGCAGCACGATCCCGACGCCCCAGGTGAACAGCTCCAGGCCGAGCCCCTTCAGACCCGTGGCCTCGTGCAGGATCACCCGCAGCCCGATGGCCGCATGGATCGAGACGGCCACCACGAAGCTTCCGTAGAAAAGGAACCAGACCATGCTGCCCTGGGTCCGGCCCAGTATTTCGGCCGTGCTGAGGCCGCTGCGGACGGCGTAGATCATCACGGCGATATGCCCGAGCACCAGCGGCGCCATCACCATCGCGCTCAGGCGCTGTGCCATGTAGAGGCCGAGAGTCAGCATCCTATCGGCTCCGCTTGAAGAACGAGCGCGCGCTGGCGCGCTTCAGGCCGGCAATGGCGCCCAGCGGGTCCAGCTCGTTCGGGCAAAAGCGGGTGCAACTGCCTTGCGAATGGCAGTTGTGGCACCCGCCCCCGCCCGAAACGCCGTCGAGAATGGCCTGCCGATCCTCGACCTTGGCGTCGTTGTAGAGCGTCCAGGCGCGCTGCAAGGCGGCGGGCCCGAGATAATCGGGGCTGGAGGCGACGGTATCGCAAGCCGCGTAGCAGACCGCGCAATTGATGCACTCGATCGCCTTGTCGGCCGCGACCCGGCCCGGATCGGTCGGCGCGACCGGCTGGATCGGCTCGGCGCGCGAGCGGCTGGGCTTGTGCACGCCTCCCGCCTTCACCCATTTCTCGAAGAACGGATCCATGTCCGTCACGAGATCCTTGATGACGGGCAGGTTGCGCAACGGCGCGACCTGAAGCCTGTTGTCGCGGAGCACGCGCTTGACATGGGTGCGGCACGTCCAGCGCGGCTGGCCGTTCACCATCATCGCGCATGAGCCGCACATGCCCACCCGGCAGGCATAACGATAGCTCAGGGACGGATCGGCCGACTGCTGGATCCAGCTTACGACGTCGAGAACGGTCTGGTTGTCGTACGCCGGCACGCTGAAGGTTGCGAACTCGCCCTTGTCATCCGCGCCGCGCCAGACGGAAACTTCCAACGTTCCTGAATTTTCGCTCATCGCAGACCTGCTGGAGGGGTCAAGGCGGAACACCGTCCGCCGTGACCTGTTTCGGCCGCGTTGCTGCCAGTCAATAGAACAGGTCGATAGATTTATTCGACACCAGCTATTCCGAGGCAGTCATTCGGCAGATTTTCAGCTTCCACCGCCGTCATGCGCGACCGGGAAGAACATCTCCTTCCAGTCGGCCGGCCTGCTCTTGATGATGCCGGTGCGCGAAAGAAAGTCGGCGACCGGCATCACATTCTGCGGCGTCAGCCCGAATTCCATCAACGGATCATTGAGCGTGACGGAGATGTCATCGATGCTCTGGCGGGATCCGGTTGCCGCAATATAGGTCTGCGCAGCAGCGCCCTTGTCGGCCGCGATCCGGTCGGCCGCCACCGAAAACGCCTCCAGGAAAACGTCGACCAGCGCTTCGTTCTCCTCGTAGAACTTCGTAGTGCTCCACATGAGGCTGCTGGTCGCCGGCCCTCCGAGGACGTCGTAGGAGGTGAGCAGCATGCGGGCCCCGCTTTCGCGCTCGCGCGATGCGAACGGCTCGATGGCGAAATGCGCGGTGACCTCGCTGGCGGGATTGAGCATTGCGTTCATGCCGTCGAGATGCGCGAGCGAGACGGTCATCGTATCGAACCTGTCGAACACATCCTTGCCGTACAGTTGCTCCGAGAGCATCTGGAGAAAGATCGCCTGGTTCGACGTCTTGACGGCAGGCACCGCGATGCGATCCTTGTCGGTGAAATCGCGCGGGGTCGCGATGTCCTTGTTCTTCACCATGAGATAGCTCGGCACCGAAGCCCAGGCGCCGATGGACTTGACGGCGAGGTTCGACCGGGTGCGCTCCCACAGGATGACGAAGCCGGGCACGCCGCCGGTGGCGATGTCGAGGTTTCCCGACAGCAGCGCATCGTTGGCCGTGGCGGAACTCGCCAGGCGCGTCCATTCCACCTTGACGTCGCCGAGACCCTTGTCCCGGGCCAGTTGCTCGACGAGCTTCTCCTGCTCCATGATGATGAACGGCAGATAGGCCAGACCGTCCTGGGTAGAGACCCGCAGCGTGCCGGATTGCGCCCAGCCTGCGCTCGCGCCCGCAAATGTCAGCGCAACCGCGGCGAGAAATGTGCTTCCGAGAAATTTCATCTTGTTCCTCCGATTCCTCTATTATCTCTGCATTCCCCAGCGATTGACCGTGTAGTTCTCAATCGCCCTGAATATAAGGCTTTCAACCAGCAGCCCGATGATGATGACCGCCAGCAACCCGGCAAATACATAGGATGTCAGGAGTTGGTTCCGGTTCTCGTAGATGAACCATCCCAGCCCGCCGGATCGCGCCGATACGCCGAAGACGAGCTCCGCCGCGATCAGGGTTCGCCAGGCGAACGCCCATCCGATCTTGAGACCGGCCACGATCGACGGGAACCCGGCCGGTATGAGAATGCCGACGACATAACGCAGCCCGGTCAGGCCGACATTCCTGCCCGTCATCCGCAACGTCTCGGGCACGGACAGGAAGCCCGTGTGCATGTTGAGCGCGACCGCCCACAACACGGAGTGGACAACGACGAATATGATGCTTCCAGCGCCGAGCCCGAACCAGAGCAGAGCCAGCGGCAGCAAGGCGATCGCCGGCAGCGGATTGAACATCGCCGTCAACGTCGACAGGAAATCCGTTCCGAACCGCGTGGAGACGGCCGTCACCGTCAGCACGGAGGCCAGGGCTATGCCGATCCCGTAACCGAACGCCAGCAACTGGAGCGACGTGGCAATCCTGTTCGGCAGGGTTCCGTCGAGCGTCACCTCGACCAGCGCCCGGATCGTCTCCAGGAACGTCGGGAACATCAGATCGTTGTTGAGGTAGCGCGCGTACATCTCCCAGGCGCAGGCGAGGATGAACAGAACGACCAGCCGCCTCGTCGCCTCGTGCTCCCTGATGCGGACGAACAGGGACAAGGGCGCCTGCACCGAAGCGGCGCTGCCGACGGGCAGGGTTTCGTTCACGATCTCCGGGCGCTGCCCGGCGTGCGACAGGGAGGGGTCAGCCATGGGTCGCCTCTCCCATCTGCTCCGCAAAGAGCATGTCGTGGATACGCTTCTGGAGGGACTGGAAGCCGGTTCCGCCCTGATGCGACCTGCCATATCCGGACGCGTCGAGCTCTGCCTTCACCTGCCCCGGATGCGGGCTCAGGACCAGGATCCTGTTCCCGACGAGGATGGCCTCCTCGATCGAATGCGTGACGAACATCAATGTGAAGCGGGCTTCGGCCCACAATTCGAGCAGTTCGTCCTGCATCTGGCGCCTCGTCAGGGCGTCGAGCGCCGCGAACGGCTCGTCCATCAGGAGTATCTCGGGCTCCAGCGCCAGGGCGCGCGCGATCGCCACCCGCTGCTTCATGCCGCCCGAGAGCATATGCGGGTAGGCATCCGCGAATTTCGACAGCTTGACCTTGTTCAGGAAGATCCGGGCCCGCTCCAGGGCGGCTTTCTTGGAGTAACGACCGCTGGCGACCATGGGAAAGACAGTATTGCCGAGGACCGTCTTCCACGGCAGCAACTGGTCGAATTCCTGAAACACCATCATCCGGTCCGGACCGGGGGATCGAACGGGCGTGCCGTTCAGGCTGATCGAGCCCTCCGTCGGCGTCAGGAATCCAGCCACCGCCTTGAGCAGCGTAGACTTTCCGCAGCCGGAAGGACCGAGGAGAACGTATCTGTCGCTTTTGTAGACATCGAAAGATACGCGATACGCAGCAAGCACCTGGGTATCGCGAGTCCTGTATTCAAGCGAAACCTTGTCTACGGACAGTATACGGTTATCGATAATATCTTTCTCCGCGCATGGCTGGATATTATGAGGATCTCTCCCACTCCACGACTTGTCGTCGTGAATGCCTTGCATCATGCCTTGCTCTCCCACTACCGCCGCAGGCTAGTTAACCCGACCGGCGAAAATCAAGTTTGTAAAAATCATGCTTAGCATTAGTTTTAATCAAGACGCGGTTGCGGCAGGAAAAACGGGGAGCCGGACGCGCGCAAAAAATCCCGTACAAAGACGATTTGCAGTTCTTCCCGGTAAAGCCGAAGACGCGCCGCGCGCGAGCTACCCGGATATGGGTCTTTGACTGAGCGATTTCAGCTCGGCCAGCAGAAGGTTGATCGGCTCCATCTTGGTCGTTTCCGCCTTGTGCACGATGCCGATCGTCCTGAAATAGGCCGGCCCCGGCAGAGCCAGCGTGCGAACCTTCGTCGCTCCCTGCTCGAAATTGCAAAGGGGAACGATGGAAACCCCAAGCCCGTGATGGACCATGGTCATCACGGCCTCGATGGTGTCCAGCGTCATGGCCTCCCTGACCGGCCAGCGATATTTGTTGATTATTTCCTCGATGAGCGCTCCGACCCAGGTATGGCGCGCATAGCGGATGAAGGGAAAAGCCGCGAAAATATCCTCCGAGAACGTGTCCGGGCCGTCGTGCGGCACGACGATGATCAGAGGCTCCCGCGCAAAGGGAAGCCACGACAGGGGAGAGAGCTTTTCATCGAACTCGCTGACGATCGCGGCGTCGATATTGTGCTTCTCCACCCGCTCCACCAGCTCCGCGGACACGCTCATCACCACGTCGATGTGCAGGCTCGGATGCAGTTTCCTGAGCGCCACCAGGGCCTTGGGCATGATGCTGGTGATCACGCTGGGGATGACGCCGAGCCTGAGGGTCCCGGCCGGACCCGGAAGCTTCCTCTCGCGCAGCAGGTTTTCATAAGACCGAACCGTGTCGCGCGCCATCGGGATCAGCGCGCGTCCCGCCTCGTTCAACGTCGGGGGCCGCTTGCTGCGATCGAACAGCTCGTATCCGAGGTCGGCCTCCAGCTTCCTGACTTGCAGGGTGACGGCCGATTGCGTTCTTGCCACTTTTTCCGCCGCCGCAACGAAAGAGCCGTGGTCGACGACTGCAAGAAAGGTCTTGAGATCGCGGATTGTCACGTCAACTCCCTTATCGCGACAGGGGCGAGGGCGAATATCCTGACGACCGTTTCACGGTCGTCGAGCGCGGCGGACCAATCTAGGCGCCAATCAAATCTCAAACAATCGAATAAGTCTGGACGTTAAATTCAACACCTGTGGATACAGGCGGGCGCATCCGGGCTGCGTGCTACAAAGGGCGCAACGCTGCAACCCCGGAAGGCCGCCAGCCAGCTTCCCGGCAGGCGTCATCCATGCCGGGCGGCCCGAGAGCACAGAAGGCGCGGGGCCGTCCGCCGATGCGCGGACTTGCCATACAAGATCAAGCGAATAAAAATGGAGGATAACTTCAGGAGCTTTGGAGATATGAATCTTCGCGCATTGGAAACCCTCGCGCTGATCGCAAGGGTCGGCTCCTTCACTGCCGCGGCCGAAGAGGCGAACATGACCCTGTCGGCGGTCAGCATGCAGATGAAGACGCTCGAGCAGGAGCTCGACGTCGCGCTTTTCGATCGCAACAGCCGCCCGCCCCGGCTGACGCCGGTGGGCCGGCGCGTCGCCGAACATGCGGGGCGGATGCTGCTGGAGGAGGCGGCGCTGCGCGAAGCCTGCGCCGAAGGGACCATGCTGGGCGGGCATTTTCGCATCGGCGTGATCCTCTCGGCGGCGGTGCGCTGCGTCCCCGTGCTTCTGCAACGCGCATCACGCCACGCGCCGAAGGCACGGTTCGACCTGATTACCGGGCTTTCCGACGATCTCCAGGCCGGCGTGCTGTCCGGGCGTCTCGACGCGGGCATCGTCACGCGCGTGGGTGAGGACGATCCGCGGCTGAACTTCGACCTCGTCTCGCTCGACGAGATGGTGGTGGCGGCTCCGGTCGCTTCGGGGGCGACCTCGCTCGAAGATGCGATCGAGCGATTGCGCTTCCTGCATTTCAACCCGTTCTCGGGCATCGGAAAGCTGACGGCCCGCGCTCTCAAGGACAGGGGGCTTGCGCCGCGCAACGTCCTGACGCTCGACAATGTCGCCGCGACGGTGGAGTGCGTCTGCGCCGGGCTCGGCTTCACCATCCTGCCCGAGCCGGATGTGCGCCGCCACGCCTCCAGCGAGCTCATCATGCTGCCGATGGGCACGCAGCGCGTGTGGCGCGAGCTCGCCCTGGTCACACGCGACGATCCGTCGAGCAGGCTCTGGCGCCTGCCGCTGCTGTGGCTGCTGACCGGGGGAAAGGAACCCCCGAGGGATAACCCGCCGGCCGGGCCCGAAGCCTCCGAAGAGGATTTCCGGCCCCGATAACTTTATGATCCCTGAAGTTATCCTCAATCTTTATTCGTTTGATCGCGAGCTTTCGTCGGACCATCCTTCGGGCGTTGACGAAAGGGATGACCATGTTCGAAGGCGCAACCACGGCGCGCTATCGCGAGATCGCGCGCACTCTCGCCCGCGAGTTCGCACCTCGCGCCAAACGCTGGGACCAGAACCGCGAATATTGCTGGCAGAATGTCGAGGAACTCGCCGCTGCCGGGCTGATGGGCATGACGATCCCCGCGCGGTTCGGCGGCCAGGACGCAAGCTGGCTCGATACCGTCGTGGTGATCGAGGAGATCGCCCGCGCCTGCACCCTCAGCGCGCGCATCGTCGTCGAGGCCAATATGGGCGGCATCAGCGCGGTCATGGCCTACGGCACCGACGACCAGCGCGCCTTCGCGGCGGAGTTCGTGCTGAAGGGGGACAAGCCTGCGATCTGCATCAGCGAACCCGGCGCGGGCTCGGCCGCCACGGAGATGGCCACCACCGCGCGCCGCGACGGCACGCGCTATATCCTCAACGGCGCCAAGCACTGGATCACGGGGGGCGGCGTCTCGAAGCTGCACCTGATCTTCGCGCGCGTGCTGGACGAAGCCGGCCGGGACGAAGGGATCGGCGGCTTCCTGGTGCATGTCGACCCCGCCGCCGGAATCGCGCCGCGGGGATTCACCGTGGCCGGACGCGAGCGCACGATGGGCCTGTGCGGCATGCCCGAGGCCGAGCTGCGTTTCGAAAACCTCGTCGTCGAGGCCGATATGGTCGTGCGGCCTCCCTCGGGCTTCCGGCGCGGCTTTGCCGACCTGATGAACGCCTACAACAGCCAGCGCGTCGGAGCCGGCACGGTGGCCATGGGCGTGGCTGCCGGGGCGCTCGACCATGCCAGGCGCTACCTGAAGGAACGGAAGCAGTTCGGCCGCCCGCTGGCCGAGTTCCAGGGATTGCAATGGATGCTTGCGGACATGGACACGGGCGTCCACGCCTCGCGGCTGCTGTTGCAGGAAGCGGCGATGTCGCGCAGTTCGGGACCGGGCAACTTTCCCGACATCATGATGGCCGCGCGCGCCAAATCCTACGCATCCGAGACGGCGATCAAGGTGGTCAGCGACGCGCTCCAGATATTCGGCGCGCGCGGGTTCGGCGACAGGGAGCCGATCGAGCGCATGTATCGCGACGTGCGCATGTTCACCATCGGCGGCGGCACCGCGCAGATCCTCAAGACCCAGGTGGCCGGCGCCCTGCTCGGCATCAAGACCCCCCAGACGAGGGACGGATATGCCCGCCTGGCTGAGCAGCACTGACGCCCCCGGCGCGCTGTCGGGGCTCAAGGTGCTCGACCTGAGCCGCATCCTCGCCGGACCGACATGCACCCAGTTGCTGGGCGATCTGGGCGCGGACGTGATCAAGATCGAGACCCCCGGCGCAGGCGACGACACGCGCGCCTGGGGGCCGCCTTTCGTCGACGATCCCTCGGGCGGGGCCAGCGATCTGTCGGCCTATTTTCTCTGCGCCAATCGCAACAAGCGCTCGGTCACCGCCGATCTCGCAAGCCCCGACGGGCAGGCTCTGGTGCTGGAGCTCGCGGCGGACGCGGATGTGGTGATCGAGAACTTCAAGCCCGGCGGGCTGAGGAAATACGGCCTCGACGCGCAGACGCTGCTCGCGCGCCATCCCGCTCTCGTCTATTGCTCGATCTCGGGTTTCGGCCAGACCGGACCGAACGCGCACCGGCCCGGCTACGACATCCTCGCCCAGGGATATGGCGGGATCATGAGCCTGACCGGCGAGCCCGACGGCATGCCGATGAAGGTGGGCGTCGGGATCGCGGACGTGATGTGCGGGATGTATGCCTGCGTGGGCATACTGTCGGCGCTTCGCAATCGCGACGCCACGGGCCTCGGCCAGCACATCGAGCTCGCGCTCGTCGACAGCCAGATTGCATGGCTCATCAACGAAGGCACCAATTATCTCGTCTCAGGCAAGCCTCCCAGGCGACGCGGCAACGCCCATCCCAATATCGCGCCCTACCAGATTTATGCCTCGCGCGACGGGCATGTGATCGTGGCCGTGGGCAATGACGGGCAGTTCCGCCGGTTCTGCGCGGCGATCGACCTGCCCGATCTGGCTGCCGATCCACGCTTCGCCACCAACCCGGATCGGCTCGGGCAACTTCAGGCCCTGAACGCGATACTGATCCCCCGGCTCGGGGACATCGCCACCGGCGACATCCTCGCGCGCCTCGAGGGCGCCGGCGTGCCCGCGGGCCCGGTCAACCGGCTCGACGACGTCTTCGCGTCCGACCAGGTGGCCGCGCGCGGCATGAAGATCGATATGGCGGGCAGCCGCGGCGAACAGATTCCGCTGATCGGCAATCCGCTGAAGTTCTCGCGCACCCCCGTCAGCTATCGCCTGCCGCCGCCACGGCTGGGCGAGCATGACGGGCAATAAGTCAAGGCTTTTGGACCATGGCAGCGTCGTGAGACCTCATATGAAGCAGCGTCCCAGATTCTCGGAACTTCCGCGCCCCGCGGGAGAAACGTTGCCGCTGGCCTGGGGGATAGAGGACGTCGGGGTCGGCACGCTTTCCACGATCGAGCCGGCCAAGTCGATCTCGGCGGCGCGGCTGGTGACGAGCGGGCGCCGCGTGAACCTCGATCTTCCGCTTCACCTGCCGCTTTCGATGCTCCCGCCGCATTCGCACCGGTTCCGGGATGCGCCGGTGCACGAGCTGGACAAGCACAGCTACCAGGGCCTGCCGACGCGGGACGACCGGTTCTCGTTTCACCCGCAAGCGTCGTCGCAATGGGACGGCCTGGCGCATATCGGCGATCCCAAGCACGGATTCTACAACGGCGCGACCAGCGAAGACATAAACCTTCGGGACGGCTCGAAGAACGGCGTCGACAAATATGCGGAGTTCGGGATTTTCACGCGCGGCGTCTATGTCGACCTTCCGCGCTTCTACGCGAGCCGCAACGAGACATGGGACTGCGTCGGCTCGCAATCCTGTCCGGCCAGCGACCTCGATCAAGCCCTCGCGCAGGCGGGGATAACGCCCGAGGCCGGCGACGTGCTTTGCGTCCGCACCGGCTGGCTCGAAGCTTTTCGCGCCGCAGGCGAAGACAGGAAGGCCGAACTGTTTCAAGGCCGGGACTATTCGGGGCTGGCCGGCGATGCGCGGATGTGGGAGTTGCTGTGGGACTACGGCTTTGCCGCCGTCGTCAGCGATTCGGTCACGGTCGAGGTCTGGCCGCTGGAAGTCGGCAAGAGCAGCCTGCACCTCGCCATCGCCAGGCTCGGCCTCGTGCTGGGCGAGATGCTGGACCTCGACGCGCTGCAAGCCGCCGTCGATCTCGAAAGGCGCAATAGTTTCCTGTTCGTGGCCAAGCCGCTGAACATACGGGGCGGCATCGGGTCGCCGGCCAATGCTATGGCGGTCTTCTAGCCGCCCGTGTTCAGGCGGCCGGACCGAACGCGCGGAAACGCTACGCGTTTGCCGAGGATGCGTCCCTGAACGCCTCCAGCACGACCGCCAGCAACACCTGCTGGTTCGTGCTCTGCTGGTAGATCATCGAGACGTTGCGGGTCGCATCGGCATCGTTCAGCGGCGAGATGTTGATATCCGCATTGTGGCGCCATATCGCCCGCTCGGGGACGATGGCGATGCCGATGCCGCGCTCCACGAGCGCGAGGATGGCCTCGACGGAGTCGATCTCCATGATCTCGTTGATCCGCAGTTTCCGCTTGAGCAGATATGCATCGATGATCTTCCCGACGCCGATGGTCCGGTTGAAGCGGATGAACGGCGATCCCTCGATCGGCGGGACTTCATTCCTGCTGTATTTCTTCGACGACGAAACAATCGCCAGGCGCTCCCGAAGTATAAGATCATTGCTGATGCCGGCGGGCAGGTGCTCCGGCTCGGTGACGATGGCAGCGTCGAGCTCGCCGGAAACGACCTTCGCGATCAGGACATCGGTCAAGGCGCTCTGAACCAGAATCTGCAACTGCGGATAGTCCCGGCCAATGGCGAGAAGAGCATCCGGAAGCAGCCCCAGCATCGCCATGGGGAAGGCGCCGAGCCGCAACTGTCCGAACACGCCCGTCTTCGGCTTCAAGGTGTTGCGTATCAGCCGGGCCAGCTCACAGATTTCCTTTGCAGGCTGGATTATGAGCAGCGCTTCCCGCGTCAGGCTCGGCGGACGCGTCGACCGGTCGAAAAGAGCCACGCCGAATTCGGATTCGAGAGCCTGAATCTGCATGCTCACGGTCGACTGCGTGAGCCCCACCATCGTCGCGGCGCGCTGGAAGGAACCGTGGATCGAAATCGCGACAAGCGTCTCCAACGCCCGAAGGTTCACCGTTTCCTCCCACCTGCGCAAATTCAAATTAATGGATATAAAGTATCATTATTATCCATTTGACTGAAATAAGCAATGGTGGCTTCCTCGGGGCATGGACGACCGCCGGAGGCAACATGCTCACGCTCGGCAACGGACAAATCGGCCGGCAGGCGCGCGCGAAGCCTCGTCGAGGACTCGTGCGCGGGGAGTAGGCAGATCCAGCAAATATCCGGCCGGTGAGGTCGAGGGAGATCGCGCGGCAGCAGTCATCGGCTGGTAGCCGCGCGGGAGAAGCGAGCAGCATGGCTTGAAAAAGCCGTCACAATCCTGGGGAGTGAGAACATGATGATCAAGAGAAGAACATTGCTTGTGGGCGCGGCCTCGACACTTGCGCTCCCGGCCGTTTTTACAGGCAAGGGCAATACCGCCGATTTCAAATTGCGGTATGCGCACAATCTCCCGACGACGCATCCGATGCACCTGCGCGCCGTCGATGCCGTGGCAAAAATCAAGGAGGAGACGGGCGGGAAAGTCGAGATCGGCATCTTCCCGAACAACCAGCTCGGCGGCGACACGGACATGCTGAGCCAGTTGCGCGCCGGCGGCATCAACTTCTTCACGCTCTCCGGTCTGATCCTGTCCAACCTCATCCCGGTGACGTCGATCAACGGCATCGCCTTCGCTTTCAACGGCTACGACGATGTCTGGAAAGCGATGGACGGAGAGCTCGGCGAGCATGTGCGCAAGGAAATAAGGGGCGCCGGGCTGGTCGTGCTGGACAAGATGTGGGACAGCGGCTTCCGGCAGGTGCTCTCGAATTCGGCCCCGATCAACGGGCCGGAAGATCTCGTCGGCCTGAAGATCCGCGTTCCGGTCAGCCCGCTCTGGACATCGCTCTTCACGGCGTTCCGGTCCTTGCCGACCAGCATCAACTTCAACGAGGTCTACAGCGCGCTGGAAAGCAATATCGTCAACGCGACCGAGAACCCCATCAGCGTCATCAACCTTTCCAAGCTTTATGAAGTCACGAAATACTGCTCGTTGACCAACCATATGTGGGACGGCTTCCATTTCCTGGCGAACAGGGCGAGCTGGGAGCAGCTTCCGTCCGAGCTTTCGACCGTCATCGCCAAGCATTTCAACGAAGCCGCCCTGTTGCAGCGGGCCGATGTCGCCGCGGCCGAGGCCGTCGTGGGCAGCGAGCTCGAAGCCAAGGGCCTGGTCTTCAACAAGCCCGACCCGGCCCCGTTCCGGGAAACGCTGGTGAAGGCGGGCTTCTACGCCGACTGGAAGGCGAAATTCGGCGAGGAGGCCTGGGCCGCCTTGGAGAAGACCGCCGGCAAGCTCGGCTGATCGGCTTCAGAGGCCCAAGCGATGTCGCAAGTGACTGATACGGCCGCTCATGTGGCGGCCGACCCCGCGACGCCCGCCAAGGGTTCGCGGCTCATGCTTCCCCTCGAGGCGACGGCAGCCGCCCTGATGGGGACGGTCACCCTGCTGCTGCTGGGCGGCGTCGTCTCCCGATACCTGCTTGCGACACCAATCGTCTGGGTGGACGAAGCGGCCTCTCTCTGCTTCCTGTGGCTGGCCATGCTCGGCTCGGCGATCGCGATCGACCGGAACGAGCATCTGAGGCTGACGCTGTTCGTGTCGATGATGCCCAGGCGCTGGCAGCCCTTCGTCTCCACGCTGGCCCTGGTCATCGTGGCGGCCGTCATCCTGGCCCTCGTCTATCCCGCCTATCGCTACGTGCAGGAGGAGTCCTGGCTGACGTCTCCGGCGCTCAATATTTCCGTGGGCTACCGGGCTTCGGCCATTGTCGCCGGGCTCATCCCGATGTTCCTCGTGGCGGCAATCCAGGCATACCGCCAGTCGACGCCCCGGCAGTTGTTTGCGGCGCTCGCCGTGGTCGCCGCCATTGTCGGCGTCTGCTGGCTCCTGTCCCCGCTGTTCGCATCGCTCGGCTACGGAAACATCTTCATCTTCCTGATCTTCGTCGTTGCGATCTGCCTTGCGCTCGGCGTGCCGATCGCCTTTTGCTTCGGCCTCGGAACGGTGATGTTCATCACCTTCTCGACGCCGATGCCGCTGATCATCCTGATCGGCAGGATGGACGAAGGCATGTCCAGCATCATCCTGCTGTCGGTGCCGATATTCGTCCTCCTGGGCTGCGTGCTCGATTCGACCGGGATGGGCCGCGCGATCGTCAATTTCCTGTCGTCGCTGCTGGGCCACGTGAAGGCGGGAATGTCCTACGTCCTTCTCACGTCGCTGTTCGTCGTCTCGGGAATTTCCGGCTCCAAAGTGTCCGACATGGCCACCGTCGCGCCGGCCCTCTTTCCCGAGATGAAGCGGCGCGGGCACGAGCCGCGCGAGATGATCGCGCTGCTCGCCACCGGCGCGGCTATGGCCGATACCGTTCCCCCCTCCATCGTGCTGATCGTCCTGGGGTCGGTCGCGGGCGTGTCGATAGCCGCGCTGTTCACGAGCGGATTTGTGGTCGCGATGGTCCTTCTGGTGGTGCTGGCCGTGCTCGCACGCTGGAAAGCCCGCCATGAAGACATGAAGGGCGCAAGACGGGCGCCGCTCAAGATCGTCGCCTCGACGATGTTCATCGCCCTGCCGGCGCTCATCCTGCCCTTCGTGATCCGCGCGGCGGTCGGCGGCGGAATTGCAACCGCCACCGAGGTCTCGACGATCGCGGTGCTCTATACGCTGCTGATCGGCATGGTGCTCTACGGCGGGATCAGCCTGCGGCGTTTCTACGAGATGCTGGTGGAGACCGCGGCGCTTTCGGGAGCGATCCTGATCATTCTCGGCATGGCGTCCGCCATGGCCTGGACACTCACCCAGACCGGCTTTGCCGACGACCTCGCCAGCGTCCTGACCAACCTGCCCGGCGGCTGGATGTCCTTCATGCTGGTGTCGATCCTGCTGTTCATCGTGCTCGGATGCGTGCTGGAAGGGTTGCCCGCGATCGTCCTCATGGCTCCGATCATGTATCCGATCGCCGCCCGCCTCGGCATTCACGACGTGCACTATTCGATGGTGGTGGTGATCGCGATCAACATCGGGCTCATGACACCGCCCATCGGCATCGGCTTCTACATCGCCTGCAAGATCGGCCAGGTGTCGCCCGACGAGGCGATGAGCGCCATATGGCCCTATCTGGCGGCGCTGCTGATCGGCCTGCTGATCATCGCGGCGGTGCCAGCGCTTTCGACGATCTATCTGTGACAATCAGTTGAGGCTTTCGATCACGAAAGCACACGAGGAGCATTCGAATGAATCTGGAAGAGTTGTCTCAGTTGGGCCTGCGCACGCGCAAGGAAGTGATGGGAGCCCAGCACGTCGAAGCGCGGATCGCCGCTGCGGGCCAGTTCATGGCGCCGCTGCAAGACCTGATCAACCGCTGGGCCTATGGCGAAATCTGGCCGCGCCAGAATCTCGCCCGCGATACCAGGAGCCTGATCGTGATCGCCATGATGGCGGCGCTCAACCGCCCGCAGGAACTGCGCGTGCATCTGAAGGGCGCGATCAACAATGGCTGCACGATCGACGAGATCCAGGAGGTCCTGCTTCAGGTCGCCGCCTACTGCGGGCTGCCGGCGTCGCTGGACGCCCACCATGTCGCGCAGGAGGTGCTGACCGAGCTCGGCGTCCTCAACGAGCGCAAACCGGGCGTCAACGGCAAGGACGCGACCGGGCATGACTGAAAGACTGCGTGACAAGGTCGCCATCGTCTTCGGCGCGGGGTCCTCGGGCCCCGGATGGGGCAACGGCAAGGCGGCCGCAGTGCTGTTCGCGCGGGAGGGCGCCCGGGTCATGGCGGTGGACGCCAATCCGCAAGCAGCCGACGAAACCCGCAAGATCATCGAATCCGAGGGCGGCCGCTGCGAGGTGGCCGTCGCCGACGTCACGAAGGCCGACGACGTCGAGCGCGTCGTGGCGCTGACCGCCGGCACGTTCGGCGGGAGGATCGACATCCTCCACAACAATGTCGGCTCGACGGTCATGGGCGCGCTCCATGAGCTCACCCCGGAGCAATGGGACCGGGCCTACGACATCAATGCCAGGGGCGCGTTCCTGGCCTGCAAATATGTCCTGCCGATCATGGTCGACCAGAGAGCCGGGTCGATCATCAACATCTCGTCGCTCGCCTCGATACAGGTGAACGACTACCCCTACCCTGCCTATTCCTCGTCCAAGGCCGCGCTCAACCAGCTTACCCGCTCGATCGCCGTCAACTATGCGCAGTTCGGGATTCGCGCCAACGCGATCCTGCCCGGCGTCATGGACACCCCGCTCGTCTACAAGGAGCTGTCGGGCCAGTTCTCCGACCGGGAAGAGCTCGTGCGAAAGCGCAACGCGGCAAGCCCCATGCGGCGCATGGGAACGGCCTGGGACGTGGCGCATGCCTCCGTTTTCCTGGCCTCCGACGAAGCGGGCTACATAACGGGGGTGCTTCTTCCGGTCGATGGCGGCAAGAGCTGCGCGGGCCGATAGCGAGCCGGTCCTCGCCCGAGCCGACATCGATGCGGAACACAGCGCCCCAGATCAGGAGAACTTGATGACGAAGGAAAACGAGGGCCTCTGGGCGTGGAAGCAGGGCGGCAACAACAACCGCATCATCGATTTCCAGGCGCGCCAGATGTCATCCTCGGCCGAGGGCGAAATCGAAATCGAGTTCTTCGGCGGCAGCGCCTTCAGGATCCGCTCGCCATCCGGGCTGACCCTGTTCATCGACCCATGGCGGAACCTGCCGAGCGGCGGGGACGGACAGATGTTCCGTGTCGAGATGCCGATCGTCCAGGCCGATATCGGCATCTCGACGCATGCGCATTACGATCACGACGCCCTGCACAGGCTCGAGGCCGGCATGCTGCTCGACCGGCTGGCCGGCTGCTTCGAGTTCGCGGACGTCAGGATCGTCGGCATAGCCGACAAGCATGTGTCCGACTATTCCGGCTGCCTTTTCGATTTCAACGCCTACTTCGTCGACATCGGGGTCAACCCTTTTCCGCCGGACAATCCGAGGGGCTACGACAACACGCTGACGATCGTGGAAACGGGCGGGCTGCGCATTCTGCATTGGGGCGACAACCGTCCCAACCCGCCGGAGGAGATCTGGCAGAAGCTCGGCCGCATCGACGTCCTTCTTCTGCCCGTCGACGAGTCCTGCCACGTCCTCACCTATCCCCAGTGCGACGAGGTCCTGAAAAGGCTCAACCCAAGGGTTTGCATTCCGCACCACTATTTCGTCCGCAAGGTCAACCGCGTCATCAGCACGCTCAAGGACGCGGATAGCTGGGTCACGGCCCAGAAAGATTTCGAGTACACCAATTCCAGCAAGATCGTGCTCGACGGAAACAAAATAAGCAGATTCGACAAGAAGATCATCTATTTCAAGGACAACGTCGCCTTCCCGGTTTGATCGTTTCCTCAAGCGCCGGCACGCGGGCGGCGAGGGCGCTTCCCCTCCCCCTCCCTCCAGAGCGCGCCGCCGCCCTTGCGAGCCGCCCGTCCTGCCATACGCGCTGCATGGATCGATGGTCCGCGGGGGCACAGGCGATATTCACCTTCTGGACGCCGATCGAACCGCCGGCGATACGCCCCGCATAGGATTTTCCAGTCTTATATATTGTAATGCAATATATTTTAGGCTATTGCGATTTCTGTAATCCTGCGATAGCCTGAATTCCGACATGGCCGCCCGGCATGCGCGAACAGGGACGGTTATTGCCGCGACGTGTTGATGAGCCGGATCGCAGCCGTGAGAATGCGGCGATTCGCTATCCGGCTGCCGTTCTTCATTGAATTTCACGCGTAATTCTTGAGGTATTCCGCGAATGAATACTTATCCGACCATCGACTTCCTTTTGCGCCACCAGCGTTTGCTGCCCGCAGTCGCGGCCATCGCCTGCGTCCTGCTGGGTGTCTGGATCTACCTGCGCACGGAAACGGTGGATTTTCTCTTCGCGGGAGTGCTTCTCGGCGCAGTCGCCTTCCTCCTGACGCGGGCCTGCCTCGAATTGCTGTCGGTCATCTCCGACATGCTGATCCCCAAGTGACCGTGACGATGAACGGACTGTGCAGAGAAAGAGGACGCGATGACCATGCGTGATCGGTGGGACGTTATATGTGTCGGCGGCGGCCTGGCGGGGATGGTCGCCGCGGTTCGCTCGGCCGAGCTGGGCCTGCGGACGGTCGTGCTGGAGCAGGGCCGGGACGAGAGATACCCGTGCAACTCGCGCTTTTCGGGCGGCATCATTCACGTCGCCTATCACAACCTGTCGCGTCCGGCCGATGAGTTGCTGGACCTCATCCGGACGTCCACGGAGGACACCGCGTCCCCGCCGCTGGCCACGGCGATCGCAAATGACGCCCAACCGCTCGTGAACTGGTTGCAGGAGCTCGGCGTGCGCTTCATGCGCTTCAGCCAGGTGGATTTCCACCGCTGGTGCATGGCGCCGCCCCGGCCCGTATCTCCGGGCCTGGACTGGAAGGGTCGCGGCCCCGACGTGGCGCTGCGCCTGCTCGCCGCGCGGCTGAAGGAGCTCGGCGGCGACGTGGTGCTCGGCACGCGGGTCAAGGCCCTGCTCATGTCGGACGGCCGATGCGTCGGGGTGGTCGCCGAAAGGGACGACGGCGAGACCGAATGGTCGGCGTCGAACGTCGTGATCGCCGACGGCGGCTTTCAGGCAAACGCCGAGCTGTTCCGCAGCTATGTGGCGCCGGGGTTCGACGGGGTCTTCCAGCGGGGGGCAGCGACCGGAAAGGGCGACGGGCTGACGATGGCCAGCGAAGCCGGTGCCGCCATCGTGGCGTCGCCGCGCTTTTACGGCCACCTCCTGTCCCGAGACGCCTTCGACAACGACCTAGTCTGGCCTTACCCGGAGCTGGACGCCATAGCCTGCTCGGGATTGATCGTGGGCCGGGACGGACGCCGGGCCGTCGACGAGGGACTGGGCGGCATAGCGGCGGCCAACGGTCTCGCCAGGCTGCCCGATCCGGCCGGCTGCGTCGCCATCTTCGACGCGGCGATATGGAACGGCCCCGGCACGACGGCGCGGATACCGGCCAACCCGATCCTCGAGCGCGCCGGCGGCAAGGTGTGGCGCGCCAACTCGGTCGGGGAACTGGCGGCGATGCTCGATATGCCTGCCGACGCTCTCGTCGAGAGCGTTCGAAGCCACAATGCCGGCGTCGCCGCCGGCACGATGAAGGACCTGTCGCCGCCCCGGAGCGACGTGTTCAAGGCCCTGCCGCTCAGCAACCCGCCCTACATGGCCATCCGGATCTGCCCGGGGATGACCCATACGATGGGCGGCATCGCGATCAACGAGCACGGCCAGGTGCTCGGCACCCATGGCGACGTCATGGAGGGGCTCTACGCGGCCGGCGCGACCATCGGCGGGCTGGAAGGCGGAAATCCTACCGGCTATGTCGGCGGGCTCGTCCAGTCGGTGTTCGGCAAGCGGGCGGCCGAGAGGATCGCGAGCCTGCGCGCGTCGTAGCCGGACGGAACCGCCGGAAGCGGACCTGCCGTTCCCCCGGTTGAAGCCGGAGGCGTATCGCGCGCCTCCGGCGGCAGAGCGACCCGATGCTCGCGGGGAATGCTCTAGATCCGCCGCCCTCCGTGCGAGATCGAGGTGGCTGCGGCCAGAACCTGCGGGGCGAACTTCTTTTCCATTTCCTCCGGAGCGTAGCGCGCGCGCGAAACCGCGACATTGACCGCGCAGACCGGCCGGCCGGCCGGATCGACGATGGCGGCCGCGACCGAAAGGTCGTCGTGGTAGAACTCCTCGAACGTGGTGGCATAGCCCTGTAGCGCGGTAACCCGCAGCTTCTCGATCAGCGCGTCCATGTCGTATGTCGTGGCCTGCGTGTAGGGCTTCAGATCGGACCGGTCGAGGATCGCCCGCGCTTCGTCCAGCGGCAGACGCGACAGCATCGCGATCCCCGGCGCCGTGCAATAGGCGGGCATGCGGGTGCCGATCTGCACCTCGGTGTTGAACGTGTGGTGGCTGAGATAGCGTGACACGAAGATGATCTCCGTGTCGTCGAGGACGGTCAGGTTCACCGTCTCCGACGTAGTCTGGCTCAGGTGCGAGAGATAGGGAATGGCCTGGTCGATGAAGCGGTTCGACCGGCTGTAATTGTAGCCGATGCTCAGCGTCTTCGCGGTCAGCGAAAACAGCTTCGTCCGCGGATCCTTGTAGAGATAGCCCAGTCTGTGGAGCGTGTGCGTGAAGCGCTGCGCCGCACTCTTGTCCAGTTTCGAGGCGTGGGCGATCTCCGTCAGGCTCATCGAGCCCCGGTGATCCTGAAAGACGTTGAGAACCCGGAACGCCTTTTCGACCGAGTTCACCATCAACGGATCGTTGTCACTTTCCCGTCGTTTTCCAGATTCCACGCCCAGGCTCCCCAAAAGAGAAAACGGTTGACACCGACCATAACAGAGTTACTATAACAATACAAAATATTGCATTCCGATGCAATGCTATCTAATAACGACATGGAGAGCGGAATGGATGCGCCACCGGTGCTCGAGGCGCGTGATGGCGAGGTGGCGCTGATCACGCTCAACCGTCCGCACGTTCTCAATGCGTGGGACAGGCCGATGCGCGAGCTGCTGGTCGGCGCCCTCGACCGCTGCGCCGCGGACGACGGCATCGGCGCCGTCGTCCTGACGGGCGCGGGCGATCGCGCCTTCGGCGCCGGGCAGGATCTGCGCGAGGCAAAGTCCTTCGATGCAGACCGGGCCGAGGAATGGCTGCGCGAGTGGGAGCGGCTCTACGACCGCATGCGCTCGCTTCCCAAGCCGCTGGTCGTGGCGATGAACGGGCTGGCGGCCGGCTCGGCCTTTCAGTTCGTTCTCCTCGCCGATTTCAGGATCGGCCATCCCGGCGTGCGCATGGGCCAGCCGGAGATCAATTCCGGCATCGCCAGCATCACCGGCCCGTGGATCATGAACGAGATGCTGGGCATCGCCCGCACCACGGACCTTACGCTGACCGGCCGCCTGATGGATGCCGAGGAGTGCCATCGCGTCGGCGTGCTCAACCGCGTCGTCGCACCGGAGCGCGTGCTGCCCGAATCCCTGGAACTGGCGCGCGCGCTGGCGGCCAAGCCCCGACTTGCCATGCAGCTCGACAAGCAGTGGCTGCGCGAGATGACCGACGCCCGTTTCCACGCCGCGATCGAGGCCGGAATCCGCTATCACCGCATCGCATACGGATCGGGCGAGCCTGCGCAGAACATGGAGCGCTTTCTGGCCGCGCGGGCCGGGCAATAGCCGCGCGCCGCATATCCATCCCAACCTGGAAGGCATCATGGACAGTCAATTGGCGGGTTTTGCCCACCTCCTGGGGTGCTGTGCACGGGCGGAGCCGACGCGAATATTTGCAACCTATGAAAGCGAGGCGATTTCCTTCGGCAGGCTGGACGGGGCCTCCGATTCCTTCGCCGCTCATCTGCGCGCGCTCGGCATCATGCGCGGCGCGCGCGCCGGCGTGATGCTGCGCAACGGCTTTCCCGCCCTTGCGGTGATGTTCGGGCTGGCCAAGGCGGGCGTCGTCTGGGTGCCGGTGAACCCGACCCAGAAGGGCGAGGGCCTGCGCTTCATCCTCGACGATGCCGACCTGTCGCTGCTCGTGGTGGAGGACGATCTCCTGCCCGTCGTGGCGATGTCGGGCTATCCCGCGAAGGCCATCATCGCCAGCGGCGGAGAGGCCGGCGCGGACGCGCTGGCCGCGATCCTCGACCGGACCGGGGCGTTCGCCGAGACGCCTCCCGCCGGCGAGGACGAGATGGCCATCATGTACACCTCCGGCACCACCGGCCCGCCGAAGGGCGTGCTGGTGTCCCATGCCATGATGTGCACGGCCGCCGAGGCCGTTCTCGTCGTTTCCGACGCGCATGACGGCGACGTGCTGTTCGTGTGGGAGCCGCTCTACCATATCGGCGGCGCGCAACTGATCCTGCTGCCGCTGCTGCGCCGCATCCGGCTGGCCATGGTGGCGCGGTTCAGCGTCAGCCGGTTCTGGAGCCAGGTGCGCGAGACGCAGGCGACGCACATCCATTATCTCGGCGGCATCCTGCATCGCCTGCTGGTCCAGGAGCCGCGGGACGACGACCGCGACCACAATGTGCGCATCGCCTGGGGCGCCGGTTGCCCGCAAGCCATATGGCGAACCTTCTCCGACAGGTTCGGCGTGCGCCTGCGCGAATGCTACGGCATGACCGAGGCGTCCAGCATCACCACCTGCAACACCGACGACATCGTCGGCTCGATCGGCAGGCCCCTGCCCTGGTTCGACCTCAAGATCGTCGATTTCTCCGGCAACCGCATCGCGGAGCCCGGCGTGCAGGGTGAGGTCGCCGTGCGGCCGCGCCGCCCCGGCGTGCTTTTCAAGGGCTATTTCCGCCGGCCGCCCGTGCAGCTCGACGGCGAGGGCTATTTCCTCACCGGCGACCGGGCGTTGGCCGACGCGGACGGCTATCTCCATTTCCATGGCCGCGCCTCGGACAGCGTGCGCCACAGGGGGGAGAACGTCTCGGGATGGGAGGTCGAGCGCGTCGCGGTCCAGCACGATGCGATCGAGGAATGCGCCATCATCGGCGTGCCGGCCGAGGACGGGGAGCAGGACATCAAGCTGTTCGCGAAACTGCGCGCGGGCGGCGCGCTGCGCGAGGACGAGTTGCACGGATGGCTGGCGGAGCGGCTGCCCAGGTATCAGATGCCCCGCTACATCGTCTTCGTCGGCGCGTTCGAGCAGACGCCGAGCGGGCGCATCATGAAGCACAAGCTCCCGACCGCGGTTGCCGGCTGCTGGGACCGGGAAACGCACAGGCAGCCGCAAGCGGCGGGCATGCTGCACGGCAATCCGGCAATCGGTTGATGCGACGGGAAGGATGAGGACGAGTAATGGCCCGGACTGAAGACAGGACAGACGGCATCACCATAAGGATCGGCGTCGATATCGGCGGCACCTTCACCGACATAGTGGGCCTGTGCAGCGACGGCACGGTGGCCGTCGAAAAGCTGCTCTCCTCCGTCGACGACTACAGCCGGTCGATCTCGCAGGGCATCGACGCGCTGCTGAAGCGGCTGGGACTGAAGCCCGGGGCCGTCAGCGAGATCGTCCATGCCACCACCGTGGCGACGAACGCCATCCTCGAGGCGCGGGGCGCCCGGACGGCGCTCATCACCACGCTGGGCTTCCGCGACGTTCTCGACATGCGGCGCCAGCGCCGGCCCGACATGTACAGCCTCGACTGGACGAAGCCGACGCCCATCGTCGAGCGCTACCTCAGATACGAGGTCGACGAGCGCGTGGACGGCGCCGGCAAGGTCGTCAGGCCGCTCGACATGGCGGGCGTCGATGCGGTCATCGACCGCCTGAAGGCGGAGAATGTCGAGTCGATCGCCGTGTGCCTGCTCAACGCCTTCGTCAACATGGCGCACGAGCAGCAGATCGCGAAGCGCCTGCGCGAGCGGCTGCCGGGCATTCCCGTGTCGCTTTCCTGCGTCGTCTCGCCGGAGGCGAAGGAGTATGAGCGCACCAGCACCACCTGCATCAACGCTTATGTGCAGCCGGTCATGCAGCGCTATCTCGGCTCGCTGCGGGAAAGGCTGCAAGCAATGGGGATTTCCGCCCCGCTGCTCACCATGCAGTCCAATGGCGGCATCCTCAACGCCGCCATGGCCGCGGCCAAGCCGGTCAGCCTGGTCGAATCCGGGCCGGCGGCGGGCGTGATCGGCGGCGTCGAATTGGCGCGCCGCCTCGGCGGCATCAAGGCGGTGACCTTCGACATGGGCGGCACCACGGCCAAGGCCGCGCTGATCGAGGATGGCGAGGCCAGCCAGATCGGCAATCTCGAAGTGGGCGGCGGGCTTTCCAGCTTCAGCCGCCTGACGGCGGGCGGCGGCTACACGATCTCCACCCCCTCGATCGACGTGGCGGAAATCGGCATCGGCGGCGGCAGCATCGCCTGGCTCGACGAAAGCGGCACCATCCATGTCGGCCCGCACAGCGCCGGCGCATCGCCCGGCCCGGCCTGCTACGGCCTCGGCGGCGACCGGCCGACCGTGACGGATGCCAATCTGGTGCTCGGCTTCATCAACGACGAATATCTCGTCGGCGGCGACCTGAAGGTCGACCGGGCGGCGGCCGAGCAGGCCATCGCCCGCACGATCGCCGGGCCGCTCGGGATCGGCGTCGAGGAGGCCGCGCACGGCATCATCGCCGTCGCCAACTCCACGATGACCCGCGTCATCCGCGCGATTTCGTCCGAGCGCGGCCGCGACCCGCGCGATGCGGCGCTGATCTGCTTCGGCGGCAACGGCGCGGTCCACGCGGCCGAGCTCGCCCGCATGCTCGACATGACGCGCATCGTCGTGCCGCAGACGCCCGGCGTTTTCAGCGCCTACGGCCTGCTCCACACCGATATCGAGCACAGCTATTCGCACTCTTGCTTCGGCCGGCTGGACGAGACGCGCCGTCCGGTGATCGAAGCCGCGGTCGCGGAGCTGGTGCGCACGGCGGAAGCCGATTTCGCCGCATCGGGATATGGCCGCACCGACATCGAATGGGTGATCGATGCCGACCTGCAATACAAGGGCCAGGGCTCGACGCTGAAAATCCGGCTGGGCGAGGGAGAGGCCGCGGTGAGAAGCCTCGCGTCCATCGAGGCCGGCTTCCACGACGAGCACCAGAAGACCTTCGGCTACTGCGCCCGCAGCGAGCCGGTGGAGATCGTCACCGTTCGGGTCGCCGGCCGGATAAGGCGCAAGGACGACAGCGGCGCGAGCCGGCTGCAGCGCGCCGCCGAGCCGGATCGCAAGCGTCTGCGCAACGCCTATTTCTCCCCGGAGCTCGGCTTCCTGAGCACGCCCATCCTGCGCCGCGAGGACATCGGCGTGTCGGCCATCCGCGGCCCGGCGATCATCGAGCAGTACGACACCACCATCGTCGTTCCGCCCGGCGCTTCCGTCGCGCTCGACGCGTCGGGCAGCATCGTCATCGAGCTGGCCCAGGCGGCCAGGACGGCGGCGGCGACGGACGCCCGCTTCGACGCGGCGACGCGCGAGCTGGTGCGCCACGCGCTGGAGGCGCTGGCCGACGAAATGGCCCTCACGCTGATCCGCACCTGCCGCTCGCACCATGTGAAGCATACGGGCGACTTCTCGACCGCCCTTGCCGACGCGGAAGGCCGGATCCTGGCGCAGGGCATGACCATTCCCCTTCATCTCGGCGCCATGCCGGATGCTGTGGCCGAGCTCCTGCGCCGGTTCGGCAACGACATCTGCGAGGGCGACGTCTTCATGATGAACGACCCGTTCGGCGGCGGCATGCACCTGCCCGACATCTTCATCATGAAGCCGATCTTCCATGACGGACGCATGGTGGCGATCGCCTCCAGCGTCGTCCACCACCTCGACATCGGCGGCAATACCGCCGGCGGCAACTCCCCGCTGAACACGGAGACGTTTGCCGAGGGCATCCGCATGCCGATGCTCAAGCTCTACGACAAGGGCAGGCTCAACGAAGGCGCGTACGGCATCCTGCTCGCCAATGTGCGCGTGCCGGACAAGGTGGAGGGAGACCTGCAAGCGCAGCTTTCCGCCTGCCGCCGGGGCGAGGAAGACTATCTGCGGCTGGTCGGCCGCTACGGGCTCGCCGACCTGCAACGCTATCAGGGCCAGTTGCTGGACGCGTCCGAAACGCTGGCCCGCCAGACCATCGCGGCCATGCCGGACGGCGAATACGAGTTCGAGGATTTCCTCGACGGCGACGGGATCGGTCCCGATCCGATCAGGATAAAGGTGCGCGTGCAAATCGCCGGAGACGAGGCAACGGTCGATTGCACCGGCTCCGCCCCGCAAGTGGCCGGCGCGCTGAACTCGACGCTTTCGGCCACCAAGAGCACGGCCTATCTCGCTTTCCGCTGCCTGATGCCCGCGCATACGGCGACGAATGCCGGCTATATGCGGCCGATCTCGGTGATCGCGCCGGCCGGCACGGTCCTCAACGGCGTCAGCCCCGCCGCGGGCGCCGCGCGCGCCATCACCGCCTACCGGCTGATGGACGCGCTGTTCGGCGCGCTCGGCAAGATCGTCCCGGGCCGGGTCATGGCCGCGGGCGACGGCGGCTCGCTGCTGCACGCCTTTTCCGGCAGGACCGGCGAGGGACGGCCGTTCATCTTCGTCGACATGCTGCGCGGCTCCTGGGGCGCGCGCCAGGGCGGGGACGGCCTGGACGGCACCTCGCTCGCGCTCGCCAACGCATCCTCGGTGCCGGCCGAGATCATCGACGTGGACGGCCTCCTGCGGCTGGAATACTGGGGCTACGTTCCCGACAGTTGCGGGGCCGGCGAATTCCGCGGCGGCATGGCGGTGATGCGCGAATACCGCTTCCTCGCCCCGGCCGGCAAGCTCCAGTACCGATCGGAGCGGCGCAAGTTCAAGCCCTACGGCCTTGCCGGCGGCGAGAACGGAACGCCGTCCTTCGTCATGCTCGACCCGTTCGGCGAGCAGAAGCTGCTCCCCGACAAGGGCGAGATCTCCCTCGTCGAAGGCACGCTCATCCGCGTGTGCCAGTCGGGCGGGGGCGGCTATGGCGATCCCTTCCGGCGCGACCCCGAACATGTGCGCCGCGACGTTCGCGACGGGCTGGTCGGCATCGCGGCGGCGCGGGAGAAATACGGGGTCGCCATCGACGCCGCCTCCGGCGAGGTCGATGCCGCGGCGACGGCGACGCTGCGCAGCGCCGTCCGTGGCGGCGGCAAGCCCGCCGGCGAGGCGGCCCGCGTGGAACCCGTCACGCCGGCCGATCTGGACGCGCTGGTGCGCAAGAGCGCTCAACTGCGCGAGGGCTGGGTCCGCGCTCCCCAGGAATGACGGGCCGGATTGCGGCCGGCTGACTCCCCCCTTTCGGGGATCGGCCGGCCGCAGCCCCAAGGCACGAGCAATCATCGTCAAACTACAGCGACGAGGCCCTCCGGCTCGTCCAGCCGGACGAGGTCCGGTATTGCATTCGACCGGCCGAATGCAGCCTTGCGGCATCCCACCGGTACAATCGACGAGGGAGGCGATCGAATTGACCGCCTCCCTCCGAGTGTTCTCGACCGTCCCGTCCGGTTTATGACCTAGAGCAATTCCGGTGAAATCCGGGTCACTCTGCCGGAGGGCATTTGGCCCAAGGTTGAGGGTTCCGGCGAAGGTCGTGGTGGTGCCACGGCCGAGCCGGAACCCGAAGGATTTGGGCCAAATGCACCCGGCCCGAAGGGTTTCCCCCAATTGGGTGGAATCGGGGCGGGCACCCGGTGCGTCGAGCCGCTCGGACGATGGAACCCCATCGCCTCTCGCGTCTCTCCTGCCGGGTCGCCTCGCCATCGGAGAAACAGAGTGACCCGGATTTCACCGGAATTGCTCTAGCCGTAGAGATAGTTCGGAAGCCAGACGATCAGGTCGGGAAAAGCCACGAAGAGCGCGATGATCAGGATGTGCGCGACGATATGGGGCCACACGCCCTTGAAGACATCCTCCGCGCGCTGGTTGGTGTACTTCGCGATGACGAAGATGACGATCCCGACCGGCGGTGACAACTGGCCGACCTCCGCGGCGAGGACGAAGATCACGCCGAACCAAATGGGATCGAAGCCGAGCGTGACGACGATCGGAACCAGGATCGGAACCGTCAGCACCAGCATCGCGGCGCCTTCCAGAAACGTTCCCAGCACCAGCAGCAGCAGGATGATCAGCGCCATGATGACGTAGCGGTTGAGCGGCAGCCCGGCGATCGCGTGGACGATCATCTGCGTGGTCTGCGTCAACGTCATCGCATAGCCGAAAATCTCGGCGCCGATGAGGATCATGCCGATCCAGGCCGACGCCCGCGCCGCGGTGGAAACCGCCCGCCAGAACACGCGCAAGGTCAGGCGGCGCGAAAACAGCACCAGCAGGAAAGCGGCCCCGGCGCCGAGCGCCGACGTCTCGACGATCGTGGCCAGCCCCGAATAGAGGAAGATGCCGACCATGATCATCAACGCGACCAGCGGGCCTGCAAGCCACAGGGCGGCGACCTTCTCGCGCATCGGATAGGCCCGGCCGTGCGGCGCCCGGCTCGGGTCCCGCCATATCAGGTAGTAGATGGTGGCGATGATGAGCAGCGTGACCAGCACCCCGGGGATCGCCCCGGCGATCTGGACGCGCACCGTGCTCAGATCCGCGATGAGGCTGTAGAGGATGAGGGCGATGCTCGGAGGAATGAGCATGCCCAGCGTGCCGCTGATCCCGACGACGCCGTTGGCGAACTGCCTCTCGTAGCCCTGCTTGAACATGGCCGGCGCCGAGGTCGAGGCCAGCGTGACCGCGCCTGCGACGCTGGATCCGGAGACCGCCGAAAAGCCTGCGCCGAACAGGGCGGTGGCGATGGCGAGGCCACCGCGGGTCCGCCCAAGCCAGATGACGAGCGCGTCGAACAGGTCCTCGGCTATCCGGCTGCTGACGATGAATTGCGCCATCAGGATGAACATCGGCATGGACAGCAGCTCGTACCGCGAGATCGTGCTGAGCGGCGCGTGCTCGAGGATGCCGAAGAAGGTCTGCGGGCCGCCGACGAGATAAAGGCCGATCGCGCCGGATATCGCCATGGCGAAGCCGACCGGCAGCCCGGATACGAGCAGCACCACGAGGCTGAGAAGAAGAACGGCGGTTACCATCAGTCGATTGCCTCGATCTCGTGGCCGGACGCTTGCAGTTCGTCCTGATCGAGGCGACCGGCCAGGAACAGGGCGGATTTGATCGCCTGGAACAGGAAGGTGATGGCGCAGAGTCCGAAGCCGACCGGGCCCATGAGGTAGGACGGCCAGGCAAGGAGGCCGGCGCTTCCGGTAAGGCGCTCGTCGAACGCCACGGCGCCGAACACGCGATACGTCGCCAGCCATCCCAACACCGCGCAGATGCCGAAGCCCAGGATTGCCGTTCCGATGTCGAGCATGGAGCGGTGCCTGATGCCGAGCCTGGCGCGCAACAGGTCGAGCTGGATATGCTCGTGATGGCGCTGCGCCGCCGACATGGAAAGCATGATCGCGGACGCCATCAGGTAATATGTGATGAACTCATACGACCATGTGAACGGAGAATGAAAGAAATATCTCAGCGCAACGTCAACGATGGTAATCGACACGATCAGCAGCATCGCGACCACGGAAACCGTGGCAATACAATTGTCGATGAACTCGAAATAGCGGAAAGATTTCATGGCTCCTCCAGTCGCGGACGCAGCGCGGGGGCGGGCATTGTGAAGGCGCAGATTCAGGGCATGCCGATTGCATGGGTCGGAACTTGCCCGCTCATGCCGCGATAGGCTTCTCCGGCGTTCCCCGGCGGACGCATCCCGCGGCGGCGGCAGGCAGGCCCGGCAACCGCCTCTTCAATATACTCCCGGGGATGGGCCGGCCAGACTGTCGGGCCGACGCCGATGCTGCGGCGGGAGGGGCATCCGGCGCAAGGATGCACGTCCTGCGCGGCTGAGCCGCCTGCCCGAGACGCATCCGCTGACGGCCGGGCAAGTGGCAGCGCCGGGGTTCGGCGCTGCCGATCGCTGGTTTCAGTTGGCGCTCGCGGATTGCAGGGCGGTCTGGAAATCCTCCAGGACCTTGGAGCCCGGCAGCCCGCGGGCGTCCAGCGCGCCGGCCCAGTCCTTCATGAAGGTGGCGAGGGCTTCCTTGAACTTGGCCTGCTTGGCCTCGTCGATCTCCACGACGGTGATGCCGAGCTTTTCGAGCGTCGTCTTCGAGCCGGCGACCTGCTCGTTGGTCCACTCGCAGACATGCTTCTCGATCTCGAGCGAAGCCTGCTCCACCGCGGCCTTCACGTCGTCAGGCAACCTCGCCCAGGTGTTCTTGTTGATTTCCCACAGAACGATCCCGCCTCCGAACCCCAGCCCCTGGGTTCTCCAGGTGTTGAGCGTGTGGAGCTCGTAGTCGTAGTAGGACGGCCAGGACAGGAGGATGGCATCGACCGTGCCGCGCGAAAACGCCTCGTAGGTTTCGCCCGACGAGACGCGAACGGGGGCGCCGCCGAGCGCGGTCACGGCACTGGCGATCACGCCGCCGGCAGCGCGGACCTTCCTGCCGTGGAAGCCTTCCGGCGAATCGATCGGCGTGCCCTTGCCGGAGATCTCGTTGTTGGCGGGCCCTGCCGAGAACAGGAACCTGTAGTTCTTGTTGCTCATGTCCGTCTGGTGGAAGGCGGTGCCTTCGGCGACGAGCTCGCGGTAGACCTTGCCCACGCCGCATGCATCGACATAGATGCCCGGAAGCTCGAACAGGCCCACCATCGGCATCGTGTTGGTGACGTAGGCCGACGCGATGGCGGCGATGTCGACAGCCCCGGAGTTGACGAGGTCGGCCATGTTGTCCGCCTTGCCGAGCTGGCCGGCAGTATAATACTCGAACTTGACCTTGCCGTTGGTCAGCTCGACGATCCGGTCGATGAATTTCTTTCCGGCTTCCACTTCCAGATAGTGCGTGGCCGGCGCATAGGTCGAGTATTTCAGAGTGATTTCCTGGGCGGCCGCAGGCTGCGCAAACGCGCACCAGGCAACGCCCAGCGCAAGCCCCATGGTCTTTCCGAAGGTGCTTTTCATCTTTCCATCTCCCATTGGATTTCGATTGGCGTAGCCCGCTAGGGGGCTCGTCTCGTGGACAGGTGCAGACCGGACGCGCGGAGGCCGGACGGCGCGTCACGCAACGCGCCCTCAGGCCATGGGCCGCGAGGGACGGCAAAGGCGGAACCCGCCGGATCGCCGATGTCCGCCCGCATCTCCGCGGAGCGAAAAATATCGAAAGTTTGCCCCGAGGGGCCGCCACGCGAGATTGCGAGAGTCGAACTTTCCATCCGGATACCGCGCCGCGAATGCAGGACCAGCCATCGAGGAAGAGGCTATCCGACGGATACATAAATTGCAATAGACTAAATAGTATCGTATAGTAATAAAATAGCGCCCGCAGAACCGACTGGATCGACCCTCCGCCGGACGTCTCCGGCGGGTTCCTTCCACGCCATCGCGCCGTCGGGAGATGACGGCCGGCCTGTGGGAACGAACAGAAAAGGAAGGATCGATCTCGGCGGCCCGAGCAAGCCCGCACAAGGCGCGGCGGGACGCTGTCTCGCCGTCTCCACCGCGGAGGTCTTAAGCTGCGGTATATCTCTGCTGGCCGACGCATTTTTTAAGATGGTCCGGCACACGTCGCCGGAGCAGGTATTTCGCGCGCCCCTCGTGGGCGGGCCGTGCCGGGGCACTCCCGGCTCAGGCAAATTCACTCTAAATCATTGAAAAAAAGAAACTTGCTGTGTGTACAGTCTTGAGTGGACTGGTCTCTGGTTTGGAGCTCGGTGGTAAAGGCAGCGCGGATGGCCCAGGTGGCCGGCAATATCGACGCCGTCATCAGCGGCTTCACCCGGTCGGGCGCTCACCGGTGTGCCGCTCAAAGGGGCCTGCGCTCAGCCGATCGACGGGGCGGCGGAAGCGATCCAGGTCCAGACTTCGTCGGCGGCGGCGGGACGGTTTTCGCCGGACAGGCGCAGGGCCGTGACGTCGAGTTCGCAAAAGGGCAGCGCTTGCGAGAGATCGTCGAGGCGCTCCCCGGCGATATGCTTGCGTACAAGCGAATAGGGCGCCCATGCGATCGCGAGGCCGGCGAGCGCCATCTCCACGGCCGCCAGGGTCAGGGCCGTTTCGGCCCTTGCCAGCGGACGCAGCATCGCCGGCAGCGCCGGCAGGATCTTTCTGTCCATCACCTGTCCCAGGAACACATCGGCGGGATAGGCGATGTAGGGCAGCGGCCCGCCGACACCCGGCCCGTTCCACCGCCCCCGCGCGACGACGGGAACCAGCCGGTCGCGCCCCATGGTCAAGGATTCGACCGGGGTTCCATGGAGCGGCAGGCCGGCGCCAGGCAGGCAGTAGACGATGGCGATGTCGGCCCGCCGGGCGAGGAGAAGCGCGAAGCACTCCTGCATGTTCTCCGAGCGCAGATGCGGCACAATGCGGCTGTCGCGCGCCTGCAATCCCTCCAGCATCGACGGCATCAGCGCCGCGGTCAGCGCGTGCTGGCTGACGATGGACACCCGTCCTTCGGACGCGAGACCGCCCGCCCTCAGGTCGGCCGTCAGCCGCCGCAGCCTGTCGGCGGCTTGCTCCATCTGCTCGCGCTGCTGCGCAGCGGCGGCATGCAGCCGCAACGGCTTGCGGGCGCGGTCGAACAGCTCGACGCCGACATGATCCTCGATCGCGCGCAGCCGGCGCGAAAAGGCCGACTGGGTGAGCCGCCGCCGCTCGGCCGCCTCGCTCAACGAGCCGGTGTCGGCGACCGCGAGAATGTCTTCAAGCCATTCCAGCCGCATGGAACCTCACAACTTGCAATTTTTGCATGATAATTCGCCAATTTCGCATTTGCATAGCCGGCCCATCTCCATCAAACAGCGGATAATGCAAGTTGGAGAAAGGTCCGCCATGCATCTCGCCCGTTTCCCCCGCATCTTCCTCGCGCATCTGCCGACACCGCTCGAAAGGCTCGACCGGCTGACAAAGGAGCTTGGAGGGCCGGAGATCTGGATCAAGCGCGACGACTGCACCGGCCTGTCGACCGGCGGCAACAAGACGCGCAAGCTGGAATTCCTGATGGCCGAGGCGCAGGCTCAGGGCGCCGACATGGTCATGACGCAGGGCGCGACCCAGTCGAACCATGCGCGCCAGACCGCCGCTTTCGCCGCCAAGCTCGGCATGGCCTGCCATCTGCTGCTGGAGGACCGCACCGGCTCGAACAACGCGAACTACAAGCACAACGGCAATGTCCTGCTGGACCATCTGCACGGCGCGACGACCGAGACCCGTCCCGGCGGCCGCGACATGCAGGCGGAGATGGACGCCGTCGCCGACCGCTTTCGCGCCGAGGGGCGCAAGGTCTATGTCATTCCCGGCGGCGGCTCGAACCCGACCGGGGCGCTCGGATATGTCAACTGCGCCTTCGAGCTGCTCGGCCAGGTCAATGATCGCGGCTTGGCGATCGACCATATCGTGACCGCGACCGGCAGCGCCGGGACCCAGGCCGGGCTGGTCGCGGGGCTTCGGACGATCAATGCCGGCATTCCGTTGCTGGGCATTGGCGTCAGGGCACCGAAGGACAAGCAGGAGGAAAACGTCTACAACCTTGCCCGGCGAACCGCCGAAAAGCTCGGCTGTCCGGACGCCGTCGCCCGCAAGGACGTGGTAGCCGACTGCGACTATGTCGGCGCGGGATACGGCATCCCCCGCGAGGACACGCTGGAGGCGATCGCGATGTTTGCGCAGCTCGAAGGTATCCTGCTCGACCCGGTCTATTCCGGCAAGGGCGCGGCCGGGCTGATCGACTATTGCCGCAAGGGCCGCTTCGCCAAGGGCGAGCGGATCGTGTTCCTGCACACCGGCGGATCGGCGGCGCTCTTCGGCTACGACTCCGCCTTCTCCCACCCCTCTCCCGTCGCCGGCTGAGCTCGCTATGGCACTGCGCCGCGTCGGTATCCTCGGCGGGATGGGGCCGGAGGCCACCGTCCTGCTCATGCAGCGGGTCATGGCCGCGGTGGCAGCGCGGGACGACGCCGACCACATCCCGCTTCTGGTCGACCAGAACCCGCAGGTGCCGTCGCGCATCCGGCGGCTGATCGAGGGAACCGGCGAGGATCCCGGCCCGGTGCTGGCGCAAATGGCGCGCGGCCTGGAGGCCGCGGGCGCGCAGGCGCTGGCCATGCCCTGCAACACCGCGCACCACTACGCGCCGGAGATCCGGGCCGCGTCCGCCCTGCCCTTCCTGGACATGATCGCCCTGTCGGCCGACCATGCGGCGGAGCTTGCGGGCAAGGGCAGCCGGGTCGGCATCCTCGCGTCGCCCGCCGTGCGGCGCATCGGCCTGTTCGACGCGGCCCTGCAGGCAAGGGGCCTGTCGGCGGTCTATCCCGACGACGAGGCGGCGCTTCTCGGCGTCATCCGTCGCATCAAGGCGTCCGGGCCGGACGAAGCCGCGGCGGCAACGCTGGTCGCGGCATCATCCGAGCTCAAGGCGCGCGGGGCCGATGTGCAGATGATCGCCTGCACCGAATTTTCGCTGGTCGCCGAGGCCACGGCCCCCGGCGTGCGCGGCTTCGACACGCTCGACCGGCTGACGGCCGCCATCGTCGCCTTTTCCCGCGGCGGCTGAACCGCCGTCTTCAGGACCGGCCGGGATCGAGCTTTTCGCGCAGGCCGTTGCCGAGCATGTTGATCCCCCACACGATCAGGATGATGGCGATGCCGGCGCTGTTGGAGATCCACGGCGCGACGAACAGGCGGTCGCGCCCTTCGGCAAGGATGTTGCCCCAGCTCGGCGTGGGGGGCGGAAGCCCGAGGCCGAGAAAGCTCAGCGCCGTTTCCGTCAGGATCATCTGCGCCACCTGAAGCGTCGACACCACGGTGATCACGGGCACCAGATGCGGGAAGATGTGCCGGTAGACGATGGCGAAATCGCGTATTCCCTGCGACCGGGCAGCCTCGATATAGGGGCGCTCCTTGATCGACCGCGTCAGGCCGTAGACGACCCGCGCATAGACCATCCAGCTCGACACGCCGAGGATGACCACGATGTTGAGCAGGCTGCCGCCGAGCACCGCCACGACGAGGATCGCGAGCAGGATTTCGGGAAAGGCGAGATGGGCGTCGGCGAAACGCATGATGTGTCAACGGCGGCGCAAAAGTCGGCCATTGGGCGGCGCAAAAGTAGGCCACT
>CAZVTK010000023.1:0-42925 GCA_964629765.1 uncultured Mesorhizobium sp.
AGCCTCGACCTGCGGCTCGGCGCGACGGCCTATCGCGTGCGCGCCTCCTTCCTGCCGGGCGAGAGCTTCACCGTCGCCGACAAGCTGGCGCGGCTGAAGCTGCACGAGATCGACCTGACCGCCGGCGCGGTGCTGGAGACGGGCTGCGTCTACGTCGTGCCGCTGCTGGAGGAGCTGGCGCTGCATCCCGACATCTCGGCCTCGGCCAATCCCAAGAGCTCGACCGGCCGGCTCGACATCTTCACCCGCGTCATGACCGACCGCGGCAGCGAGTTCGACAAGATCCCGGCGGGCTATCGCGGGCCGCTCTACATGGAGGTCAGCCCGCGCACCTTCCCGATCGTGGCGCGCACCGGCTCGCGCCTGTCGCAGATCCGCTTCAGGACCGGCAACGCGCTGCTGTCGGAGGCCGGGCTGGCCGAACTGCATGCCTTGCAGACGCTGGTGGCATCGTCCCGCCCCGGCATCTCGGGCGGCGGCATCGCGCTCTCCATCGACCTCGAAGGCGACGGCAACGGGCTGGTCGGCTACCGCGCCAAGCACCATACCGGGCTGGTCGACGTCGACCTCAAGGCCCGGCACGACGTGCTCGACTTCTGGGAGCCGATCCATGTGCGCGGCGCCAAGGAGCTCATCCTCGACCCCGACGAGTTCTACATCCTCGTCGGCCGCGAGGCAGTGCATGTGCCGCCGCTCTACGCCGCCGAGATGACGCCCTTCGACCCGCTGGTGGGCGAGTTCCGCGTGCACTATGCGGGCTTCTTCGATCCCGGCTTCGGCCATTCGGCCGCCGGCGGAACGGGCAGCCGCGCCGTGCTGGAGGTGCGCAGCCACGAGGTGCCGTTCATCCTGGAGCACGGCCAGACGGTCGGCCGCCTCGTCTACGAGCACATGCTGTCGCGGCCCGACCGGCTGTACGGCGCGGATCTTGCCTCCAACTATCAGGCGCAGGGCCTGAAGCTGTCGAAGCATTTTCGCGCGCCATAGGGCTCAGCGGCGGCTGGCGAGCTCCCGCACCTCGGCGCGCAGCGCCCTGATCTCGGCCATCAGCGCGTCCTGGTCGTCGCGCAATTCCTCGCGCTCGGCGGAAGCGGCGGCCTCGTGCTCGGCCTCCATCGCCGCGACGATCACGCCGGTGAAGAGGTTGAGCACCGTGAAGGCGGTGGCGACGATGAACGGAATGAAGAACGCCCACGCATAGGGGTGGATCTCCATGATCGGCCGCACCACGCCGTCCGACCAGCCCTCCAGCGTCATCACCTGGAACAGCGTGTAGATCGACAGGTGCAGCCCGCCGAACTGCTCCGGGAACGTCTCGCCGTAGAGCTTCGTCGCCATCACGCCGAACACGTAGAACACCAGCGCCATCAGGAGGATGATCGAGCCCATGCCGGGCAGGGCGGTGATGAAGCCCGTCACCACGCGCCTGAGCGACGGCACGATGCTGATGAGCCTGAGCACACGCAGGATGCGCAGCGCGCGCAGCACCGACAGGTTGCCGGTCGCCGGCACCAACGCGAAGGCGACCACGGCAAGGTCGAAGATGCGCCACGGATCGTGGAAGAAGCGGTCGCGATAGACGACGATGCGCGCCAGCAGCTCGGCCACGAACACGGCGAGGATGGCGCCGTCGATCCAGTGGAGCAGGGGGCCGAACCGGCTCATCGCCCAGTCGGACGTTTCCAGGCCGAGCGTGATGGCGTTGACGACGATGAGGGCGGTGATCGCGGCCTCGAAGCGGCGCGATTCGACGAGGGACTTCAGGCTTTCCAAGATGGCACCGGCGCAGCGAGAACGCCCGACTGATGCGTCGGGCGCGGCTCGCCGTCAAGCCGGCGCGCGGCCCGGCTCAGGATTTCGCTGCGAGCAGCGGGTGGTCGGCGGGAAGCGCGGAGAACCTGTCGCGCTCGAACAGCCCGAACAGGTAGTGCCGGCGCACATGCATCATGTAGGGCGAGAAGCCGGCGCGCAGCGCGGCGCGGACAGACGGCGTGTTGGTCTCGCCGATGAAGGTGACGATCTCGTCCACGTCCGGCCGGGTCGCCTGTGCCAGAAGCAGCATCGCCGCGGCGGTGGCGATGCGCTGGCCGCGATAGTCGCGCGGCACGAAGAGGCCCTCGGCGAGCACCTGGTGCGGCTCCAGCGGCGGCAGGCCCTCCAGCCTGGCGATGCCGTCATTGTGCGCGTGGCCGGCGAACCACTGGAGCAGGCAGACCTTGCCGGTCGTGTCGTCGACCACCACATGGCCGCAGCCGGGCAGGTGGCGCACCAGCTCGCGGCGCATGGCGATCTCGGCCTCGTCCTCGCGGCTCATGCCGCTTGTATCGGCGGGCAGCAGCGCCGCCACGTCCTCGTCCGTCATCGCGCGCACGCTGATGGGGAAGGGCGCGGCCGGCACCTCCTGCGGCCTGATCGCCTGACGCCTGAAGCCGATCTGGACCGAATCGGCCACCAGCCCCCGGGCGAGGCGGGCGCGCAGGTTTGCGGCCTTGCGCGACAGCAACCGGCCGGGCGATGCGGCGCCGCGCGCCGTGGTGTCGTTTGCGAGCTCGATGCTCATACATCTTCATCCTTCCATGCCTGTCGTGGGAGGTCCCATTTTGGGGAGGTCCCACTTTGGTAGGTCATGCCCGCAAACGGCTGCTGCGCGGTGAAGTGCACCGGCCTCTGCGGTCTTGACCTTGACGATTTGATGCGGGGAGGGGCCGTGAGAGGCCCCTCTTCCCGGGCGGTCAGAACGCCCAGTCGCGGCGCGGGTCGCCGTGGGGGAGTTCGTCGAAGCGGTCCGTGCTGAACGTGCCGAACAGCCAGTTGCGCTGGACGTGCTCCAGATAGGGGTAGAAGCCGGCGCGCTTGCAGCCCTTGAGCGAGGCGATGTTCTCCACGCCGACGAAGGTGATCACCTTGTCCGCGCCGAGCGCCGCTCCCTGTTCGGCGATCAGCGCCATGGCGGCGGACATGATGCCGAGGCCGCGATGCGACGGCGGCGTATAGGCGTCCTCGAGCAGCGCCTCGCCCTGCGCCAGCAGCGGGAAGCCGCCGATCTCGCCGATCACGGCGTTCTGCTGCGGGCCGAGGAGCCATTGCACGTAGCACGGCGCGCCGTTGCGCTCGTCGATGGCGACGAAGGCGCCGCCGCCCACCTTCTGCGCGAAGCTGCGGCGCGCATTGAGCTCCTGCCGCTCGTGCTGGTCGGCGTCGCCGGCCGGCGTGAGCAGGCGGTCGAGATCGGCGTCGCGGGCCGCTCTCACCGAGACCGGAATCTTCGCCCGCGGGTTCTCGATCGCGACCGAGAGGTCGCGCTTCAATCCGTAGCGGTCGACCCGCGACCGCAAGCCGAGCGCCAGCCGGCGCGCGACCTTCGTCCTGAGCGTGGCGACGTCGAGCGCCGCGTTCGTCTGGATCCCCATCCGGACGAATTCTGTTTCGGTTCCCATTGTGGGCCTCCTCAAAGACCCCTCACCGCATGTCCCGATAAAAGACAGGTATCATGGCGCGGCGGTACGTCAAACACAGTAAATTTCTTAACCTTTCCAATTTCCTAACGGCGAGCCGGGACGATCGCCCGTGTGCCTGCCCAGCCTGCTCGCGCGCTCGGGCGGGCCGGGAAAGGGACGGGAAGGGAAAGGGGCGGGAAGGGCCGGCGTGGACGCCAGCCCCTTGACAGCGGCGGGCCGCCTCGCCGATGTAGTCGCCCTGTGCGGGTATGATGTAATGGTAGCCTGTCAGCTTCCCAAGCTGAACGCGCGGGTTCGATTCCCGCTACCCGCTCCAGCTTGATTTTGTTGGCTTTTTGCCGTTCTGGCGCTAGTCGTTTTCGGACGGTTTTACAGCAGGTTTTGCAGAATCCGTTCGCGCTTTGGCCTCGCGCATGCGCCGGATGACATCCAGGGTTGCAGCCTTGCGGCCGACGTAGCGCCGGATGATGCGCTCGACCTAGTCTTCTTCCCAGCCGAGAATCTCCGCGATGGAGCGCAGTTCCAGCCTGGCCAGATAGAACTTCGTGGCGGCCGTTCCGCGCAGATCGTGGAAGTGCAAGTCGACATTTTCCATCCCTGCGCGGATCAGCGTGTCGCGGTGCGACGACGTATATGGCGGGGCGCCGGCTCACGAGCGCGTCCTCCCGTGCCGTCCGTGTACACAGACGGCGAGGCTTGCCATCAGGCTGTGCGTGTCGGCCCATGACGCATGGCCGGTCCACGAGGCGAGGAACGTCGACAGGCGGGCATCGTCGCCTGCGGCGCGGAAGCGCGCGATCGCGGGTCTCGTCGCCGCGCGAACGCGGTTCCGCGAGGTCCGGTTCTACGTGTTCGCATGGTTTGCGAGCCTCATTCATGCGGCGCAATCTCGCGCTGAGCCAACGGCTTGCCTTGCTCGGGGAAAGCTACGCCCATGCGACGACGCTCGCCCGGCGACGCGAGGAAAGCGTCAAGGACACCGTCCACGATCAGCGTCAGCCGATGCATGCGCTCAGGCTCTCGCTTCGGCAGATGTTCGGCACCGGGGCCGACAAGGCAACGGATGCGGGGCAGATCGAGTCGGCGCTCGGCTACATGGAGAGGCTGGTGGCCGAGCGGCTGGCCGACAATGCGCAGGCGGACGGATCCGCCTCTCCCGCGATGGGCGGCGGCCGGGCCGGCGCCGGCGGGACACTGCGCGGCATGAGCGCCTCGGCCGAGCCTGGGATCGATGAGGTCCTGCGCGGCATAGCCGATATGTTCGTCGCGGAAGCGGCCGCCAAGGGTCTGAAGCTGCGTCTCGTTCTTGCCGCGCCCGATGCCGAGGTGGCAGCCTATCCGCTGATGCGCGTTGTCTCGAACCTCGTCTCGAATGCGATCAAATATACGCAAGGCCGGATCGTGATCCGGCTGCGGCGCCAGGCGCTCCCGGAGCCAGGGCGCGGCTTGCTTTTCCTCAGGCTCCCGGATTCCCGAAGCTGACGAAACTTGCCCAGATGGCCGGATCGGACGAGAAGTTGTCGCGGGTCTGCTGCATCGCCAGTCGCAGGGCGGCTTCGACCGTCTCCCGGCCGGCAAGCGCGCGTGCAAAGCGCGTCATCAGGTAGTTGGTGCCCTCGTCGCTGACGTTCCACAGGGAGCCGACCACTTGCCCGGCACCGGCCGCATACCATGCGCGCGCAAGCCCGTATCCTCCCCCGCCAAAGGTCTTGCCGAGGCCCGACTGACAGGCGCTCATCACCACGAGCGGATGCTTGTAGACCATGCGCAGCTTGCGGATCTGCTGGCCGCGCAACACGCCTCCGGCGACGGCGAGGAAGCTCCCGTCCATCGGATTGACGGCATCGGAAACGCCATGCGTGGCGAAGTAGGCGATGCCTCCCTTTTCCTGCATCTGGCCCAGCGTCGAGAGGATCGCCTTCCGTGTGGCCGCCTTTCCGATCAGCACGTCACCGGAGATCAGTTCGCTTGCCACGCTGCGTATCTCGGCTTCCGCCCCGGGCAGCGGAGGCAGGTTCCAGCCGTCGACCTTGCCGAAGGACGGATTGCCGACGAACAGCTTGACGCCGGAGAAGGCGGCGCGGGTGTCGAACGTCAGTGCCTCGACCGCCAGCGACAGGTCCGGGAAGCCGTCTTCGCTGAGGAACAGCGCTTCCGGATCGGCGAGCAGAACAACGCCCGCCTGATCGACAAGGCTGCGGCCATCGGGCAGCGACAAAGCGGGCAGCGGAGCCTGTCCAACCGCGCCTGACGGCAAGACGAGCAGGCGCTCGTATCTCCCCGACACGATGGCGCGGCCGACCGAGCCGGGCAGGAGGTGATCGGACACCGCCTGGATGCCGATGGCAGGCGCCGGCGCGGCATCCGGGTCCTGCTTCTTGCGCACCATGGGCGTGGCACCGCGCGTGGCGGCCCGCACATCGACTTGCAGGCCGGTCCGCAGGCCGTCCAGCAAGGGGGCGACATCGCCATGCGTGCGCTCCCACGCGACCGGACCGGTCCGATCCAGAAGGAAAACGTCCATCAAGGCGTCGTCGCGGACGTGATAGAGCAGAGCCGCGGTCGGACGGCGGTGCGATAGCTGGTCCAGGCGCGCAGCGCTGACGTCCAGCATCCTGATCAACTTCTCCGGCGACGTCCGCTGCCCGTCGAAGCCGGAGAAATCGCAATAGCCCGTGCGGAACTTGGTGGCGAAACAGGCGCGGTACTTACGGTGATGGTCGATGCATTCGGTGAGCGCGTCGATTGGGCCGGGCCGAGCCTCGGCCGCGGCGCGCCGCCCCACCGAGAGCGATACAGCGGCGACGGCTGCATGCCCAAGTAGATGCCGCCTGTTCATTCGGACACCCCGCCAAGATTGCTCCCGCAGGATAAGCATAGCCGGAAAGATGGCGGCAAGAAGCCGGTGCTCCGGCGCTAAAATCCCGGCACCAGGAAAATTGCGACGACGGTCAGGTTTCGCCATCCCGCTCCGCCTGAGTCTTGCGCACCCAGCGCCGGAACGGATCATCCGACGTTTCGGCGAGAACGTCCGGGATCGCACCCAGTATCCCGGAGGCCGTGGCGGGGATCGTGGCGCCATAGCTCTCGATCAGCCAGGTCCGATAGGCCGCATTGAGGGCGTCGTTGGCCGGCGGCTCGCCGGGCGCGTCGAGACAGTCCCCGCTGACCTCGTAATACCCGATCGCCAGAAGTTTCAGGAAATCGAGCGGGGTCCGGCCGAGGAGGCACACGAGCCCCTCGGAGCCCAGATGTACGATCTGCCTGCCGCCGTCGTCGTCCAGCCAGAAGGCGACATGGGAGCCGTCGCCCCCGGTCCGGGCGAACGGCACCAGACGCTCCTCGATGTTCGGGACCACCTCGCCGAACCAGTCCTGCCCGTATTCGCGCGCCTGCCCGGCTGTCGACACGCGAAACAGGATCGCAGTGACGTGACCCGCCTGCACCTGCGCCTCGGTGCCGAGCAGGCCCAGAAGATCGCCGGGATAGGCTGCGCTCCGCATGAAGAAACCGTTCGTCTCCATCCAGCCGAACAAGGCCAGGAATTCATCCGGCAACGGCATCGAGGCCGGCATTCGGCCGGCCATCTCATGGGCGTATCCCACGTCGCTCCTCATAGAGTTTTCGCAAAACTGTCCGAGCCCGTAACACCATCCGCGGCTATTTTATGCGGCGTAACAAGCTTTGGGAACTACGCGGCAAGGCCCTGTACCGCCGTCTTTCCGCCCCCACCCGGCGGTCGTCATGGAACCAGCCCGGGATCAAATTATTAATTCCCATGGCGTAATTCGGATTTGGGTTCGAACGCACGGACCCGGGGCGTGGAAACCCCGAATGGGTGGGCAAGGTGTCCGCCGAAAGGACGCCAGATTCCTCGACCTGTGGTCGGGGAGCCGTGGACGTATGTCCAGGTTCTCCCGAACTAAAGGTCCACGGGACCGTATCCATTCGGTTTTCCAACTCCCCGATCACCAGGGGTCAGGAAAGGAATGCGGGGGCGTACCGCAAGCTTCCTCCTGAAGAGACCGAACCACGTCTCGTTCAGTAATCCCCGCTGTCGAGACCCGCGACATGATCGTCGTGGCCTGCCGCATGACACGGCGCGCAAACGCAATCGGTGCGTTTGCGAAACCCGATCCGTAGCCGTGGCACTCTTGCGGAGCACGAGCAGTTGAGCCGTTTTCTGAAATATCTCGGGAGATTGAAGCCTTCCCGCGCCTATCCGCCGTCGATGGACGCAGCGATCCGGCCCCTCGGCCCCTGACTCCTCACATCTTTCCGCGACGCGATCGACGAGGACGAACATTGCGGACGATCGCCGTCGCAAAGCGGGACGACCATGCGGGCGAGGGGCTTATCCATGGGGCGGATGGTGCATAAGATACGGAATTTCATGTCGGTTCCGGCCGACAATCCCGAACTCCTGCGAGCGCAGCTTGCCGCGCTTTCCCGCCTTATTCCGCTGCTCTATCTCATTCTCGTCGCCAATGCTTGGGTGCTGGCGGCGACCTTCTTCACCAGCGCCCCCGCCTGGCTCACGGTGTATGTGTCCCTCGCGCTGAGCGCGGCATGTGTCCTGCGGCTCGTCCTGTGGTGGCGGATGAGGAATGTCACGGTCACGGATGCGCAGGCGGTCCGCGAGCTCCGGCGCACCAACAAGATTGCCGCGATGCTCGGCGTCGCGTTCTGCGCCTGGGGCCTCGGCCTCTATCCTTATGGCGATCTGTCCCAGAAGGCCCATATCGGCTTCTTCCTCACGGTCTCCATGTTCGGCTCGATGCTGTGCCTGATCCATCTGCGCTCGGCGGCGCTGATCCTGGCCGCCGTCGTCGGCGTAACCTTCCTCGCCTTCTTCGCGACCTCGGGCGTGCCGACGCTGCTGGCGATGGCCGTCAACTTCATGTTCGTCGCTACGGGCGTCGTGATCGTGGTCATCCTGCAAAGCCGGGACTTCACCCGCATGGTGAACGCGCAGACCGAAGCCCGCCGCAAGCACGAGGAGCAGGCCCGGCTGCTGCATATGATCGACGACATGCCGATGGCCGTGATGACCGTCGAGCCGGACAAGCTCAAGATCAACTATGCCAACGACACGTCGAAGGAGCTCATTCGCAAGATCGAGCACCTGTTGCCGATCAAGGCCGACAACCTGGTCGGCACCTGCATCGACGTGTTCCACCGCGACCCGCAGCATCAGCGCCGCATCCTGGCCGATCCGAAGAACCTGCCTCACAACGCCCGCATCAATCTCGGGCCGGAAGTGCTGGACCTCAAGGTTTCGGCCGTGATGGGCGAGGACGGCAGCTATATCGGCCCGATGCTGTCCTGGGCGCTCGTCACCAAGGAGGTCGAGGCCGAAAACCGCATCCGCCAGCTCGCCCATTACGACACGCTGACCGGTCTGCCCAATCGCGTCACCTTCCGCGAGGAACTGGCAAGGGCCCTTGCCATGCCGGGCGACTGCGTCGGGCTGCTCTATATCGACCTCGACGGCTTCAAGCTCGTCAATGATACGCGCGGGCATCGTGTCGGTGACGCGCTGCTCGGCCAGGTTGCCGCCCGGCTGCGCGAGACCTGCACCGCTCCCGCGATTACCGTCGGCCGCCTCGGCGGCGACGAATTCGTGGTGCTGGTCCCCCACAACAATGCCGAAGCCACGGTCCCGCTCGCCCGCGAGATCATCAAGGCTCTGAGCGCGCCCTACAATCTCGGCTACGACCGCAACATCCAGATCGGGGCTTCCATCGGCATCGCGTTCGCTCCTGCGCACGGCGTGGACGCCGATGCTCTGCTGGCCCGCGCCGATCTGGCCCTCTACGCCGCCAAGGCGGCCGGAAAGGGACAGGCGAGGGTCTTCTCGCCGGCTATGGAAACCAGCGTCCAGGAGCGCGTGCGGCTCGAATCGAAGCTGCGCGATGCCCTCGAAACCGGGAATGGCCTGTTCGTCTTTTATCAGCCCATCGTTGACATCGAGACCGGCAAGGTCACGGCGCGCGAGGCTCTGGTGCGTTGGCATCTTCCGCAACAGGGCTGGATTTCGCCGGGCGAGTTCGTGCCGATCGCCGAGCAAAGCAGCCTGATCGACCGGCTCGGGGAGTTCGTGCTGAACGAGGCTTGCGGGGATGCGGCCGGGCGCGATGACGGCACGCGGGTCGCCGTCAACATCTCGGCCGCCCAGCTCGGCAAGGGCACGATCGTCCCGGCCGTGCTGTCGGCGCTGGTCGGTTCCGGCCTCTCGCCCGACCGGCTGGAGATCGAAGTGACGGAAACCGCGATCGTCGGCGCGGAGACGGCCGGCATTGCTGACCTGCGCAGGCTGCGCGATATGGGCGTCCGGGTCGCGCTCGATGATTTCGGGACCGGCTATTCCTCCCTGTCCCATCTGCGCCTCTTCCCCTTCGACAAGATCAAGATCGACGGTTCGTTCGTCAAGGAGGCCGTCCATCGGGAGGAAAGCGCGGCCGTGGTCAAGGCGGTTGCCGTCCTCGGCAAGCGCCTCGGCGTCACCACGGTCGCCGAGGGCGTCGAAACCCGGGAACAGCTCGCCCGCGTGCGGGAGGAAGGGTGCGCCGAGATTCAGGGCTACCTCTTCGGCAGGCCGGTCCCGAGCGACAGGGATGCGCCGATCGTCGCCGAGCTGAACGAGGCTGCGCGCCGGGTCGCATGACGATCCTGGACCGTCCTGAGACTGCGCCTGCCTCGCGGCCGCGTGGACATGGCGCGGGCCATGCTGGGCGTTGCGGTCACAGACACCGCCGCCGAGATCGTCAGGCTCAACAACGGCACGATCCTGTTCGCGCGCCGCGCAAGGCGGCCTGGCGGTGACGCTTTCCCTGCCGATCGCTCCCGCATAGGCGAGTGACCGGCGCCTGATTTCGCTGACCAATTTGCCGCTGGCAGCACGCGTTCCCATTGACTGGCGGGGATTGCGCTGGATACCGCGGGCCCATGAACGCGCCAGCCGAACCGCCAGCCCGAGGGGAAGCCCGACCACAAGCCACGCGCGCCTTCGACGTCACCAACCGCATGGTGCTGTCCATCGCGGTGCCGATGACGCTCGCCTTCCTGACGACGCCGCTGCTCGGGCTGACGGACACGGCCGTCGTCGGGCAGCTCGGCGATTCCGCGCTGCTGGGCGGCCTCGCCATCGGCGCGATGGCCTTCGATTTCGTCTTCGCCGGCTTCGGCTTCCTGCGCAACGGCACCACGGGCTTCGTCGCGCAGGCGTTCGGGCGCGGCGACGAGGCGGCGGAGCGCGCCACCTTCTGGCGCGCCGTCTGGATCGCCCTGGCGCTCGGCGCCGTGCTGGCGCTTGCCGGACCGCTGATCGTCGCGGCCACGCAATGGTTCGCCGCCGCGGAGCCGTCCGTCGCGGCGGCGATGGCAACCTATGTCGGCATCCGCATCCTCGCCGCGCCCGTGACCTTCATCAACTACGCGCTGCTGGGCTATGTGCTCGGGCGCGGTGAGGCCGGCACGGGACTGGCGCTCCAGCTCGCGGTCAATGGCGGCAACGTCGTCCTCTCCATCCTGTTCGGCCTGGTGTGGGGCTGGGGTGTGGCCGGCGTCGCCTGGGGCACGGCGCTGGGCGAGCTGCTGGGAGCGGTGCTCGGCGCTGCGATCGTGCTGCCCCGCTTCGCGCGGGCGCGGCGGCTGCCGCTCGCCGAGATCGCCGACTGGCCGGCCTTCCGCGCGCTGCTCGCGGTCAACCGCGACATCATGATCCGCACCTTCGTTCTGGCCGCCGCCTTCGCGCTGCTCACCCGGCAGGGCGCGCAGCTCGGCACGGTCACGCTGGCGGCCAATGCGGTGCTGATGAACTTCTTCCTGCTCGCCGGCTATTTCCTCGACGGCTTCGCGGCGGCGGCCGAGCAGCTCGCCGGCCGCGCGGTCGGCGCCCGCCACCGCGCCGCCTTCGACCGCACGGTGAAGCTGACGGCGCTGTGGGGCTTTGCGCTGTCGGGCGTCGCGGCGCTCGCCCTTCTGGTGTCCGGCGAGGCGCTGATCGGCCTCATCACCACCTCGCAGGAGGTGCGCGCCGAGGCGACGCGCTACCTGCCCTGGGCGGCGCTGACGGCGCTGTCGGGCGTGCTGGCCTTCCAGATGGACGGCGTGTTCATGGGCACGACGTGGTCGCGCGAGCTGCGCAACGCGATGCTCGTCTCCTTCGCCGTCTACGTGGCGGCGCTGTTCTCGATGGGCGCGGCGTGGGGCAATAACGGCCTGTGGGCCGCGCTGCACCTGTTCCTGCTCATGCGCGGCGTCGGCCTGTGGCTGATCATGCGGCGCAAGGCGGTGCGGACCTTCAGTTGATCGGGCGCGTCGCCCATTCGTCGGTGGCGCTGTCGCGCAGCGCCGAGATCGAGGTGAGGCCGCGTTCCTCGGCGATGCGCGACAGGCCGCGCACGATCTCGGCCGGCAGGCCCGGCCCGGCATATATCATGCCGGTGTAGAGCTGCACGAGGTCGGCGCCGGCCTCGATCTTCGCGGCCGCGTCCGCCGCGCTGGCGACCCCGCCGGCGCCGATCAGCACCAGCCGCGGCCCAGCGAGCCGGCGCATGCGCGCCAGCACGGCGGTGGAGCGCGCAAAGAGCGGCCGGCCGGACAGCCCGCCGGCCTCCTGCGCCGCCGGCCCGCTTGCGTCCGCCCTCGACAGGCCCGCGCGCGATAGGGTGGTGTTGGACACGATGACGCCCTCGATCGCGGCGGCGCTGACCTCCTGCGCGATCTCGGCCAGCTCCTCCTCGGCGAGGTCGGGCGCGATCTTGAGGAAGATCGGCGGCCGGGCGCCGGTCTCGTCGCGCGCCGCGCGTACCCGTGCCAGCAGCTCGGCCAGCGCGGCGCGGCTCTGGAGGTTGCGCAGGCCCGGCGTGTTGGGCGAGGAGATGTTGACCGTCAGGTAGGACGCCAGCGGCGCGAAGCGCCGCACGCCCAGCACATAGTCGCCGATGCGCTCAGTGCTGTCCTTGTTGGCCCCGATATTGATGCCGACGATGCCGCCGCGCCCCGCCCGCCGGGCGAGCCGCGCGGCCATGGCGTCGTGGCCTTCATTGTTGAAGCCGAGCCGGTTGACGACGGCGCGGCTCGCCCGCAGGCGGAAGATGCGCGGGCGCGGATTGCCGGATTGTGGCAGCGGCGTCACGGTGCCGACCTCGGCGAAGCCGAAGCCGAGCGCCAGCAGCGCGTCCGGCACCTCGCCGTTCTTGTCGTAGCCGGCGGCCATGCCGAGCGGATTGGGAAAGCGCAGGCCGGCCGCCTCGACCGCGAGCCGCGGGTCCGGCCGCAGCCCGGAGGACGGCCCGAACCCGCTTGCCAGCGCCCTGATCGACAGGCCATGCGCCGTCTCCGGGTCGAGGGTGAGGAGGGCCGCGCTCGCGGCGCGGGCGAGGGGGCTGATCACTGGGCCGATCACTGGGCCGATCACTGGGTCAGTCCAGCGGCAGGCGATGGACGCCGTCCGCCCCGAGCGGCATGGGCCTTGCCCACAGCACGGCCGAAAGCGCCAGCGGCGCATAGAGATGCGGGAACAGCGCGCCGCCGCGCGAGACCTCCCATTTCAGCGCCGGACCCAGCGCGCCGGCATCCACCGCCACCAGCAGCAAATCGTCCTGACCGGAAAAATGCTTCGCCGCAGTTTCCGCTGCCTGCGTCGCGGTGGAAAAATGGATGTAGCCGTCGGCATGGTCCACCGGCGCGCCGTCGAAGCGGCCCCTCGCCTCGGCCTCACGCCACAGGGCGCGCGGGCAAATCTTGTAGATTACATCGTCCATGGGCCGGCTATAGAAGGCGCGGCCCCGCCGCGAAAGCCCGGTCGATGCCGCCCATCGGTTTTCAACCGCAATTCCGGCGCAAAGTGCGATGACGATGGAGCTTTGGGAGACAGACCATGCGCCCCCTGTTGATTGCCGCGATCCTTCTGGTGCCGTCCGCCGCCTTCGCCGACGAGCCGCGCTACCGCATGGAGCCGTCCGGCGACGGCTTCGTGCGCATGGACACCGAGACCGGCCGGATGGACTATTGCGTGGTTTCCGCCGGGCAGCTTGCCTGCCACGCGGCCGCGGGTTCCGAATCGGCCGCCGATCCGTCGCTCGAGCAGCGTCTCGCGGCGCTTGAGAAGCGGCTGGCCGAGCTGGAAACGGCTGCTCCCGCAGTGGCCGGCCTGCCGAGCGACGCGGAGTTCGAGCGCGGGCTGGGCTACATGGAGCGCTTCTTCCGCAGCTTCATCGGCATCGCCCGCGAGCTTTCGGACAAGCCCGCCCCCGACCGCACCTGACGCCGCGATAGGTTTCCGGCGGCCGCGGCCCGTCGTCGTCTCCGCTTTCTGCGCGCCGGGGCTTATGCGCGCCGAAGGATTTGCTATGCTCGTCTGCGTTGTGGTGGACCGCGCGCCGGCCGGCGCGTCAGCAAGCAGGAGGGAACCCGTGCTGAAGGAATTCCAGGAATTTATCGCCAAGGGCAACGTCATGGATCTCGCCGTCGGCGTGATCATCGGCGGCGCCTTCGGCCTCATCGTCAATTCGCTCGTCAACGATATCATCATGCCGATCGTGGGCGCGATCTTCGGCGGGTTCGACTTCTCCAACTATTTCCTGCCGCTGTCGTCGAGCGTGACGGCGACCACGCTGGAAGCCGCGCGCGAGCAGGGCGCCGTCTTCGCCTACGGCAACTTCCTCACCGTGGTGATCAACTTCCTGATCCTGGCCTGGATCATCTTCCTGATGGTGAAGGGCGTGAACAACATGCGCCGCCGGCTGGAGAAGGAAAAGGAGGCGGCGCCCGCCGCGCCGGCCGCGCCGCCGGCCGACGTGCAACTGCTGACCGAGATCCGCGACCTGCTCGCCAGGCGCTGACAGCGTGCCTTCAGGAGGCCGCGCGTGGACCAACGCGCGGCCTTTGCCTGTGCCCCGCATCGCGCGCTAGTTGGGCGCGACGAAAAACGGAAGGCGGCGCAGGCGAGCGCCGCATGAGCGGAGCCCATGTCCCTGGAGCCCATGTCCCTGATCGACCGACTGCGCGAAGAAGCGCGGCAAGCCCCCGAGAGCGGCATCGTCGCCGTTGCCAATTACGGCTGGTCGAAGGAGGGCGTGATCCCGCTCTGGGCGGGCGAGGGCGACCTGCCCACCCCGGCCTTCATCGCCGATGCCGCGTCGGCCGCCCTTGCGGCCGGCGAAACCTTCTACACGCGCCAGCGCGGCATTCCCGAATTGCGGCGGGCGCTGGCCGACTATCATGCCCGCCTCTACGGCCGCGCCTTCGCGCCGGACGAGTTCTTCGTCACCGGCAGCGGCATGCACGCCATCGTGGTCGCGCTGCAGGCGACGGTCGGGACCGGCGGCGAGCTGGTCTATCTGGAGCCGGCATGGCCCAACATCGCCGGCGCCACCGGCGTCGCCGGGGCGCGGCCGGTGCCCGTGCCGCTGACGCCCGGCGCCAACGGCTGGTCGCTCGACCTCGACCGCGTCGCCGACGCGATCACGCCGCGCGCCCGCGTCATCTTCGTCAACTCCCCTGCCAACCCGACCGGATGGACCGCGAGTACGGACGAATTGCGCGCGCTGCTGGAGCTGGCGCGCAGCCGCGGCCTGTGGATCGTCGCCGACGAGACCTATGCGCGTTTCTACTATGACGGCCCGCGCGCGCCCTCCTTCCTCGACGTGATGGATCCGCAGGACCGCGTCCTCTTCGTCAACACCTTCTCGAAGAACTGGGCGATGACCGGCTGGCGCGTCGGCTGGATCGGCGCCCATCCCTCGCTCGGGCAGGTGCTGGAGAATCTGATCCAGTATTCGACGTCGGGCGTCGCGCCCTTCATGCAGCGCGGCGCGGTGGCGGCGCTGGAGCAGGGCGAGGATTTTCTGCGCGGGCAGGTCGAGCGCGCCCGCACGGCGCGCGACATCGTGTCGTCGGCGCTGACCGCGACAGGCCGCGCCAGCGCGCAGGCGCCGCAGGGCGCGTTCTACCAGTATTTCTCGGTGGACGGCGTGACCGATTCGCTGGCCGCCTGCTTCGACATCATCGACAAGGCCGGCGTCGGACTCGCGCCCGGCCCGGCCTTCGGCGCGGGCGGGGAGGGCTGGTTCCGCCTGTGTTTCCACCGCCGCCTCGACCATGTCGGGATGGCGGCAAGCCGGCTGGCGGAGTGGATCAGGTCGCGCTGAGCGCCCGATTCCGCTCTACTGCTTCCTGAACGCGATCTCGCCGCCGATGATCCAGACGGCCTTGTCCCAGTCGTAGAACTGGTTCTGCACGACGAAGGCGCCGTTCTTCGGCTTGGTCAGCACGGTGCGCAGCTTGTGCACCTTGCCGCCGCCGTCATTGGCCATCTCGGCCTCGACCACCAGAGCGTCGGGGCGCAACTGCATGCGCTGGTTCTGGAGCTTGTCGCTGTCGAAACCCGAGACGAACGCGCCTTTCAGCGTGTCGCCCGCGGCGGAGAGCGTGCCGTTCACGTCCTGCGAGCCCTTCGTCGTGCCGCAGCGGCCCGAATTGGTCAGGACCGCGCGCGCCGGGTCGTAGACTGCCGACAGGCGGCACGAGATGCGGGTCGGCGCGGTGCGCGGCGTCGCCTGCGCATCCCCGCTGCCGCGCCAGTTGCCGGCCAGCGCGGCAAGAAAATCCTTGCCGCTGGCGGTGGCCAGCGTGGCGGATGCCTGCACGGTCTCTTGCGCCATCGCGCTCGCCGCGGCGAACGTGACGAAGGCGGCTGCCGCGATGCAGAGTCTGGGCATTGTCATTCTTGTTGCTGTCCCCTGGCTCAGGAAGAGCGCCCGGTAATGCGCCTAAGTGTCAGGATCATGGCGGGCAGCATGAACAAATTGCATAAAAGTGCCAGCCCCAACGTCGTGATGATGAGGAAACCCAGATTCACGACGGAAGGCAAGTCGCTGAACAGGGTTCCCACCGATCCTGCGATGAACATGACCGTCGCCGATGACATGGCCGGCGCGACCTCCTCCACCGACGAGCGCATTGCCTCCTTGTCCGGCATGCCGGATTTGAGGTCGGCGAGGAAGGCGTTGATGAAATGGATGGAGTTGTCGACCGTGATGCCGAAGGCGATGGTGAGCGCGATGATGTGCGACACGTCCATGTAGATGCCGAGCATCCACAGCAGCCACTCGACGAACAGCAGCGGCACGAGGTTTGGCAGCAGGCTGGCGAGCGCCACCAGCGGCGCGCGCGACGCGACCGCGACGAAGGCGATGGCGATGACGATCGCCCAGACGAAGCTCTGCCGCAGCGATTCGATCAGCTTCGGGATCTCGACGGAGGCCAGAATCGGGTAGCCGGTCACCTCGACGCCGTGGACGCCGCTCGCCTCCAGCGATTCGACCGTCTTTTCGGCGACCTTCAGGGCCTCGGGCGGGTTCATGCCGTAGGGCACGGTGCTGGTGATGAGATAGAAGCGCCGGTCGCGCGACAGGAAGCGGCCGGCGAGGTTGTCGGGCGCCTGCGCCAGCGCTTCCTCCATCGCCGCCCGGTCCATGCCGGCCTGGCGGAGCCGGATGAGCGACAGCACGCGGTCGGCCCCCACCTCCGCGGCGAAGGCGCCCTCGGCCTGCGCCAGCACGTCCAGCGCCTCGGGGTCGGACCAGTCCTTGCCCGCCGGCACCGGCACGACCATGTAGACCGGCGCGATGCCGCCGAAGATCGAGGAGGCGAGCTTCTCGCCGCGCGCGGCCTCCGAACCGCTCGGCATCTGCGCGGTGACCGCGTGCTGCTCCTGGATCATGAAGTGGCCGCTGGAGAAGAACAGCGTGGCGGCGACCGCCAGCCCCGTGATCGGCCAGCGCCGCGCGATGGAGATCCGGGCGATGGCCGGTCCGCCCCATGTGTGCTGCGACGCCTTGCCCTGCACGTTGAGCCGGTCGCCGAGGAAATAGAGCGTCAGCGGCAGGATCAGCAGCACCGTGATGAAGGCGATCATCACCGCCGACACGCCGAGCACGGCGAGCATGATCATCGAGGAATTGCCGCCCATCGCGAAGGAGCCGAACGAGATCGCGCTGGTCACCATGTTCATGGAATTGGCCGGACCGACGCGCAGGATCGAGCTCCTGATCGCCTCGACCGTGCTCTGCCCGTCGCGCCGTTTCGCCACCCAGCCGTAATAGACCATCACCGTGTCGACCAGCGCCACGACCATCGCGATGGTGGGCAGCGCCGCCGACAGGTAGTTGACCGGCGTGCCGGTCAGCCCGTGGATGCCGAACACCCAGATCAGCGTGGCCAGCGCCGGCAGCGAGCAGACGATGGCCGGAAGCAGCGAGCGGAAGATGATGACGGCCAGCGTCAGCACGACGGCGACGCTGATCGTGGTCAGCTTGGCCTGGTCGGCGATCAGCGCGTCGACCGCGTCGGCGCGCATCAGCGGATAGCCGACGAAGTCGACGGTGAGGCCCGGATCGGCGGTCGCGCGGATCTCGCGGATGAGGGCGCGCACGGCGGTGTCGTTGCGCTGCTCGCCCACGCGCTCGCCATAGGGCGTCTCCAGCGAGATCAGCGCGGCATTGGCGTCGAGGCGCGTCAGTTGCGAGACCAGCGGGCTGTCGGTGCCGATCTCGCGCAGCAGCGCCTTCACGTCGGTGCCGGGCTCGATGACCTCGGGAATGTCGTCGGTGAGCTGCCCGGTCGCCGGATCGAGCCGGCTCGCGGAGAAGGGCGAGAACACGCCGACCACGTCGTCGATCAGCGTCAGGTCGAGGTGCAGGTTGCGCAGCTTCTCCAGCCCTTCGGGCGTGAACAGGTCGTCGGCCTGGACGATGACGCCGAGGTCGCCGGAAAAGTCGCGGAAATCGCGCTGCACATGGCGGTAGCTGCTGAACGCCTCGCCCTCGTTGGCGAGCACGTTGAGCACGTTGCCGTCGAACCGGACCCAGGGGATGGAGGCGATGCACAGCGCCATCGCCGCGAGCAGGATCAGCAGGAAGGTGCGCGGCCAGCGCAGCACGAAGACGCCGAGGCGCTCGAATCCGAATCCGAATCCGCTCAGCGAGTTCGCCGCGGATCCGTCCGGCGCGGCTTCGCTGTCTCGCGCGACGGTGCCGCGTTCTGATGCACTTGCCATCCGGATCGAAAACCCCGCAGCCCGACGATTGCCCGTCCGCAATGCCGCCCGCCGTCACGGCGCGGTGGCGGCAGGGGACGCATGCGGGATCCTTCGGCCCACATACGCCACCGCCGCCCGTATCCGCGATACGGCCGGCGGAACGACGCAATCCAATTGCGCCATGCTCTAGGCGATTGCGCCGGCCTTGGCAAAAAGAAATCGCCGCCGCGCGAGGCGGCGGCGATCACGAAATGGGCCCGGGCTCAGTGCCCGAGCTCAGTGATGGACGACGATGCGCACGTTTTTGAGCCCCACCTGCTGGGTCAGCGCGTAGAGCTTGGCGGCGTTGCCGGTGTCGAGGCGCACGCAGCCGGCCGAGGCCGGACGCCCGAGCCGCGACACCTGATTCGTGCCGTGGACGGCGAAATTGCCGCTGTAGAAGATGGCGTAGGGCATCGCCGCGCCGTTGTAGCGGCTGGACCGGTGGTTCCTGGACAGCCACTTCGCCGACCAGCTTCCCGTCGGCGTGACCTTGCCGGACCGCGCCGTCGAAACGCGCCAGCGATATTTCACCGAGCCGTTCTGCGTGACGGTCATGGTCTGCGTCGAGATGTCGACGCGGGCGACCACGGATGCCGCCGCCGACGCGCCGGCCGAACCGAGGACGACGCCGAACGCGAGCGCGGCGCCCGCCAGGAATTTCGCGAACATATTGACCCCTGCCTGTCTTTTTTCTGATGGGGCCATCATAGGCAGGCGGCGTTGAGTTCCGGTGAAAGGATAGAATTAACAGCGGGTTGCGGGAAAGGTTCAATTGCCGCGAGACTGGCCGCGTCCGCCCGCGGCAAGGCCGGGGCGGGCCGCGCCCTATGGCTGCCGCGCGGCCGGCAGCGCCAGCTCCGACGTGACTTCGAGCGCGCGGTCCTCGCGCGCAACCGTTCCTTCGGGCGCGGCATGGGCGGCGATGCACGCATCGCGCGCCCGCACCAGCGCCGCGATCTCGTCCTCATGGGCGACGATCATCGCCGTCAGCCAGCGGTTCACGAGATAGGACGGGCGCGGCATCTGCATGTCGAAGCGGGCGAGCAGTCCGACCGTGCCTTCGGCGTCGAGCCAGTCGTCGCCGACCACCCACTGGTTGACCGTGAACAGCCGCGTCGGCCGCCCGTGCGCGTCGACGCCGATGGCGACGAGATGGTGCACCGGCCCGTCCTTGCCCTGCGGGCGCAGGAAGCAGTGGAAATGCCCATGCTCGACTGGGACTTGCTCGACCGGGATCTGCCCGGCAGTGCCTTCCTGCGGCGGGTGGCAGTGATAGAACCATTGCGCGCCCGAGGCCGGGTCGAACACGTCGCCGGGCGGATAGTGCTCCCAGATCTGCGGCTGCGGATGGTCGCGGAACGTCTCGGTCAGCACCGACTGCCCGCCCTTGGCGAGCAGCGCCTCGCAAAAGGCGATCTCCTGCCGCGCGCGCTGGACCGCTTCCGCGTCCACCGCGCTCAGGGCCTTTGCCCGTCCGCCGGCAGCGGGGCGGGGGGAGGGGGTGGCGGCGCCTTTGCCGGTTCGGCCGGGGGTTGGGCAGGCGGTGGAGGCGGTGGCGCCAGCGGTGCGGGGGGAGGCGGAGCTTTTTCCGGCGCACCCGCGGCGCAGGGAGCGCCCGCCGCGCAAGGGGCACCGGCGGCGCACGGCGCGCCACCGGCTTCCGCGCCGGCGACGGCCGGCGGCACCGGATGGGTGTAGTGGTCGACCGCGATGGCCGCGGTGGCGATGCCGAGCGCTGCGCCGAACAGCAGCGTGTTGCGCGTGGTGCTCATGTCTTCGCGAACCCGTCGAGGCCGAACAGCGGCCGTGCCCATATGCCGGCGAGAGAGCCGACGAAGGCCGAGCCGAACCATAGCCAGCCATGCAGGCTGCCCGACGCGATGCCGGAGAATAGCGCACCGATGTTGCAGCCGAAGGAGAGCCGCGCGCCGTAGCCCATCAGGAGGCCGCCGGCGACGGCCGCGAGCAGCGAGCCGAGCGGGATGGCGGCCTTGGGCGCGAACTTGCCGGCAAGGCTCGCCGCCAGCGCCGCGCCGAGGATGATGCCGAAATCCATGACCGAGGTGACGTCGGCGAGCACGCTGGAATTGAGCGCCCTGGCCTGCGCCGGCCAGGTCCAGAACTCCCAGCTCGCGACCGGGATGCCGATCGCCGCGGCGACCTTGGCGCCCCACAGGCCGAAGCCGTAGGTGATCGACCACGGATGGCCGGCGAGCAGGACGGTGGCGATGTTGAGCAGCGCCATCAGGAGGCCGGCGCCGACCAGCGGCCACGGCCCGGCGAGCAGCCACGACCAGCCCGGCCGCGCCGGGGCCGGCTCGCGCTCGACGTTGCCGTGGATGCGCCGCTCGATCAGCGTCACCACCAGCGCCACGGCGCCCAGCGCGGCGAGCGTCGCCAGCAGGCCGTTCACGAGGCCGAGCTCCCGGCCGATGTCGACGATGCCGATATTGGGCAGGGTCAGCCAGAAGGGCAGGTGGGCGGTGCCGATCACCGCGCCGACGATGAAGAAGACCAGCGTCACCAGCATGCGCGACGAGCCGCCGCCGACGGTGAACAGCGTGCCCGAGCCGCAGCCGCCGCCAAGCTGCATGCCGAAGCCGAACAGGGCGGCGCCGATGAGGACGGAGAGGCCGACCGGGCCCATCGCGCCGACCAGCGGCTGGCCGCCGAGGCTGCCGGCCGCCAGCAGCGGCATGATGCCGACCGCCGCGACGCCCACCATCAGCAGTTGCGCGCGGATGGCGCGCGCCCGCCCTTCCACCGCGAAGCGGCGCCAGCCGCCGGTGAAGCCGAACGAGCCGTGATAGAGCGCGGCGCCCAGCAGCCCGCCGACGAGGAACAGCGCCGCCTGCTTGACGCTGACCAGCGAGCCGATGGCGAGGAAGCCGAGGATGAGGAAGCCGCCTGCCACGAGCGTCGGCCAGCGGTCGGCGGAAACGGGCGGCAGGAATTTCGGCCTGTCGATGGGGATGTCGGTCATGATGCCCGTCTGTCGAAATTGCCTGTCTGTCGAAGCGGCCCGTCGATGCGACGATGTCCGGCCGGGCCGGACATCGCGCATTCTGGGCGCATTCTGGAAGGATGGAGCGCCCGGCGCAACCGGGCGCGGTTTGCGGGTGGCTTACGAGCCGGAGCGCAGCTCGACCGGGCGGTCGGGATTGGCGGTCCATTCCGCCATCGAGCCGTCATACATGCCGGTGTTCTTGTTGCCCTGCACTTCCGACAGCGCGAACCAGGCGATCGAGGCCCAGTGCCCGGTGTTGCAGAAGGTGATGTTCTTCTCGCCCTGCGACAGGCCGACGGCCTGCGTCAGCCCGTCCACCGTCTCCGGCTTCACGAACAGCGCGTAGTCCTTCGAGTAGAAATTGCTGTGGGCGATGTTGACCGCGCCGGGCAGGGTGCCGAGGCGGGCGACGACCGGGCTCTTCGACTTGCCCTCGTACTGCTCGGCCGGGCGGCCGTCGACCAGCTTGGTGCCGGCCGCCAGCGCGGCCTCCACGTCGGCGGTGGTGGCGCGCAGGTCCTCGCGGACCGAAGCGGTGAAGGTCGCCGGCTGCACTGTCGCGGGCTTCTCGACGCGGGCGCCGCCGGCGGCGTCGTACTGGCGCCAGCCGCCGTCGAGGATCGAGACCTCGTCATGGCCGAGATATTTGAAGGTCCAGTAGACGCGGGTCGCGCCGCCGAACTCGGAGGAATCCGTGCCCCACGGCACGATGACGACGTGGTCGTCATTGTCGATGCCGAGGTCGCCGATCAGCTTGGCGATCTGGTCGGTCGGCGGGATCTGGGCGGGAACCCCGTCCACCGCGACGCGCCAGCCTGCCGAGGCATAGGGCGCGACGACCGCGCCGGCGATGTAGGGCGTGGTGCCGAGGTCGGTCTCGGCGACCTTGTCGCGGATGTCGAGGATGACGACCTTGTCCGCATTGGACTTCAGCCATTCGGCGCTGACCAGCGGGTCGGCTGCGAGGGCGGGCGCGGCGAAGGCGGCGATGGAAAGGGCAAGCGCTGCTCTGATCATGGGGAACTCCCGTCGGAAATTTCATCCTTTCTACGCCGGTCTTCAGGCGACGAAAAAGCATGGAATTCCCCGGATGGCGGATAAAATAGCATGAATTGCTGCTGTTTCGGCGCCGCCGGAATCTGGTTCCTGCACGGTGGCCCGCTCAGTATGTGGTGCGCCGCTCCTCGCTCGGCGGGCGGCCGAACAGCAGCCGGTAGCTCTGCGCGAAATAGGAATGCGACGTGAAGCCGGTGGCGACGGCGATGTCGAGGATCGGCATGTTGGTCTGGCGCAGCAGCTCGCGCGCCCGCTCCAGCCGCAGCCGCATGTAGTAGCGCCCGGGCGTGACGGCGAGATGGCGCAGGAACAGCCGCTCCACCTGCCGCACCGACAGGCCGGCGGCCCGGGCGATCTGCCCGGCCGACAGCGGCTCGTCCAGCCTGTCCGCCATCATCTCCACGATCCGGCGCAGCTTCTCCGACTTGCCGGCGAGGTCGCGCTCGGGACCGACGCGCTGGCGCTCGCCCGACTGGCGGATGCGCTCGTGCTGGAACTGGTTGGCCACCTCGTTGGCGATGCCGGCGCCGAAATCGGCCCGCACGATCTCCAGCATCAGGTCGATGGAGGTGGTGCCGCCGGCGCAGGTGTAGCGCTTGCGGTCGATCTCGTAGACCGAGCCGGTGCATTCGATGTCGGGAAACCGTTCCCGGAAGCCGGCGCGGTTCTCCCAGTGAATGGTGCAGCGGTAGCCGTCGAGCTGGCCGGCCTCGGCCAGCAGGTAGGAGCCGGCCGACAGCGCGCCCAGCGCGTTGCCGCGCCGGCCGCTGCCGCGCAGCGCCGAGAGCACGCGCGACTTGCCGGCGAATTCCGTCGCCAGCCCGACGCAGGCGAACAGGATGTCGGCCGGCGGCAGGTCGGCGACGGCGTAGCTGGTCCTGATCGGCAGGCCGTTGGAGGCGACCACTGCCTCGCCGTCGACCGACACGGTCGTCCATGAATAATGGTCGCGGCCGAGCGCGCGGTTGGCCGCGCGCACGGTGTCGATGGCCGCCGCCAGCGAGAACATCGAGAATTTCTCGACCAGCAGGAAAGCAAAATGCCGGCCGGGCGGAGCGATGTCGGACATGGGCCGGTTCTAGCGGGTGGCGGGCGGCGCGGGAAGGCGAGGGCCTGCTCGCGACATCTGAAGCGTGACGGAGTGGGGGTCGACAATATGATCGCTGCCGGTGCTCTGGTCAGAACCTCGGCGCCGGCTTTCCTGCCGCCCTGTAGGCCGACGCCACCGTCGCCGCCATCAGCATGGCGATGGTCATCGGCCCGACGCCGCCCGGAACCGGCGTGATCGCGCCCGCGACAGTTGATGCTCCGGCGAGGTCCACGTCGCCGACGATGCGCGTCTTGCCCTCGCCCTTGTCCGGCGCGGCGATGCGGTTGATGCCGACATCGATGACGGTGGCACCCGGCTTGACCCAGTCGCCCTTGATCATCTGCGGCCGGCCGACGGCGGCCACCAGTATGTCGGCGGCGCGGCACACGGCCGGGAGATCCTTGGTGCGCGAATGGGCGATGGTGACGGTGGCGTTGGCCGCCAGCAGCAGGTTGGCCATCGGCTTGCCGACGATGTTGGACCGCCCGACCACCACCGCGGTGAGGCCCGACAGGTCGCGCCCGCGCGCCCGCTCGATCAGCAGCATCGAGCCGGCCGGCGTGCAGGGCACGAAGGCGGTTCCCGTCTCGCCGGTGCCGAGCTTGCCGACATTGACGAAATTAAAGCCGTCGACGTCCTTGTCCGGGCTGACGGCCTGGATGACCGCGCCCTCGTCGATATGTTTCGGCAGCGGCAACTGCACGAGGATGCCGTGGATCGCCTTGTCGGCGTTGAGCCGGGCGATGAGCGTCAGCAGGTCGGCCTCGCTCGTGTCGGCCGCCAGCGTGTGCTGCACGGAGTGGAAGCCGCATTCCTTCGCGGTGCGGCTCTTGCTGGCGACATAGACCTGGCTGGCCGGATCCTCGCCCACGATGATGACCGCAAGGCCCGGCGTGACGCCCGCCTCGCGCTTCAGCGCTTCCGTCGCGTCCCTGACCTTCGCGGTTACGTCCGCTGCGACCGCCTTGCCGTCGATGATGTCTGCCATGCCTGCCTCCGCTGTATACAGCCCCACGCTGTATTGCCGATCGCGCCGCGAGACAATCGCGACGGCGTCACGGGCAGGCATTTTTGCGTCAGGCCGAGCGCGCGGCCTTCAGCGCGTCGAGCGAACCGGCGAAGGCGCGCAACTGCGCGCGTACGGCCTCGATCGCCGATTGGGTGTCGCTGTCCGCGGTTGCCGCAACCGGGGCGGCGGGCTGCGCGGGCGCGGGCTGCGGGTAGGGCTGCACGACCATCACCGCCAGCGGCATCGGCGCGGGGTAGTAGGTGGGCGGCGGCGGCGCCATCGTCGCGGGATGCGGATACCATGACGGGGCGGGCGGCATCGGCTGCGCGACCATGGGCTGCGCATAGCCGGCCGGCGCCATTACGAGAGGTGCGGGCAGGGGGTACGGCGCCGCCGCCTGCTGCGGCCAGTAGGGATAGGCTGGCTGGGGCGCCGGTTGGGGCGCCGGCTGCGGATAGGGCGGATAGGGCTGCGGCGCGGCGTACATTGTCGGCTCCGGGTTTGCTGTGGCGGGCGGCGCGGCCGGCGTCTCGGCCGCGACCATGCGCCGGGGTTCGGGCGCGGGGGATGTCACGGCGCCGGCGCGCTGGCCACGCAGGGCATCGAGCGAAATCCTCGGCGCGCTCGCGCCCGGCGCGGATCGCACGGGCGTCTGCGCGTCCGGCACAGGTTGCCGTGCCGGGGACGGGCGCGGGGCCGTCGGACGACGGTCCCGCGCAAACGGCATCGCGCTGGGCGCTGCGGGCGTGCCGCTGCGCCGGCGTGCGAACCATGCGGCGAAAAGGCCGGCAAGTGCGCCGAGCGCGCCGCCGATCGCGGCGGGGATGAAGGGCGACTGTTCCGGCCCCGCGACGCCCGGCATGGCGCGGAACGCCACTTCGAGCCGGGTCGGCGGCGGCGCGCCTGCTGCCGGGTCGTGGGTCGCCACCAGCGCGTCGGCAGCGGCGTTGGCAATGTCGCCGGAAAGGGTTGCGCCGTCGGCGCGGGCGCTCACCGTGTAGCCGGCGGTCAGCGATTGCGGCGACGCGGACAGGCGCCGGGCGATCTCGCTCATGGCTGCCTCGCGGCTGCCGCCGAAGGCGGGGTTCGCCGCCAGCGACAGCGCGTCGACCACGCGGCCGAGAACCTCGGGCGAGTCGAGCCGCGCCATGCTCTGCTCGACCGCGGCGGGGGTCACCGTCGCGCGTTCCGCCGGCGCGGGTTGTCCACCCGCGGCCGTGCGCACCGTTTCGGCCTTGAGGATCAGCTCGGCCCTGGCGCTGTATTGGGGCGCGCCGCCGGCGAAATAGCCCGCGCCCGCGCCGGCCGCCATCAGCAGCGGCACGGCAAGCCATGCCAGGCGCGTGCCGCCGGGCGTTGCCGGGCGCGGCGGCCTGGCAATGGCCCGTGCGGTGGGAAGGGAAACGGGCGGAGGCGTCGCGGCAGCCGGGGCGCGGCGGTCTTTCAGGAGGTCGAACAGCGTCGGCGCGCCGGCGTCGCCCCCCGGGATTTGCACGGGGGCTTGCGGGCCGGGTCTGATGTCGGCGAGGCCGCGCATCAGCGGACCCGGCTCGGGCGCTTGCGTTTGTATCGGCGCCGGCGCGGCGCGGCGGGCCAGCGCCGCCATGAGATCGGGGCGCTGCTCCTGCGCCGACTCGCGCGCCCAGTTCGCCATCGACAGCAGCGCGCGGTCTTCTCCCCTCTCGGCGCTCACTTTGTCCGCGACCATGATCCTGTTGCCATGCCGTGCGGGTGCCGAAAGCGTCCGCGTTCGTTAATCGACCCTAAACAGGCATGGCAAATGATTGGTTAACGCCCGGCCGGCGTCGGCGGCCAAAAGCGGGATTGCGTAAAATTCGAACATTTCCTGTGGGCCGTTCCTTAAGGGTTGTGCCGCATGGTGGCTGCAACCTTGCCGGGGACAGATGCCTTGATGACCGCAATCGCCAAGCGCGAAGGACCACGCTTCGCCACCGCCGGCAGGCTCGCCGTCCAGGTCTTCGCGAACCCTGCCGATGTCGAAGCCGAATGGCGCCATCTGGAAGCGACGGGCATCGGCACGCACTTCCAGCGCTACGACTGGGTCGATGCGTGGATCGCAACAGCCGGGCGCGCGAGCGCCGTCCGCCCGGCGATCCTCTACGGCCAGCTTGCCGGCGTGCCTGCCTTCGTGCTGCCGCTCGGCCTGCGCCGTTCCGGCCCGGTGACCATTGCCGAATGCCTCGGCGGCACCCATTCGGGATATAATGGCGGCGTCTGGAGCGCCGAGGGCGCGACCTATGCCGGCGCCCTGCCGCCGCTCGACCTCGCCGCCTGTCTCGGTCAGGCGCTCGACGCCGACGCCGTGATGCTGCGGCGGCTTCCCGCGGACATAGGCGGCGTGCCGCAGCCTCTGCGGGCGTTGGAATCGCTGCCGTCCGCCGTCTCCGGCTATTCGGTCTCGCTGGCCGGCGGCATGGACGCGGTGCTGGCGCGCACCGGCGGCGGCGCCCGCCGCCGCCGCGCCAACCAGAAGGAGCGGCGCTTGCGCGAGATGGGCGCCTTGGAGCACGGCCGCGCCCGCGATCTCGCGGCGGCGCTCGCCGACCTCGATTTCTTCGAGCGCGAGAAGGCGCTGAGGCTGGCCGCGCAGGGGCTGGCGAACCCGTTTGCTGAGCCGGGCGCGATGGCGTTCCTGCGTGAGCTGGTCCGCCGCTCCGAAGGGCTCCCCGAGCCGCTGCTGGCCATGCACGACCTGTCGCTCGACGGGGCGCCGCGCGCGGTGATCGGCGCTGGCGTCCATCGCGGCAGGGCCCTCCTGCAAATCCTCACCTACGCCCATGACGAGACGCAGCCGCACAGCCCCGGCCAGGTGCTGCTCTACCGCCACATCGAGGCGAGCGCCGCCGCCGGCTGCGGAACTTACGATTTCGGCGTCGGGCAGGAGCTCTACAAGGATAGCTGGAAGGACGCCGACATCGCGTTGCGCGATCACTGGGCCGCGTTCAGCGCGGCGGGGCGGGCGGCGATCGCGTCCATGCGCCTTCGCGCGCAGGCGCGCTCGGCGCTGCGCCGCAACACGCTGGTCAACCGGCTGGTGAAGACATGGCGCCGCCGCGACGCCGCCGAGGCAGGCGCATGACATCGACGAACGACGACGAACAGGCGCGCCGCGAGCACGCCCTTCGCGGCGGCATCGCCGGCTGCCGCATGCTGTTCGTGGCGCCCGACGACTATCCGGCCTTCCGCGTCGACCTGACGGAGCTGTTCTCGCGCCATCTCGTCGGCCGCGGCCTGCGGATCGACTGGAGCCTGCGGCGCACCGACGCCGGGCCGGCTGCCGTCGACGACCGCGGCGCGGAGCGCTTCATCCTGCCCGCCCGCCGCGAGGGCGGCGCGTTGGCGCGCATCGGCAACCGCGTCTCCAACGGGCTGAAGCGCTGGCGGCTGGTGTGGCGCGCCGCGCGCGGCGACTACGACCTGGTGCAGGTGCGCGACTACACCTTCTGGGGCATCCCCTTCATGCTCGCCGCGCGCTGGGCCGGCAAGCCCTTCGTCTACTGGATGAGCTACCCGGTGATGGAGGCGCGCTGGCTGCTGGCGACGAAGCCGTTCCGGCCGATCGGCCCGCTCGGGCGTCTCGCCAACCTGCTGCATGCGGGCGCGGGCAAGCTGGTCTTCTACCGCTTCCTGCGCTTTGCCGACCATGTGGTCGTCCAGTCGCGCCGCATGCGCGAGCGGCTGGAGGACAAGGGCGTGCCCGGCCGCCTGATGACGCCGGTCGAAATGGGCGTCACCACCGAGCGCTTCAACCCCGATCTCATCGAGCCGTCGCGCGATCCGCGTCTCACTGGGCGGCGGGTCATCGCCTATGTCTGCTCGCTGCATTTCGGCGAGCCCTTCGACGTGGCGCTGGGCGCGCTGGCGTCGGCGCGGCGGCGCGGCCACGACGCCGTGCTGCTCGTCATCGGCGTGCTCGCCGACCACGAGCGCGAGGCGCTGGACGGCAAGCTCGCGGCGCTCGGCATCCCGCCCGACGCCTTCATCTCCACCGGCATGCTGCCGCTCGCCGAGGCGCTTGGCTATGTGAAGGCGGCGGATGTCTGCGTTTCCCCGTTCCAGATGAACGAGGAGCAGGATGTCGCCACCCCCACCAAGCTGGTCGAATATCTCGCCATGGGCCGGCCGGTCGTGGCGAGCGTCCACTACGACCAGAGCGAGGTGATCGGCCGCAGTGGCGCCGGCCTGACCGCCGCCTTCGACGGCGAGGCGACCGGCGAGGCGATCGCGCGGCTGCTGGCCGACCGTGAATGGGCGGAGGAAATGGGCGCGCAGGGCCCGGCCTGGGTCAAGGCCAACCGCGACTATCGCAGCCTCGCCGCCCGCGTCGAGCGGCTCTACGCCATGCTGCTGGCCGAACGCGCCGCCGAGGCGGTCGATGCCGTGGCGCTGCCTGCGGAGTAGGGCAGTAGGGCAGTAGGGGCCTCCTCGCTGCCGTCCTTTCGCTATTCGGCCGGTTGTGCCGCCGGGTCGCGCCGCCGCGCCAGCAACCACCATGTGAAGACCGCATAGACCGCCGTCTGCGCCGACCACGCGATAAGCCGCGCCGTCACCGCGCCTTCCGCGCCCTGGTCGCGCAGCAGGGCGACGCCGCAGATGAACGTCGCCGCCCAGCCGGCCGTGATCGCCAGCCCGGTCCAGGTCCAGCCCGAGGTCGAGGGCACCACGCCCAGCGGCGCCGCGAAGGCCATGACGGCGGCGTTGGCGACCGCGATGGCGAAGACCGGCCAGTGCAGCGCCGGATCGAGCTGGAAGATCACCAGCACCCATCCGCCGAACAGCGCCATGAAGACGACGAAGCCGACGGCCATCAGCGACGTCGTGCCGACCCCCATGGCGAGCACGCCGCCGACGCGGCGGCGGTCGTCCGCGCCGAAGCCGGCCGACAGCATGGGCGTCAGCACATGGACCACGATCTGGGGCACGAACAGCAGCAGTGTCTCGATCTGCATGGCGATGTAGTAGACGCCCACCGCCGCCAGCCCGCCGTCGCCGTTGGCGATGATGGCGACGCAGATCCACTGGACCGGCTCGAACACCAGGCTGGCGATCAGCGCCGGCAGGGCGAAGCCGGTGATCAGCCGCCATTCCGAAAGCGCCCCGCGGAAGCGTATCGCGATGCCGTGCTCGGCCAGCGCCCGCCGCAGCGCCGGCACGATGGCGAGGCACTGGCCGAGCGTGACGAGGCCCATGGCGATGAAGCACCCCTCGAGCCCGAAGGCGATCAGCCCCGCCGGCACCGCGACGATGAGCGCCAGCCCGTATGCGATGTTGAGCCGGGCGAGGACCGCGAAGCGTTGCAGCCCGCTCAGCAGCGACTGCGTCACCAGCCCCATCGCGTGGAGGACGATGACGGGCGCGACGAGGGCCAGCAGCGGCGCGAGCTCCGGCTGCGACAGCACGTGGCGCGCGATCGGCCCGGCGAGCGCGAAGAACAGGCCGGCCAGCAGCAGCCCGCATGCGGCGGCGAGCAGGATTGCCAGCCCGGCGATACGCCCGGCGAAGGCGGGGTCGGCATCGGCCTGCGCGGCGATGTTGCGCACCGCCATGATCGACACGCCGGAGGCCGCCAGCATGCCGGCGGAGACCAGCGTGCCGTAGACCACGGCGAACTGGCCGACGGATTCGATGCCGAGGCTGCGCGAGATGATGACGGTGGTGACGAGCGGCGTCAGCCGTACCGCGGCCATGCCGACGGTCGACCAGACGAGGCCCAGCCCGAACCGCCTCGCATCGCCCGAGGCGAGCAGGCCCGCTACGAGTTTGCGCATGCCGGCACCTTTCCGGCGCGACCATAGCGGCCGATCGTTATCAAGCGGTTAGGCCGCAGCCTGCGTTCACCGCGTGGAAACCATGGGGCGATAGGCTTCGCTCACGATTCTCCGCCCCGTCGCGCCCCGGAGCCGGCTCTTGCAGATCATCGCCACCACCCGGCCGCCGGTATCCCCGGACTGGTCACCGGACTGGTCACCGGACTGGCAGCCCGCCGGGGTTCGCCGGGCGGCCGGCGGCAGGGGCCTCGTCGACTGGATGCTCGTCGCCGGCATGCTGGCGATGTTCTGCGTGTCGGGTTACGCGCTGGAGTTCTTCGGCATTCCCTATGTCTCGGCTGGCGGCTTCATCGGCTTCAAGCTGCACCCGTCGCTCTACGTCTTCTGCCTGGCGCTGATGGTCGCCGTCCTCGCCCATCCCGACCCGATCGGCTATGGCGGCGGCCTCGTCGCGCGCCGCCTGGGCGCGGTGGCGCTGATCCTCGCCTCGGCCTTCGTCTTCGTGGTCATGTTCCGGCTGAAGCCGGACCTGTTCGCCGCGTCGCTGGTGGACTCCATCGCGGCGGCCGGCGTCATCGCCCTGCTTCTCGCCGACGCTTCGCCGCGCGTGCGGCTCGTGTTGGCCCGGATCGTGCACGTCGTGGTGGCGGCCAACTGCGCGCTCGCCATCGTCGAGGTCGCCACCGGCTGGCGGCTGTTCCCCTTCGGCGTCAAGGGCATGACGCTCGACTGGGACTATCGTGCCACGGCGCTGTTCGGCCACCCGCTGGACGGGGCGCTGGCGGTGGGCGTCTACGCCGTCATCCTGATGACCGCGCGCGACGTGCTAGGTCTCGCCGAACGGCTGCGCGTGCCGCTGGTCCTGCTCGCCATGGCGTCCATGCCGGCCATCGGCGGGCGCACCTCCTTCGCCGTCGTCTTCGCGGTCGCGGGCGTCGTCGCCGGCTTGCAGGTGCTGCGCTTCATGCTCGGCGGCCGCGTCAGGCCGGGCGTCGTCATGATCGCGGCCGTCGGCGTGCCGCTGGCTGCCGCCGGCGTCTTTGCGGCCTTTCAGGCCGGGGCGTTCGACGACTTCCTCGGCCGCTTCCAGAGCGATTCCGGCAGCGCCAGCGCCCGCTTCGAGCTGTTCGACCTGTTCCGCGGCTTCGGCCTCGAGCAATGGCTGATGGGGTTCGACATCGGCGAACTGACGACGCAGGTGCGGGTCCACGGGCTCGAGGCGGGCATCGAGAACGCATGGGTCGCCCATGTGCTGCTCTACGGCCTGCCGCTGTCGCTGATCCTGTGGGGCGCGCTGGCGGCCTTCCTGTGGGAGGTGCTGCGCGAATGCGGCCGCGCCGCGATCCTGCCGATCCTGTTCGTGCTGCTGATCAACACGGCGTCGGTCGGCATTTCGGGCAAGACCACGATGCTGGTCCTGCCCGTCTCGATCATCCTCATCCTTCAGGGCGGGGTTTTCGCACCCCCGTCATGGCCAGCATCCGGGCAAATCAGGCGGCCGGCCTGAGCCGGCGCAGCTTCGGGTCGTTGGCGACCTTGGCCGGATTTGCTTCCAGCGGCGCGACGCCGTTGGGCGCGGCCGGGTCGACGCGGAACTCCATCCTGCGCTTGAAGCCGGTCTTCTTCTGCATGCCGGACTTGCTCCAGGCCAGCGCCATCGCCGCCTTCGGCCAGAAGGCCGGGCCTGATATGGCGCGCGAGCGCGGGCGCCAGCCCATGGCCCGCAGCATGCCGTTGCCGTAGTTCATCGCGAAGTGTCGGCGCAGCTCCGGCGTCCAGTGCTCGGTGGTGATCGACACGTTGACCATGTCGTAGTTCTTCACCCGGTGCGGCCCGTTGAGCGGCCAGTGCAGCATCTCGCCCGGCGACAGGTCGTAGGTCGCGGCGTGCTCGTCGAACCACGGCTCGTAGGTGATCTCCTCCTCCTGCGCGCCGCGCACGACGCGCTCCAGCTCCCCGGTGCGCAGGAACGGCTCCGAATTCGGATAGATCCAGATGCGCTTGCGTCCGCGCAGTTGCCACAGTCCCTGCCCGGGCACGTCGCAGTGATAGTAGACCTGCGCGTCGGGCGAGGAGATCAGCAGGCCGAGCCGCTGCTTGAAGCTCTCGAAGCCCGGCACCAGCACCGCCAGTTCCTCGTAAATGCGCTCCAGCAGGGTGGCGAAATAGGGATCGACCTCGTGGATCCTGCTCATGTTGATCCAGATGCGGCCGCGGCGCACCGCCTCCAGCACGTCGCGACCGGACAGGCCCGCCCGGTCGCAATATTTCCAGTTGCGGTTGTCGTGGCCGGTGGCCGCCATGGTGGTGATGGCGAGGTGGCTGGCCGGCACGGTCTCGATCAGCGTCGCCAGCGAATCGTCGCTGAACATGTCGAGCCCGGCCAGCGAGTGGCCGAGCTTCAGCGTATGCTTGCCCCACAGCGCCGCGTGATGGGGCTGGAAGTTCTCGAAGACGCGGTTCTTCATGGTCTGCCTCGTTGTCCCCCGCTCCTGAGCCGGGCGGCGAGGCCGGTGCCGCGCCGCTTGCCCGCGAGATAGCCGCGCCAGCCGAGCGCTGCCGCCCGCACCAGCGAATTGGAGCCGCGCCGCGTGGCGATCAGCATGTCGACGACCGGCCGCCGCTCGGGCCACAGCGTGCCCATCAGCCCACCGGCGTCCATGGTGCAGGCGTCGAGCCAGCCGATGGTCGGGTCGTCGATCGCGGCGAAGGTCGATTCATATTCGAGCAGCGCGCCCGGCGCGAAGCGCGCGAGGTCGTCGCGGTAGGCCGTCTTGAAGCACCAGACGCGGCGGCCGGCGCGCAGGTTGACCGACATGGCGACGGCTTCGCCGCCAAGGTCGAGCCGGTAGACGAGGACGCGCCCCTGCGCGGCCGCGCGATGCGCCATCGCGTCGAACCATGCGCGCTCCTCCTGCCGGCAGGCCAGCGCGGTTCCCGCCCGGCCCTTCCAGCCGGACCGCTCAATGTCGAGGAAGTCGGACAGCCAGGCGGCGCTGTCGTGCGGTCCGTCATGGGTGCGCAGGACCAGCGGCCCGCGCTCCTCCAGCCGGCGCCGGCTGCGGCGGAACTCGCGCTGCCGCTTGCCGCCGACCGAGGCTTCGACGCGCGCGCGCGCGTCGCCGGCATCGGCGGACAGGACCGGCCGCTCGATCCGCTTGGTGACGCAATAGTCCAGCCCGTTGTCTTCGAGCCAGTCGATCAGCGTGTCGTAGAAGGACGTGTCGGCCGGCAGCGTCGACCAGCGCAGGATCCGGGCGCGCCGCTCGCGCAGGAAGCCGAACAGGCTGTTGAGAAGCGGCGCGTGGTCGTGGATGGTGCCGGGCGTGGTGTCCATCGCATGGATATGGCTCCACACCGACCAGACCGAGCCATAGGGCGTGTCGAGATGCAGCTTCAGCGGCAGCAGCGAGTCCCAGCTCGCAGTCTCGTCGCCGAGCAGGTGCACCCTTTCTCCGGGCGCCGCGAGAAATTGCGCCGCCGCCTCGACGAGCGAGCGCTCGTGAAACGGATTGCCCGACCGGCAGGCAGGGCGCCAGCGCGGCCCGCCGCCGGCGTCGCCGTCCATCTCGTGGTTCGGGAGAAAGGCCAGGTGCAAGGCTTCGAGTCCGTTTCCGGGTTCCGTTCGGGCGAATACGTATGAGGACTACATACCATAGCTGAATATATCATTACTTTGCAGCATGACAGGTATTTCAGATTGAATCATACTATAGGAATGTATTAACCTTACCTCCTGTGAAAAAAAATTCGATAAAATTTGAAATATTATCAAATATGAATTTTGTTCCGGCGGGTTAATCCGGTTTTAGTGCCGCCCGTGCGATGATGCCTTCGACAGCAACGGAACGACGGCATGGCGACGATACTGGTGAGCTTCCCCCGCACTTCGGCGCGCGCCTGGCAGTCCGCGATCGTGCGCGCCCTGCGCGAGGCCGGCCACGGCGTCGCCACGGCGGAAGGCGCGGCGTGCGACGACTGGCCGCCGGCATTGCGGGCGGTTCTGGGCATCGAGGCCCGGCTTTCGCGGCGGCCCGATGCGTTGTGGAGCCCCGTTCCGGTCGGGGTCGATACTGCCGGAGCGGGCGCGCCGGCGCTGGTGATCGACCTTGCCGGCGACAGGCCGGAGGGACCGGAGGTGATGACGCTGCGGTTCGACGGCGAGGCTTCGGCGGCGGCCGCCGCGGCCGCGCTGCTGCGCGGCCGGCTGCCCGATATCGAGGTGCTGCTGGGCGGCGAGGTTGTCGCCCGCGGCGCGCCGATGGTCGACGCGCGCGTGCAGGCCGGCCGGGGGCTGGACGATGTGCTGGCGCGCGCCGTCACCCTGGCCGTTGCCGTCGCCGGACGCTTTCTTGCCGGGGAAAGACTGCCGCCATTGCCCGCACCGCTGCTGCCGGTGGTTGCGCCGGCTTCCGGAAAGGGCGGGCTGCTTGCGCAGGTCGCGCTGCGGTCGGTGCCGCGCGCCGCCGCCGAGGCCGGCCGCCGCCTGCGCTATTGGCCGGCCCACTGGCGCGTCGGCTACCGCTTCCATGACGGGCCGGGCGTGGCCGAGCTCGGCCAACTCGGCGGACCCGACTGGTCGATCCTGCCGGACGACGGCCGGCGCTACTATGCCGACCCGTTCGCGTTCCGCCACCAGGGCCGGCATTTCCTTTTCGTCGAGGAATACCCGCACGCTTCCGGCAAGGGGCTGATCTCGGTCGCCGATTTCGATGCCGCCGGCCGGCCGTCGACGCCGCGCGTGGTGCTGGAGGAGCCGCACCATTTGTCCTATCCGCAGGTCTTCGCGCGCGACGGCCACATCTGGATGCTGCCCGAAGGCGGGGCGTCCGGCGCGCTGACGCTCTACCGCGCCGAGCGCTTTCCCGACCGCTGGACGGCGCATGCGGTGCTGGTCGAAGGCCGTGCGCTGTTCGACGCCACCTTGCTCGACCATGGCGGCAGGCTGTGGCTGCTCGCCAGCGAGCGCGACGGCCACGGCAGCACCTCCGATATCATGGTCGCGTTCCACGCCGACCGGCTGGAGGGACCGTGGACGCCGCACCGCGCCAACCCCATCGCGGTGGACCGCACGGCGGCGCGCCCCGGCGGCGCCTTCGCGCGCGTCGGCCGGCGCATCGTGCGCCCCGTGCAGGACGGCACGTCGGGTTATGGCGGCGGGTTGGGCCTGTCCGATCTCGTCAGGCTGGACGAGGAGGCGGTGGAGTTCTCGCAACCCGTGCCGGTGCTCGGCATGCGCTCGTGGCCGCATCCGCGCATCCACACGCTCAATCGCGCCGGGCGGCTGGAGGTGATCGACGGGCTGGCGCAGGTGCGGCGCGTGCGCGCTGCATAAGGTTTCAGGCCGGGTGCGCCCGCGCGACGACCTCGCTGTCCGCGCGCGCGAGAGCGGCATGCACCCGGAACAGGCGGCCGAGCTGGCGCGTCACCGCGAAGGGCTGCACGGCCGCGTGCAGCGTCGACGGCTCGACCCGTCCCGCCTCGATCTCGGCCCACAGCGCCAGCACCGCGTCCGCCCACGCGGCGGCGCTTGCGCCGACCGTGTCGCGTCGCGTCACGGTGCGCCCGTGCAGAGGCGACAGCAGCACCTTGCCGAATTGCGGCAGCGCCGGCCCGACGAAGGGGCGGCCCGTCGACAGCGCCTCCAGCATGAAGCACGGCATGCCTTCCCAATGCGAGGTCAGCATCGCGACATGCACGCCGCGCAGCATCGCGGCCATGTCTTCGGTGCGCAGCGAGCCGTGCCGCACGGTGACGCTCTCGACCGCGGCGAATCTCGGCCAGCGCGCCGGGTCCGACCCGCCGGCATAGTGGAACTCCACCTTGCCGTTCAGGCGCCGCGACAGCTCGATCACCACGGCGAACATCAGCTCGGGGTCCTTCACCGTCTCCAGCCGCCCGGCATAGGCGATCTTCAGCACGTCGCCGGCCATGTCGAGCGGCGCCGCGCGAAAAATCTCCGTGTCGATGGACACCGTCAGCACCTCGGCCTTTTCGGCGATGTGCGGTGCGAGCTTCAGCGCGCGCTCGCGCAGCGTCTCGGTCACGGTGAAGACATGGCCGGCGAAGCGGTAGGCCGCCCATTCGCTCGCCTGCGTCGCGCGCCAGATGTGGCGCGTCAGGCTGTCCTGCTTCTGCGCGTCGCCGACGCCGTTGTGGACAACCAGCACCAGCGGCCGGCCGAGCAGGCGGGCGAGCCAGGCGATCTCGTAGCGCTCCACCTCCACAGTCGAGACCAGCCGCCCCGCCTCGCGGCGCAGCGCCGGCAAATGGCGCAGGAAGCCGGCGATGAAGCGCACGGTGTTGGAGCGCAGGATGGAGCGCGCGGTCTCCTGCTGCTCGTCCGCGGGAAAGAAGGCGACCGGCAGGAAGGAGAGCGGCCGGCCGGCGAACTCGACGGTCGACACGGTCCCAAGCGGCAGGTCGCCGCGGTCGTCCACGCCGATCAGCAGCGCCTCGGTGCCGGCCGGCCTGTGCCGCAGCACCTGCCGCACATGCGTCTCGATGCCGCCGACCTTGATGCCGCGCGGGTCCATGGGATGGACGATGATCAATCTGGAACCGGTCATGCGCTCCGCCGGACCGCATGCCCGTTCCGGCCCGGTCTCGGCCTGACGCTACAGCCGCCGCGTTAACGGCGCGTAAGGATTTCAGGCTGCAGCGGCGAGCCCCTCGTCGGCCAGCGACAGCACGCTGACCGCGATGCCGCCCGAGCTGGCGAGCGCCGCGTAGGCGTCGTTCTCGGCCGCGCTCATCTCATGTCCCGGCACGACCAGCAAGGCGTGGTCGGCGAGCGACACCGCGCAGGCGGCCGTCTCGCCCGCCGCGCCGTGCAGCAGGCCGCCATTCACCACCACGCGGTCGTAGGTGGCCGCCAGCAGCGCGAAGGTTTCGCGCAGGCGCGTCGCGTCGATGCCTTGGCGCGTGTCGCCCGCGCCGGCGCGGTGCGCGGTCGAGTGCGGGTCGCGCCAGAGGATCGCCGCCACCGCCACCTCGCCGCGCGAGAGCTCTGCGAGGCCGGGCGCGCGCGTGTCGTCGAGGTCGACGAGGATGGTCGACCAGCCGTCGTCCGCCATGCCGCGGGCCAGATCCAGCGCAGCATCGGCCGCGATGGCGGGGCTGGCGACCGCGAAGGTCATCACCACCCGGTCCTCGGCGCCCGCGCCGGGCACGGCTTCGGGCGCCAGCGCCGGCGCGCCTGACGTGCGGGCAGTCGTCGTCCTGACGGCCGGCATGGCGCGCCGCCGCTCCAGCATCTCCGCCACGATCGCCGCGAACAGGCCGAGGCCGAGGCCCAGCACCAGAGCCGCCGCCGCGAGCACGCTGCGCTGCGGGAAGGCGGCCCGGTCGGGCACCGCCGCCGGGGCGATCAGGCGCGCGGTGCGCGGGCCGATATTGCCGAGCTCGGCGGTTTCGCGCGCCCGCACCAGATAGGATTCGTAGACCAGCCGGCTCGCCTGCGCCTGCCGCTCCAGCTCGCGGAGCTGGATCATCCTGTCATTGGCCTCGAACGACTGGGCGGTCAGCTCCTTGATGCTGGCCGCGAGGGAGCGCTCCGTCTCCTGCGCGGCGCGCCAGGCGTCTCGCGTGGCGGCGACAAGCCGCTCGCTCTCGGTGCGGATGGCGCGCCGGGCGCGTTCCAGCTCGGCCTGCGCGGCGCCGACGCGCGGATGCCGCGGCCCCAGCACCTGCTGAAGCTCGGCGAGGTTGCGCTGCGCTTCGGAGAGCGCGCCGCGCAGCGCCACCATGGTCGCGTTGTCGGCTTCGGAGAGCACCGAGCTGACGTCGCCGCGCTGGCTCATGGCGGCCTGCATCACCTCGTAGCGCGATTTCGCCTGCGCGCTCTCGCCCACCGCGACCGACAGCCGCGCCGAAAGGTCGTTCAGGCGCGTGTCGAGCAGCAGCCTTCCGTCGGGGGTGGAGACGTTGTTGGCGCTCTTGTAGCGGGAAACCGCCTCCTCGTCGGCGCGCAGCCGCGCCTGAAGCTCGGCAAGGCGCTCGGAGATGGAGGAGGACAGGCCGAGCGTGTTGTCGGCGGCGGCCGCAGCCTGGTCCTCGGTGTAGGCGGCGGCGATGGCGTTGGCGAGCCGCGCCGCCTTGGCCGGCTGCTTCGCCGTCACCGCGATCTCCAGCACATAGGTGTTTTCCGGCCGGGTGACCTTGGTTGCCTGCGCCAGCGATTCCAGCGCGATCTCAGCCGGCGTGCGCGCGCTGGATTCGCCCGGCTTCGGCTTGTGGAAATCCTCGTCCTGCGTCAGCTTCTCGCGCTCGACCACGCGGGCGAGCACGGCTTCCGAGGTGATGATCTCGACCTGGCTCTCCACCAGTACCATGTCGCCGGCAAGGTCGCGGGCGACCACCTCGTTCTCCACCACGCGCAATTCGCGCGGGTCGACCAGCAGGCGCGCGGTGGCCTTGTAGCGCGGACCCATCGCCGACAGCGCCGCCAGCGCCAGGGCGACGACCACGGCGGTGGTGCCGAGGATCAGCCATTTGCGGCGCAGCACGAGGTCGATGAGCCCGATGAGGTCGATGGCCGGATCGACCGCCGCATCGCGCGGTTGCCTGCCTCCAGCCTCGCCGGCGCTAGCCATGGGACCATTCTCCCGCTCGTGCCGGCGCGCGCCGGCAGATGTCAACGATTCGTAAACCGTTGCCCGTGATGCCAGCCCGGCGGTAAACGCGAGGTTAAGGATTCGGCCGCGCCGCCTTGCCGGCCCGGTCCGCCTCGCCTATCGAGGCGGTGGTTTTTCGGGAAGGATCGGGTCATGGGCGTCAGGGTTGTCCTCGCAGGTGCCGGCAATATGGGTTTTGCCATGCTGGCGGGCTGGCTCGACGCCGGCATCCTCGCGCCGGCCGACGTGGCCGTGGTGGAGCCCGCGGATGCGCTGCGCGAGCGGGCGGCGGCGCGCGGCATCAGGGCCGTCGCCGCGCCGGAGGCGCTGGCCGGCGAGACGCCCGAGCTGATCGTGCTCGCCGTCAAGCCGCAGGTGATCCTGAACGTCGCCGCGGCCTATCGCGGCTTTGCCGGCGCCACCTTTCTCTCCATCGCCGCCGGCGTGCGGATGGCCGCGCTCGCCGCCGTGCTGGGCGAGACGGCGCCGGTGGTGCGCTGCATGCCCAACACCCCGGCGGCGATCGGCAAGGGCATGATGGTGACGTTCAGCGGCCCCGGCGTGCCGGCGGCGACCGCCGCGCTCGTCGACAGGCTGCTGGCGGCCAGCGGCGCGATCGCCGCGGTCCCCGACGAGGGCCTGATGGACGCCGTCACCGCCGTCTCCGGCTCGGGCCCGGCCTACGTCTTCCATTTCATCGAGGCGCTGACCGAAGCGGCGAGATCCGTCGGCCTCGACTCCGCCGCCGCGACTCTGCTGGCGCGCCAGACAGTCTATGGCGCGGCCTCGCTCGCCTTCGAGAGCGGCGAGGACGCTGGCAGGCTGCGCGAGCAGGTGACGAGCCCCAACGGCACGACGGCCGCGGCGCTCGGCGTGCTGATGGGCGAGGGGAGGCTGACGAAGCTGCTGACGGAGGCGGTGGAAGCCGCGCGCTACAGGAGCGTCGAGCTGGGGAAGTAGGACGCTATCCGAGATCCGTCTGCGCGAAGTCGCTGCCTTTGTAGAGCAAGGACAGGTTTTTGGTGCGTGCGCAGGCGTAGGACATGCAGTCTGAGAGGTTGAGCTTCGCCGGATGGCCCCGCCCTTTGCCATAGGCGGCGAACGCATCAATTGCGGCAGTCGCTTCGGCTTCTCCGATGGGCAACACCTCAACCTCCGCTTCCCTCAAGAAAGCTGTGATGGCTGCTTCGGCTTCGTGCGGTTCGACCAGTAATTTCGTGCTGAGCCGCATGGCCGCCTCCAGGATCACCAGTCCCGAAGTGAAGCGCCGGTGGGGTTCTTCAACGCGAGCACTCCACTCGGGAGCGTCCTCCTCCTCTGCGAGGATCGCGACGAGCACCGAGGTATCGATGAAAATCAGGAGTGCCCCCACATCTCGTCAATCTCGTCCTTCGTCATGTCGCGGCCCGGGCCGCGGGACTTCGACTTCAGTTCGGCAGCGATTGCCGCAAGCCGATCGGCCAACGGAATCACGTCCTTCTCCCGCTGAAGTTCCGCCTCCAGCGCCTCGATGACCGCCTCTGTCATCGATTTTCCGCGCCTCTCGGCAAGCTTGCGGGCTAGGTCGTGGGCTCTGGGATCCCTGATCTGGAGGTTCATGACACAGCCCTGTTCAATACAAGACAGGGTAATTGTCATGACGACAGAATTCAACCCTCCCCGTACAGCATCCCGTCCTGGAGCTTCCTCAGCGCGTAGAGCCGCGTGGTCGCGTCCGGCGCGGCGTTGACCGCCGTCAAAAGCTCGCCTTTCCTCACCGGTTTCAGCACCTTGCCGCCTTCGAGCAGGCCGACGGGGATCGCGCCGGCGGCGCGCGCGTCCACCACCGTCATGGTGTGCGAGCGGTAGCAGGTCTCGCCGATGGCGTCGAAGGTCTCGCCCGCCTTCAGGTCGCGCTTGGCCACCGCGCAGACCTCGGCCACCGGCCGGGGCAGGGGCACCATGTCGGCCTTGCCGTAAAGCATGATGCGCGCCGCCGTCAGCGGCACCTCCAGCGAGGTCAGGTGATAGGGTCGGTGGAAGGTGTAGTAGGGTCCGTGGCCCACATGCAGGTCGTCCATGCGCTCGATGATGCGCGGATGCGTCGCCTCCACCACCACGAACACGCCCGGCGCCACGCCCTTGCCGACCGTGTAGTCGACCACGCCTTTTCGCGAGAGCAGCCCGCCGTCTTCCTTGGGAATCAACACTTTGGCGAGCTGGTCGCGGCCGGCGTCGGGTCCGTGCATGCCCGGCACGTCGGGCACCAGCCCGGTGGCGTTGGCGATGGCGCACATCTCGACCATGGTCTTCGACCCGTCGACGAACTCGACCAGCATGCGCGGGTTCATGTTCCGCCGCTCGGCCTCGGCGCGATAGTCGTCGGGCACGGCGTCGCGGTTGAAGGCGTTGTTCTTGCCCTTGCCGGCCGAGACGATGGTGTAGCCCAGCGCGGTGGCGAACTCGATCAGCTCCATGCACGACGACGGCTCGTCGCCTGCGCCGACGGAATAGATCACGCCCAGCCGGTCGGCCTGCTTCTTGAGCCACGGCCCGATGGTGACGTCGGCTTCGACATTCATCATCACGACATGCTTGCCGTGCTCCATCGCCATCAGGTCGAAATCGGCGGCGACGCCCGGCTTGCCGGTCGCGTCGACGATCACGTCGATCAGCGGGTTGGTCACCATCGTCTGGACGGAGGTGATGGCGATCCGGCCGCCCTCGATCGCCGCCGTCACCTTGCCCTGCGTGTCGGCCTCGGCGGCCATAGCCTCGTTGCCATAGGCGATGCGGATCGCCTCGCGGGCCGTGTGCGGGCGGCGCGTCGCCAGCGCGCACACGCTGACGCCCTTCATCAGCATGCCCTGTGTGACGAGGTCTGTGCCCATCTCGCCGGTGCCGATGACGCCGATGCGCACCGGGCGCCCTTCGTCGGCGCGCTGCGCCAGCTCGCGGGCGAGGCCGGTGAGTGCGACGTTGGTCATTTCGGGACGATCCCCCTTGCCGCGGGGGCCACCGGGGAAGAATGGTGCTGCCAGAGAGGATTGAACTCTCGACCTCTCCCTTACCAAGGGAGTGCTCTACCACTGAGCTACGGCAGCCCGGTTGTTCGCGGCGGCTTCTGCCATAGGTCGGCGGGCAGCGCAAGCATTGTCGGGAGCTGGTGTCGCAGCATAAGCTCGGGCCGGGCGGACGCGCGGTGCGCCGCCCTGTTGTAGCCGCCTTTGCGACGCCACATATGTCACGCACCAAGGGACCGAAACCCAATCAGGACGAAGCCCGGCGCGAGAGGCTGTCGCAGCAGCTCCGCGACAACCTCGCGCGGCGCAAGGCGCAGGCGCGGGCCCGCAGGGCGGGGCAGGCCGACGAGCGCGACGACGGCATCGGCGCGGCGCGTGCGGCGCAGGAAACGGACGGCGAGCGCGAGTAACCCTGCCGCGCCGCTTTCCTTGAACCGACTGGCCCCATGGTCTAGAGAGGCCGCCCCGGGCGCGGCAGGGGCTGATTCAGGAATCGACCGGTGGGGATGCCGGGGAAGGCGGGATACATGGATCGCATCAGGATCGTCGGCGGCGCCGGGCTCAACGGCACGATACCGATTTCCGGCGCCAAGAACGCGGCCCTGCCGCTGATGATCGCCTCGCTGCTGACCGACGAGACGCTGACGCTCGACAATGTGCCGCATCTGGCCGACGTGGAGCAGCTCATCCGCATCCTCGGCAACCACGGCGTCGACTACTCGGTCAACGGCCGCCGCGAGGGCGAGGGCGAAGCCTATTCGCGCACCATCAACTTCACCGCCGGGAAGATCGTCGACACGACGGCGCC
>CAZVTK010000024.1:0-42199 GCA_964629765.1 uncultured Mesorhizobium sp.
GAATGCCAGAACTACTTCAAAGCCGCAGGATACATCTGAATGCACGTTGCTCTAGTTCGAAAGGGCGAACATGTCTACCGCGCCGTCGATTTGAGCGGAGAACGACCGGAATCGAATATGCCGGTAGGTCCGGCGCGGGCCTACCACCTGATCGAGGGGTCGGGCACGGGAATGGCGTCGAGAAGCTCTCGCGTATAGGCGTGCCGGGGCGTCTCGAAGAGTTCGGCCGTCGGCGCGTCCTCGACGATCAGACCGGCCTGCATCACGATCACGCGGCCGCACAGGCGGCGGATGACCGAAAGGTCGTGGCTGATGAAGGCGAGCGTCAGGCCCAGCTCCTTCACGAGCTTTTCGAGCAGGTTGAGCACCTGCGCCTGCGACGACACGTCGAGGCCGGAGACGATCTCGTCGGCGACGATGAAGTCGGGCCGCATGGCGATGGCGCGGGCAATGCCGACGCGCTGACGCTGGCCGCCGGACAATTCGTGCGGATAGCGTTTCGCAAACGCCGCCGGCAAGCCGACCTGATCGAGCGCCTCGGCGACGCGGGGGTCGGCGCCTCTGGCTCCCAGCGGCGAGGCGACGATGCGGCCGATGGTGAGGCGCGGATTGAGCGACGACATCGGGTCCTGGAAGATCATCTGGATGCGGCGGCGCACGGGCCGCATCGCTGCGTCCGAAAGATGGGCGATGTCGCTGCCGTCGAACAGGATGCGTCCGCCGGTGGGCTCCATCAGGCGCACCAGCGCGCGGCCGAGCGTGGTCTTGCCCGAGCCGGAGCCGCCGACGATGCCGAGCACGGCGCCGCGCGGGATGTCGAAGCTGACCCCTTTCAGGATTTCGAGCCGGGGCGCGGCACCGAACAGCGGCTTGCGCGTCATGTCCGGCACGTCGATGCGCAGGTCCACGACCCTGAACAGGCTTTCAGACACGCGGCCTCCCTGTCCCTTTCCATGTCCGGTCGGCCTCCGCGATCTCGTCCGACACGCCGTCGAGCACGGCGCGCGGCACCGGCTGGAGCGAGGACGCCGGATCGGTGTGGCGCGGCGTGGCGGCGAGCAGGGCGGCGCTGTAGGAATGGCGCGGCTCCAGGAAGAATTGTTCGACCGTCGTGTCCTCCACCACCTTGCCGGCATAGAGCACGGACAGGCTGTCGCAGATTTTCGCCACCACGCCGAGGTCGTGGGTGACGAACAGCAGCGCCGTGCCGTGGCGGACCCGCAGTTCGGAGATCAGGCGCAGGATCTGCTTCTGCACGGTGACGTCGAGCGCCGTGGTAGGCTCGTCGGCGACGATCAGCTTCGGCTCGGCGGCAAAAGCCGACGCGATCAGGACGCGCTGGCGCATGCCGCCCGACAGTTCGTGCGGGTAGAGCCGCATCACCCGCTCCGGCTCGGGTATGCGGACCTCGGCAAGCATTTCGAGCGCACGGGTCTTCGCGCGCGCCTTGTCCCAGCCGAGGATGTCGACCAGCCGGTCGGTGATTTGCCGGCCTATGCGCCGCGACGGGTTGAGCGCCGTCAGCGGATCCTGCGGGATCAGCGCCGTTTTCGCGCCGATCAGGCGGCGGCGCGTGGACGGGGAGGCGCTGAGCAGGTCCTGCCCGTCGAGAAGGATCTCTCCCTCGACGATCTCGACCGATTTCGGCAGCACGCCGAGCACGGCCTTGCCGATCATGCTCTTGCCGGCCCCGCTCTCGCCCACCAGCCCGCGCACGGTGCCCACCGGCACGTCTATGCTGACGGAACGCAGGAGCCGCTGCCCGCTGCCGCGCAGCCGGGCCGAGAGGTCGCGGATCTCCAGATAGGCGCTCATCTGAGCACCGGGTCGAAACGGTCGCGCAGGCCCTCGCCGAGCTGGGCGAAGGACAGCACCGTGAGGAACAGCGCCGCAAGGGGGAAGGCGAGCACCCACCATGCCTGATAGATGGCGAGGCGGCCCTCGGCGATCATGCCGCCCCAGGTCGGCGCGTCGGTCGAGACCGACAGGTTCACGAAGGAAAGGATCGCCTCGACGATCACGGCGATGCCCATCTCCAGTGTCAGCAGCGCGACGACGATCGGCAGCACGTTGGGAAGGATCTCCGCGACCAGCGTGCGCAGGCGCGTGAAGCCGGCGACGCGCGCGGAATGCACATAGTCCATCTGCGACTGGTTCAGCGTTTCGGCCCGCACCACGCGGCAGAAGCGGGTCCAGTCGATGACCACGATGGCGATGACGACCGAGGTGAGCCCGGTCCCCAGAACGGCGATCAGCAGGATGGCGAACAGGACCGGCGGGAACGCCATCCAGATGTCGACCAGGCGGCTGACGATGCGGTCCGGCCAGCCGCGATAGAAGCCGGCCACGAGGCCGAGCGCCGAGCCGATGAGGCATGTCGCCGTGCCGGCCGCGAGCGCCACGATCAGCGCGACCCGTCCGCCGTGGAGCATGCGCGAGAGCACGTCGCGGCCGAGGCTGTCGGTGCCGAGGAAATAGCCCGGCTCCGCGCCCGCCATCCAGAAGGGCGGCATGCGGCCGAGCATGAGATCCTGCTCCAGCGGATCGTGCGGCGCGATCCACGGCGCCAGCAGGGCGGCCAGCACCACGAGCGTCAGCCAGCCGGCCGACAGCCACAGCCTCGCGCCGGCCTTGCGGCGGATCGCCCCGCGCCCGTCAAGCATGGCGCAGCCTCGGGTTGAGCAGCGCGTAGCTCATGTCGACCACGAGGTTGACCACCGTAAACATGAGCGCGAACAGGATCACGATGCCCTGTATCAGCGGCAGGTCACGGTTGATGACGGCGTCGATGGCCATGTTGCCGAGCCCCTCATAGGAGAACAGCCGCTCGATGATGACCGTGCCGCCCATGAGGAAGGTGAACTGCACGCCGACGAGCGTCAGCGTCGGCAGCACGGCGTTGGGCAGCGCCTCGGAAAGGATCACGCGGGTCTCGGCATAACCCTTGGTGCGGGCGAGCACGGCATAGTCGAGGTTCACCGTCTCCTTGAGCGACTGCTTCAGCAACTGCGAGATGATCGCCGCCAGCGGCAGCGCCAGCGCCAGCGCCGGCATGAACATGTGGCTGAGCAGGTTCCTGGTCAGGTCGAAGCGCAGGGTGAGGATGCTCTCCAAGAGGTAGAATTGCGTGACGAAGGGCAGGGCCAGCCGCGGCGACACGCGGCCCGAGATCTGGAACAGCGGCCACAGCACGCCGAACAGGATGATCAGCAGCAGCCCCCAAAGGAAGTCGGGCACGGACAGGCCGACGCCGTTGGCCACGTCGATGCCGGCTTCCGTGCGGGTGCCGCGCAGCCGGGCGCCCACCACGGCCAGCGTGCCGCCGAGGAAGACGGCGATGACGAGCGCCATCAGCGACAGTTCCAGCGTGGCCGGCAGGCGGCCGAGAACGAGCGAGAGCACCGGCTGGCGGGTCGAGATCGACGTGCCGAAATCGCCTTGCAGCACGTTGCCGAACCAGATCACGAACTGCTCGAAGATCGACTTGTCGAGGCCGTAGAGCGCCTTCAGGCGCTCGATGTCGGCCTCCGTCGCGCCGGGCGGCAGCATCATGGCGATGGGGTTGCCCGGCACCACGCGGATGACGACGAAGACGATCACCGCCACGCCGAGAAGCGTGATCAGCGTGGTCGACAGGCGGGCGGCGATGATGCGGATGAACGGCATGGCGAAACCCCCGGTCCAGTGTGGGCCGGACCGGGGGCCGATGCAATCGTCAGGCGCGGCGGATGAGCTGCGGCAGCAGCGCGCCGGACTTGTGCGGCGTGACGACGAGGCCGTCGCGATGGACGATCGGCTGGGCGTATTGCAGGAGCGGGATCGCGAGCCCCTCCTCGGCGACGAAGCGGGATACGCCCTTCCAGCCCTCGATGCGCTTGGCCTCGTCGGCTTCGCCCCACAGCGGGATGATCTTGTCGATCAGATCCTGCCCGTCCCACACCGAATGCGGGCTCGGGCCGAACATGGCGAAGCCGGTCGAGGTGGTGGGGTCGCCCACCGCGTTGCCCCAGTTGTAGAAGGCCGCGGGGGCGAGCTGGTCGGCGGCGCGCAGCTCGAAGTGCTTGGCGATCTCGTAGACCTCGATGGTCGCATCGATGCCGACCCGGCGCCACATGCCGACGATCGCCTGGATCATCTCGTAGTCCTTCGGCTTGAAGCCGCGGGTGGTCTGGATGGTGAACTTCACCGGATTGTCCGTGGAGAAGCCGGAATCGGCGAGCAGCTTCTTCGCCAGATCCGGGTCGTAGGCGACCTGGATGGAAGGATCGTAGGCGATGTATTCGGGCGTCTCGAGCGTGCTCAGCGGCACGCCGTAGCCGTTGAGCAGCCGGTCGATCAGCAACTGCTTGTCGATGGCGTGATGGGCGGCGAGCCGCACGTTCCTGTCCAGCATCGGGTCGACGTCGTTGATGAAGATCATCGCGATGTCGGAGATGGTTTCGGCCGTGCCCTTGAGGCTGCCGCGGATGAGGCGGTCATATTCCTCGTAGGGGATTTCGAGCGTGACGTCGGAATTGCCGGACTCGACCTCGGCCACGCGGCTCGCGGCATCGGTCACGAACTTGATGGTGACGTTCTCGAAGTCGGGCTTGCCGCCCCAGTAGTTCGGATTGGCCTTCAGCCGGACGAAGGCGTTGCGCTCGTAGCGCTCGACCATATAGGGGCCGGTCCCGATCGGCTTCTCCTCGAAGCCGGCCGCGCCGACCTTCTCGAAATAGGCCTTCGGCAGCACGTAGCCGGTGAGGAAGGACATCCATTTGAAGATGGTCGGGTCGAACTGGAGCACGTCGGCCTCGACGCGATTGCCGTTGACGGTGAAGTTGCCGATGGTCGACCAGGTGAACTGGATCGGGTTGCCGGTCTCCTCCTTGCCGGCACGCTCCAGCGACCAGGCGACGTCCTCGGCCGTGAACGGGCTGCCGTCATGCCAGGTCACGCCCTCGCGCACGACGAGGTAGATCTTCTTCCTGTCGTCGCTCCAGCCCCATTCCGTCACGAGGCCCGGCGCGAAGGACAGGTCCGGATTCTGGTGGATGAACATGTCGAACACGGACTGGTAGAAGCCCTGGATCGTCGGGTTGACGGCCGACGCGCCGACCGTCGGGTCCCAGGATGGCAGGTTGACGTTGTAGGCGATGGTCAGTTCGTCAGACCCTTGCGCGAAAGCCAGTCGCGGCAGCCCGGCCGCGGCCGCGCCGGCACCGGCGAGCTTGAGAAGGGTGCGTCGATTTGGATGCACGGCCATGTCTAGGTTCCCCTTGTTGACGTCGCGGGACATTCGTCAGAGCGCGGCGGTGGCTTCGATTTCGATCAGGAAGTCCGGCAGGGCGAGCGCCTGCACGCCGATGAACGTGTTCGCGGCCGGCGTCGCGCCGCCGTAGAAGGCGACGATCTCCTCGGTGACCGGGCCGAGCTTTTCGGGCGAGTGGTTCACGACATAGGTGCGCAGCCGCACGATGTCGGCGGGCGTGGCGCCGGCGGCGGCCAGCACCTCGCGCAGATTGGCGAGCGCCTGCCTGGTCTGGGCGACGAGATCGCCGTCGCCGACAAGCTGGCCCTCGCCGTTCCAGGCCACCTGCCCGGCAAGGTGCAAGGTGCGGCCGCCGCTCTGCTCCACCGCGTGGGAGAAGCCGAACGGCACCGACGGGTACATGGTCTGCGGGTTGATGGCCTTGCGTTTCATCCTGTCTCCTCCCATCCCGTGTCCTCCCATGACGCGGTCCCTTCCCGCCGGTCAGCCGCCGGCAAGCTGCCGCGCCAGCATATAGCCCGACCCCGCGCCGACGCCAGCGCCCGGCCAGGTCGCCGCACCCACGAGGTGCAGCCCCTTCACCGGCGTGCGCCAGTCGGCCGCTCCGGGCGCGGGCCGGAACAGGAAATTCTGCGCCAGATGGTGGCTGCCGCAGATCTGGTCGCCGCCGACGAGGTTGGGATTGTCGCGTTCGAGGTCCAGCGGGCCGAGCACGGCGCGGGCGATGATGCGCTCCGAAAGCCCCGGCGCGTAACGCTCCACGATGGCGAGCGCGCGCCCGGCGAAGGCTTCCTTCGCGCCCTCCCAGTCGCGGGCGCCGATGATACCGGCCGCGTCGCCGCGGATCCCGGCGGGCGCCATGCGCACCTGCAGCCACAATATGTGCTTGCCCTCGGGCGCGCGGCCCGGATCGACGGCCGTGGGCTGGCCGACCACGATCACCGGCTCGGCCGGCAGCAGGCCCGCGACCGCCTCGGCATAGGCGCGCGCCATCATGTCGAGCGAGGGCGCCAGATGCACATAGGCGAAGCGGCGCAGCGCCGGGTCGGGCCAGGCCGGCAGGTCGTCGAGCGCCAGATGCACCATCATCGTGCCCGGCGCGTGGCGGAAGGCGCGCATGCGCCGGTCGAAGCCGGCATCGCCGGTGCCCGCCGGCAGCAGCGTCTCCAGCGCGCGCGGCGCGACCGAGCCGATCACCGCGCGGCGCGCCGCAATGCTGCGGCCGTCGGCCAGCACCACTCCCGTGGCGCGGCGCCCGTCCGTCTCGATGCGCTCGACGCGGACGCCGCATTCGATCGTGCCGCCGCCCGCCTCGACCATGGCGACGAGCGCCTCGATCATGGTGCCGGCGCCGCCCTTGCCCAGCGCCATGCCGAAGCTCTGCCCGGCCATGCCCTCCAGATAGGGGAACAGCGCGCCGCCGGCGATGTCGGGGGCGAAATCGAGATGCATGCCCCAGGCGGCGAGCATCGCCTTAACCTCTGCGCTCTCGAACGTCTCGTCGAGCCAGGCGCGGGGCGATGACAGCAGGAAGCGGGCGAGCTCGACCGTCCCGGAAATGCCTTCGCGGCGCAGGGTCGAAAACGCAACCCTTGCAATCGCATGCTTTTTCATGGACGAGCCGAGCAGCCCGAACAGGCTCTGCGCCCGCGCCGGGAACTCATCCAGCAGCTTCTCCCAGGTATCGGCGTCGCGCGCCGAGAAGGCGCGGATGCGCGCCGCGGTGACGGCGCGGTCGGTCGATACGCCGAGCCAGCTTCCGTCCGGAAACGCGGAGGCGAAGCAATCCGCCACCGGCACGAAGGCAAGCCCGTGGCCGGCCAGATCCGCGCCGTATGCCTTGTGAAAGGCCGACCCGGCGAACAGGCTGAGGTTCATGGCGGCGAGGTCGTGACGGAAGCCGGGTGCCGTCAACTCGAGCGTCTTCACGGCTCCGCCGGGGCGGTCCGCCGCCTCGAAGAGGCCGACTTTCCACCCACGTCTGGCAAGATGCGCGGCGCAGGCAAGCCCATTGTGGCCGGCGCCGATCAGGACGGCATCATACGCGGTCATTATTGTGTTCCCTGAAAAGATATTTGCATATGCACCTAAACTCGTCTAGCTTTTTTCTAACCGGAACTATGGCGCCCCGCGCAGGGGCGCCGGCAGGCAAACGCTTGGCGCGCAACGCGAAGGAGGTTCAGGCAATGACCGCAGCAAGCACTCTGGGCAATTTGGGCGAACTGCTGCTGAGCGGCAGGGTGAAGGTGGTGGACCTCACGGCGCCGCTCGGGCCGGACACGCCGCTTCTGAAGCTGCCGCCGGACTTCGCGGTCGACACGCCCAAGATCGAGATCCACACCATTTCCGAATACGACAAGAACGGGCCGTTCTGGGCATGGAACTGGCTGAAGCTGGGCGAGCATTCGGGCACGCATTTCGACGCGCCGCACCACTGGATCACCGGCAAGGACTATGCTGACGGCTATACCGATACGATCGCTGCGCAGAGCTTCGTCGCCCCGGTCAACGTCATCGACTGCTCGAAGGAGACCAAGGCCGATCCCGACTTCCTGCTGACCGCCGACGGGGTGAAGGCATGGGAGGCCAGGCACGGGGCCATCGGCAAGGGCGAATGGGTGGTGATGCGCACCGACTGGGACGGGCGCAACCATTCCGAGTCGCTCTATCTCAACGCCGACGCCACCGGCCCGCATTCGCCGGGGCCTTCGGTCGACTGTATCGAATACATCGTGGAGCGCGGCGCGCTCGGCTGGGGAACGCAGTGCATCGGCACGGACGCGGGACAGGCGGGCGGTTTCAACCCTCCCTATCCGGCCCACAATCTCTTGCATGCGTCCAACCGCTTCGGCCTGGCCAGCCTGGTCAATCTCGACAAGCTGCCGGCCAAGGGCGCGATCCTGATCGCCGCGCCGCTGAAGATCGTGAAGGGCACAGGCAGCCCCATCAGGGCGCTGGCGCTGGTGCCGAACGGCTGAGCCTGTCGTGGGCTACGATCACGTCATCATCGGCAGCGGCGTCAACAGCCTCGTCGCCGCCGCGCTGCTTGCCGGCAAGGGCGGCAAGGTGCTGGTCCTGGAGCGCGCCGACCATGTCGGCGGCTGCATGCTCAGCACCGAGGCGACGCTGCCCGGCTTCACCCATGACGTGATGGCGGCCACCTTCGTGCTGTTCCTGACCGGCCCGGCCCATGCCGAGCTGGGCGGGGATCTGGCCCGCCACGGGCTGGAGTTCTGCCATACGCGGCATCCGACCGCCGTGCTGCGGCCGGACGGGTCGAGCGCGGTGCTGACCACCGACCGCGCCGCCAACGTCGCCGCCCTCAACGCGCTGGCGCCCGGCGACGGCGACCGGCATGCGGCCGACGTCGGCGCTATCGAGGCCAGCGCGCCGCTGCTCTTCGGCCTGCTCGGCGGGCAATTGTGGAGCTTTGCCACCGCGAAGCTGCTGGCGCGCGAGGCGTGGCGGCGCGGCGTGCGCGGCCTTGCGGCGTATCTCGGCGAGGCGCTGGCGCCGGCGCGGGGCTGGCTCGAAAGCGGCTACGCTTCGCGCGAGGTTCAGGCGCTCTATGCGCCGTGGACGCTGCATTGCGGCCTGTCGCCCGAGGACGCCTATTCGGCCCAGATGGGCAAGGTCGTCGCCTTCGCCCTGGAGGCGGCAGGGGCCCCGGTCGTCAAGGGCGGGGCCGGCCGCGCCGCCGCCGCCTTCCGCAGGCTGATCGAGGAGCGCGGCGGCGAGGTGCGGACCGGGGCCGAGGTCGAGCGCATCCTCGTCGGCGGCGGGCGCGCGACCGGCGTGCGGCTCGCCGGCGGCGAGGAGATCGCCGCGCGCAAATCCGTCATCGCCTCGGTGGCGCCCGGCCAGCTCTACGGCCGCCTGCTGGGCGAGGACGCGCCGGCGGCGCAGAAGGAGGCCGTGCGCGGCTTCCGTCACGGCCGCGGCGACTTCCAGCTTCACTATGCGCTCGACCGGGCGCCGCGGTGGAAGACGCCGGGGATGGAGAACGTCGCGCTCATCCATCTCAGCGACGGCATCGACGCGGTGTCGAAATCGCACAACGAGGCCACCCGCGGCCTGCTGCCCGAAACACCGACGCTGTGCGTGGGCCAGCCGTCGGCGCTCGATGCGTCGCGCTGCCCGCCGGGCAAGGCGGTGCTGTGGATCCAGGTGCCCGACGCCCCGCGCGCGATCAAGGGCGATGCGGCCGGCGGGATCGCGACCGCCGGCGGCTGGGACGAGGCGACGCGCGAAGCCTTCGCCGACCGTATCGAGGCGATCCTTGCCTCCCATATCGAAGGCTTCCGGGAGACGGTACTGGCACGGCGCGCCTTCTCGCCGGCCGATCTGGAAGCGATCAACGTCAACCTCGTCGGCGGCGACCCCTATGGCGGGGCGTGCACGATCGACCAGTTCTTCATCTGGAGGCCCTTTGCCGGCTCGGTGAACCAGCGCACCGGAATCGAGGGCCTGCACCATATCGGCGCCTCGACGCATCCGGGGCCGGGGCTTTCGGGCGGCTCGGGATATCTCGCGGCAAAGGCGATCGGATGAACGAGCGCGTGCCCCCCGCAATCGTGGTGGACGGACCGAGGCTGGGCGAGATCGGTCTTCAGCAATTCGCGCCCTATCTGATGAACCGGATCATGGGGCGCTACAACGCCTCGCTGCGTGCCGACCTCGCCAAGCTGGGGCTGACGATCCCGAAGATGCGCTCGCTGGCCGTGCTGTCGGTGGTCGACGGCATCGTCATCAACCGGCTGGCGGTCTACGCGGTGGTCGAGCAGTCGACGCTGTCGCGTGCGCTCGATGCGCTCGAAGCCGATGGCCTCGTGCGCCGCGAGCCCGACCGAGAGGACAGCCGCGCCATCCGCATCTTCATCACCGATGCGGGCCGCGCGGCGTTCGAGGCGCTGTGGCCGACCATGCGCAAGAGCTATCAAAGGATGTTTTCGGGCATCGACGCGGGAGAGCATGCCGCCTTCGTGGCGACCTTGCAGAAGATCCTCGTCAACGTCCGCATGAACGACTTCTGAGGAGATACCCATGGCCGAAAGATCCTTTGCCAAGGAGGTGGAAAAACTCCGGCTGGGTGAAGGCGAGACGTTCACCGGAGAAGGAATCCTCGCCATCACCAAGGCGCTGCTGCAATGCGGCGTGGGCTATGTCGGCGGCTACCAGGGCGCGCCGATCAGCCATCTGATGGACGTGCTCGCCGACGCGCAGGACATTCTCGGCGAGCTGGGCGTGCATTTCGAGGCGAGCGCTTCGGAAGCGACGGCGACCGCCATGCTGGCCGCCTCCGTCCACTACCCGATCCGCGGCGCGGCGACGTTCAAGTCCACCGTGGGCACCAACGTCGCCTCGGACGCGCTCGCCAACCTTGCCTCGGGCGGGGTGACAGGCGGCGCGCTGATCATCGTCGGCGAGGATTACGGCGAGGGCTCCTCGATCATGCAGGAGCGCAGCCACGCCTTCGCCATGAAGAGCCAAGTGTGGCTGCTCGACCCGCGCCCGAACCTGCCGTCGATCGTCGCGGCGGTGGAGCACGGCTTCGAATTGTCGGAAGCCTCCAACACGCCGGTGATGTTGCAGGTGCGCATCCGCTGCTGCCATGTGCACGGATCGTTCACCACCAAGGCCAACCGACGCCCGTCGATGACGGTGGCCGACGCTCTCGACAATCCCCGGCGCGACACGCAGCGCATCGTGCTGCCTCCCGCTTCCTTCCTGCACGAGAAGGAGAAGATCACCAAGCGGCTGCCCGCGGCGATAGACTATGTCAGGCGGCACGGCCTGAACGAGACCTTCGGCGGCGACGGCAGGATCGGCATCATCATGCAGGGCGGCATGTACAACGGTGTCGTGCGCGCCCTGCAACGGCTCGGCCTCGCCGACCTCTACGGCGAGACGGAGGTGCCGCTCCATGTGCTCAACGTCACCTATCCGCTGATCGAGGACGATCTGGTCGCCTTCTGCGAGGGCAAGGACGCCGTGCTCGTCGTCGAGGAGGGCCAGCCCGACTATATCGAGCAGGCGCTCGGCGCGATGCTCTACAAGGCCGGTGCGAGCGTCAGGCTGGAGGGCAAGGGCCTGCTGCCGATGGCCGGCGAGTATACGGGCGACGCGATGCTGTCGGGCATCGGGACGTTCCTGCGCAAGCATGCGGCGGGCCTGCTCGCGCCCGAGATCCTCGCCCCCAACGTGCCCGCGCCGCCGATCTTCGACGATCTGGCCAAGACGGTGCCGATGCGCCCGCCGGGCTTCTGCGTCGGCTGCCCGGAGCGGCCGATCTTCGCCGCCACCAAGCTCGCCGAGCAGGAGCTGGGCAAGCACCACATCGCGTCCGACATCGGCTGCCACCTGTTCTCGATCATGCCGCCGTTCGAGCTGGGCGCCACCACCATGGGCTACGGCCTCGGGCCGGCCTCGGCCTCGGCCTTCAACTCGCCCGAGGCGAAACGCCGCTCGATCTCCTTCGTCGGCGACGGCGGTTTCTGGCACAACGGGCTGACCTCCTCGATCGGCAATGCCGTGTTCAACAAGAACGACGGCGTGATCGTGGTGGTGGACAACTACTATTCGGCGGCCACCGGCGGCCAGGACATCCTGTCCTCGCGCGCGACGAACAGGAGCAAGTCGACCAAGCATCCGATCACCGACGCCATCAGGGGCATGGGCGTCAAATGGGTGCGCCACATCGACCGCACCTATGACGTGGGCAAGATGCGCGACACGCTCAAGGAGGCGCTGACCACGCCCGAGACCGGACCAAAGGTGATCGTCGCCTCGTCGGAATGCATGCTCAACCGCCAGCGGCGCGAGGCGCCGGTCAAGAGGAAGGCGGTCGCCGAGGGCAAGCGCGTGGTGCGCACCAAGTTCGGCGTCGACGAGGACGTCTGCACGGGCGATCACGCCTGCATGCGCCTGTCGGGCTGCCCCTCGCTCACCGTCAAGCACCTCGACGATCCGCTGCGCGACGATCCGGTGGCGGCGATCGACGAGAACTGCGTCGGCTGCGGCAATTGCGGCGAGGTGGCGGACGCGGCCGTCCTGTGCCCGTCCTTCTACCAGGCGGACGTGGTCTCCAACCCCACCGGATGGGACCGCTTCCTCTCGCGCCTGCGCGGCCGCGTCATCGCCTTCCTGCAATCGCGCCGCGAGCGCCGTCGCCTCGTCTTCGGAGCGGGCGCATGAGCATCCATCATCTGCCGCGCGGCGAGGACCGCACCAAAGGCATCATCAAGCTCGCCATTCTCGCCGTCGGCGGGCAGGGCGGCGGCGTGCTGTCCGGCTGGATCACCGAGCTTGCCCAGCACGCCGGCTGGCATGTGCAGTCGACCTCGGTCGCCGGTGTGGCGCAGCGCACCGGCGCGACGATCTACTATGTCGAGATGGTGCCGCCCGACCCGAGCCGTCCGGGGGCGAGGCCGGTGCTGTCGCTCAGCCCGGCGCCCGGCGATGTCGACATCCTGATGGCCGCCGAGCTGGCCGAGGCGGGAAGGGCGGTGCTGCGCGGCTTCGTCACGCCCGACCGCACCACGCTGATCGCTTCCAGCCACCGCACCCTCGCGGTGTCGGAGAAGATCGTGCCCGGCGACGGCAGGGCGGATTCCGGCGTCGTCTCGCGCCGCGCCGCCGAGGCCGCGCGGCGTCTCATCCATTTCGACATGGAGACCATGGCCAAGCAGGCCGGGAGCGTCATATCCGCGAGCCTGTTCGGCGCGCTGGCGGGCTCGGGCGAGCTTCCCTTTCCGCGCGAGGCGTTCGAGGCCACCATCAAGTCCGGGGGCAGGGGAGCGGAGGCGAGCCTGCGCGCCTTCGCCCTCGCCCATGACCGCGCGGCAGGCATCACTGACGGCAACACCGCTGCCAAAAACGTCCCCGAGCCCGGGCGGGGCGGGACCAGCGGGCCGGCAAGGCTCCGGGAACAGTGGCAGGCGCTCCAGCGGCGCGCGGCCGCGCTGCCGCCGCCGGTGCGCGAGCTGGCTGAACCGGGCATCGCCAAGGTCGTCGACTTCCTCGATCCGGCCTATGCCGGAGACTATCTCGACCGGCTGGAGAGGATCGTCGCGACGGACGGGGAGGCGCAAGGCTGGGCCTTTTCGCGCGAGGCGGCGAAGTATCTTGCCAACGCCATGGTCTATGACGACATCGTGCGCGTCGCCGACCTGAAGACCCGCTCGTCGCGGGCCGCGCGGCTGCGCGCCGAGGTGCGGGTGGGCGACGGCCAGACGTTGCACACCACCGAATATTTCCACCCGCGCATGGCCGAGATGTGCGGGCTGCTGCCCGCACGCCTCGGTGCCGCGATCGAGGCGCGGCCTCGCCTGATGAAGGCGCTCGACCGCGTGGTCGACCGGGGCCGCCGGATCAGGACCGACAGCGTGTTCGGTTTCGGCATGCTGTGGGTCATCGCCGGCCTGCGCCGCTGGCGCCGGGCGCTGCTGCGCCACAAGGTCGAAGCCGCCCATATGGAGGAGTGGCTGGCGCTGGCCGAGCGCGAGCGCGCGTCCGACTATGCGCTCGGCGTGGAGGTGCTGAAGTGCCGCCGCCTGATCAAGGGCTATTCCGACACCCATGTCCGCGGCCATTCCAAGTTCGACCGGGTGCTCGCCTGCCTGCCGCTGCTGCGCGGCCGCGCCGACGCGGCCGACTGGATCCGCCGCCTGCGCGAAGCGGCGCTGGCCGACGCCGAGGGCAAGGCGCTCGACGGCGCGATCCTGACGGTGCGCTCCTTCGCCGATGCGCCGGAGAAACATGCAGGCTAGACCGTTTCATGGTCGGATGGAATCGCTCTGCCGGCGGGCATTTGGTCCCAAGGTCGAGGGTTTCGGCGACGGTCGTATCGGGATACGGCCGAGCCGGAACCCGAAGGATTTGGGCCAAATGCACCCGGCCCGAAGGGTTTCCCCCAATTGGGTGGAATCGGGGCGGGCGCCCGGTTCGTCGAGCCGCTCGGACGATGGAACCCCATCGCCTCTCGCGTCTCTCCTGCCGGATCGCCTCGCCATCGGAGAAACAGAGCCGTTTCCATCCGACCATGAAACGGTCTAGCCCGGCGGTGCGCGGTCCTGCGCCCGCGTGCGGTTTTCATTGGACGAAGGCACGATGACCAAAGGCTTTTCGACCCGGCGCCGGCTGAATTTCGGCGACTGCGATCCCTCGGGGATCGCCTATTTCCCCTCCTATCTCGACATCATGGTCGGGGTGATGGAGGAATTTTTCGCCGATATCGGCGTTCCCTGGCCGAGCCTTGTCGGGGAGCGCCGCATCGGAACGCCGACCGTCACGCTCAACCTGACGTTCGAGCACCCCGGCTTCCACGGCGACATCCTCGACTTCCACGTCGCGGTCAAGGCGGTCGGGCGCACGTCCCTCGACCTCGGCTATTGCGTGGAGTCGTCCGGCAAGGTGCTGTGGCGGGCCGAGCAACGCATCGTCGCGACGTCGCTCGACACCCATCGCCCGGTTCCCTGGCCGGACGACGTGCGCGCCGGGTTGCTCGGGGCCGGCGCGCCGGAGCGATAAGGCGCAGCGCGGGCGCCGCGCCGCTTCAGCGGTGCCCCAGATCCCAGAAGAGGCCGGCCATCATCGCCAGCCCCTCGCGCACGATGCTGACCGGCAGGTGCTCGTCGGCGCCGTGCTGGCCGCAGCCCGGATAGGAATGCGGGACCCAGATCGTCGGCAGGCCGAGCGTGTCGGTGAAGATCGTGTTGGGCAGCGATCCGCCCAGATTGGGCAGGATCGCCGGCGCGGCGCCCATGGTCCGGGCGATCGAATCGGCGGCGAAGCGCACCCAGGGGTCGTTGAGGTCCGACCGGCTGGCCGGAAAGGGAGCGTCCCTGGCCGGCACGATCCGCACCCTTTGCAGCCCTTTCTCGTCCAGGCGCCTGCGCACGGCCGGCAGGACCGCGTCCGTATCCACGCCCACGGGATGGCGCAGTTGCAGCCGCGCCCGCGCCCAGGGCGGGATCGCGTAGAGCGGGTTGGCGAGATTGCCGCACTCGATCTCCATCACTTCGAGCGTCGACCAGCCGTAGACCCTCTCCTCGGGCGTCAGGCCGGGCGCGCCCCACCAGCGGTCGAGTTCGGGATCGCCGGGGGCGGATTCTATGGTGCAGCGGGCCAGCGCCTCGCGCACCTCTTCGGGGATGGCGCCCGGGGTCAGTTCCGGCAGCAGGCATTCGCCCGTCGGCCCGATCAGCGCGGCGATGGCGTGGGCGAGCTCGACCCCCGGATTGGCCAGAAGCCCGCCCCAATTGCCCGAATGGTGATAGCCCTCGCGCGCCGTCACCTCGATATGGATGTTGATCCCTCCGCGCGCGCCGAGGAAGATCGTCGGCGTCGCCAGCCCGATCCGCGGCCCGTCCGAGGCGACCAGCATGTCGGCGGCAAGGGCTTCGCGATGCTCGGCCACCAGTTCCGCCAGCCCCGGCGAGCCGTATTCCTCGCCCATCTCCATCAGGAACCGCAGGTTGAAGCCCAGCCGCCCGTTCACTGACAGCACCGCCTCCAGTGCCGCCATGTTGACCGAATGCTGCCCCTTGTTGTCCGCCGTGCCGCGGCCGTACCAGCGCCCGTCGCGCTCGGTCAGCGTGAAAGGAGCGAGGCCGGGCGACCATTTCTCGGGCAAGCCGGTCACCACGTCGCCATGCCCGTACATCAGCACGGTAGGCAGGTCCGGCCCCTCGATCCTCTCGGCCAGCAGGAAGCCGCCCGGCGCCTCGGGCCGGCGGAACTGGCGGCACGCGAAGCCCAGGCGGACGAACACCGGCTGGAGCTCGTCGTCCAGATAGGTTTGCAGGTCGCCCTTGTGCCCGGCCTCGCGCGAAACGGTGGGCAGGGCGACGCGACGGGCGAGGTCGGCCTTGAACCGGCCGGAGTCCAGCATGTCGAGGGCGGCGGCGATGGCGGCGTCGCGGGTGGCTTCGGTCATGGAACACCTTTCAGCGCAGTGCGGGGCAGGGCGAGCGGGCAGGGCGCGCCGCCGGTCGACAGGGTTCCATACAACCCGCGGGCAAGGATGCCCATCGGCTGTCCATGCGCCGTGGCGTCTCATGTGCGGACGCTGCATTCGGCCACGCGCGGCCGCTCAGGATGCAGGCGCCGCGTCCGTCATCCTGACCAGCGACTTCGTATAGGCGTGGGACGGGTTCTCCCAGACCTGCCGCGTCGGCCCGGCTTCGACGATCTTCCCTTGCAGCATGACCAGTACGTGGTCCGAGATGTATTTCACCACCGAGAGGTCGTGCGAGATGAACAGGTAGGAGAGGCCGAGATCGCGTTTCAGGTCGACCAGCAGGTTGAGCACCTGCGCCTGGATCGAAAGGTCCAGCGCCGACACCGGCTCGTCGCAGATCACCAGTTGCGGGCGCAGGACCAGGGCGCGCGCGATGCCGATGCGCTGCCGCTGCCCGCCGGAAAATTCGTGCGGAAACCGCTCCAGCACGCTCGGCGGGAAGCCGACGCGGGCCAGCACGTCGTGGATGCGCTCCAGCCTGTCGCGCCGCTTCGCCATGCCATGCACCTTGAGCGGCGTCTCCAGTATGTCGCCGACGCGCTTGCGCGGGTTGAGCGAGCCGAACGGGTCCTGGAAGATCATCTGGATCGAGGAGCGCAGCGGCGCCATCTCGCGCTGGTCCAGCCGGCTGATGTCGCGCCCGTTCAGCTCGATCGAGCCCGCGCTCGGCCGCAGCAGGCGAACCAGCGTCTTTGCGAGGGTGGACTTGCCGCAGCCCGACTCGCCGACGACGCCGACCGTCTCGCCCCGCGCGATCGTGAACGACACGTCGTCGACGACGGTCGTCGTCTGCTTCTTCGTCGTATAGGCGGTGGTCAGGCCGCTGACCCTGAGCAGCGGTGGCGTGCTCATGCGACCTCCTCCAGCCTCATGCAGGCGGCCGACCATCCGGCATCGACGGCGGCGAGCGCCGGCACGCTGCGCGAACATTCGTCAATGGCCAGCGGGCAGCGCGGCGCGAACGCGCAGCCCGGCTGGCGCAGCGCCGAGGCGACCGAGCCGCGCACTTCCGTCAGGCGGCGCGTGGTGTAGTGGTCGCCGGCGCCGATGCGCGCGCCGAGCAGCCCCCGCGAATAGGGATGGCGCGGCCGCCGCAGGAACTGCTGCGCCGTCGCCTGCTCGACGACCCTGCCGGCATACATGACGGCGATCCGGTCCGCCCAGCGCGAGACGGCGGCGAAATCGTGGGTGATGAGCAGCACGCCCATCGACAGGCGCTCCTTCAGGCGGCTGATCAGGTCCATGATCTGCGCCTGCGTGGTCACGTCGAGCGCCGTCGTCGGCTCGTCGGCGATCAGCAGTTGCGGGGAGCAGGCGATCGCGATGGCGATCATGATGCGCTGGCGCATGCCGCCGGAGAACTGGTGCGGATAGTCGCCGAAGCGCTGCGCGGGGCTCCGGATGCCGACGAGGTCCATGAGCTCGATCGCCCGCTCGCGCGCGCCGCGGCGGCTCAGCGGCTCGTGCCGGCGCAGCACCTCGACGATCTGGCCGCCGACCGAAAGCACCGGGTCGAGCGAGGTCATCGGCTCTTGCAGGATCAGCGACATGACCTTGCCGCGCATGGCGCGCACGAGGCGGGGCGTTGCGCGTGCGAGGTCGGTTCCCGCCACCTCGATGCTTCCGCCGGCGATGCGCACGCCCGGCGGCAGCAACTGCATGATGGACGACGCGGTCAGCGACTTGCCGCAGCCCGACTCGCCGACGAGCGCCAGCGTCTCGCCGCGGGCGATCGACAGGTCGATGCCGCGCACGGCCATGGCGCCGGGCACCGCGACCTCCAGCCCGCTGATGCGCAGAACCTCGTCAGAGCTCACGGCTGCCCCCCGTCGGCGAACGCGGATTGAGGATTTCCGTCAGCCGGTCGCCGAGGATGTTGACCGCCAGCACCGTGAGCACGATGGCGAGGCCCGGTATCGCCGAGAGATACCATTCGGTGCGCAGCACGGCGCGTCCGTTGCCGATCAGGCTGCCCCAGCTCACCTTGTTGGGGTCGCCGAGATTGAGGAAGGAGAGGCCGGCCTCGATGAGGATGGCGTTGGCCACCAGCACGGACGCGGCGACGATGATCGCCGGCGCCGCGTTGGGCAGGATCTCGCTGGCGATGATGCGCAGATTGCCGTAGCCGAGCACCCGCGCCGCCTGGATGAACTCCTGCTCGCGGAAGACGAGGAACTGGGCGCGGGTCAGCCGCGCGATGACGGGCCAAGAAGCCAGACCGATCGCCAGGATGATGAGGCCGACCGTCGGCGTCCGGATCGCCACGATGACGATGGTCAGCATCATCGTCGGAACGATCTGGAACACCTCGGTGACGCGCATCAGCAGGCGGTCGACCCAGCCGCCGAAATAGCCGGCGACCGCGCCGATCACCATGCCGAGCGCCGCGCCGAAGAACGCCGCCGCGAAGCCGACCAGCAGCGACACCCGCGCGCCGTGGACGATGCCCGCGGCGAGGTCGCGGCCGAGCGCGTCGGTGCCGAGCGGATAGGACGGGTCTTCGCCCGGCCACAGGAACGGCATGGCGACCATCGACATCGGGTCTTCGGTGTAGAGCGCGTCGGCGAAGACGGCGGCGAGCGCGGCCAGGAAAAGCACCAGCAGCGACAGCGCCGCCAGCGGGTCGCGCCGCAGGTTCAGCGCGAGCCACGCCGGCCCCCGCCGCAGGAGGCCGCCGGGCGCGGCCGGTTCGGGCGCCGGATCTGGCGCCAGTTCCGACGATGTCGCTGGCCCGCTCACGACGGCGCCTTCTCGTCGGCGACGCGGACGCGCGGGTCCAGCCACACGAGGACGACGTCGACGACGATATTGCTGGCGATGACGACGAAGGACGACAGGAGCAGGATGCCGAGGATGACGTTGAAGTCGCGGGCCGTCAGGGAGTTGAGCATGAGCTGGCCGAGCCCCGGCCAGTCGAACACGGCCTCGATGACCACCGTTCCGCCGAGAAGGTTGGCCAGATGCGAGGCCGCGACCGTGATCACCGGTATCAGCGCATTGCGCAGACCGTGCCTGAGCTGGAGCTGGAGCGGATGCAGCCCCTTGGCGGCGGCCGCGCGGATGAAATCCTGGCGCAGGACGTCGTTGAGCGAGGCGCGCGTCAGCCGCGCATAGATCGCCATGTAGAACATCGCAAGGCCGAAGGCGGGGAGGATCAGGTGCCGGACGCGGTCGGCCAGCGCGGCGAAGCCGGTGAGGCCGGCGCCGAGCGTCTCGCTGCCGCCGCTGGGCAGCCAGCCGAGCATCACCGAGAACAGCACGATCATCATCAGGCCGACCCAGAAGCCGGGCGCGGAATAGACGAAGAGCACGCCGACGGTGAGCAGCCGGTCGGGCCAGCGGTTGGCGAACACGGCCATGACCCATCCGACCAGCACGCCCAGCACCAGCGCGATGACGAAGGCGCTGGTCATCAGCGCCAGGGTGTTGGGCAGGCGCTCGGTGACGACGTCGAACACCGGCGCGCCGTAGGCGACGGAGCGCCCGAGGTCGAACTGGACGACGCCGCCTATGTAGTCCACATAGCGCCAGAAGATGTTCTGGTTCAGCCCGAACGCCTCGCGCAGCCGCTCCATCGTCTCGGCCGTGGCCGAACCGGACATGCCGGAGATCGCGTCCGCCGCGTCGCCGGGCAAAAGGTTGAGCAGCAGGAAATTGAAGGTGATGACGCCGAACGCGGTCGGCACCCAGCGGACGAGGACCCGCCAGATCAGGGAACCGAGGCGTCGGGCGGGGGCGCGTTGGGTGGACATCAATACGGGGCCAGACCTCTCCGGAAGCGAAGCTGCGGGCGGATGATGCGCGTTGGCCGCGCCCGTGGCAAATCTCGAATACCGTCAGAAATGCAATTGTCTTTTCGATTATTGATCATTTGAAGCCAATCCTCTTTGAGGGAAGGTGGGCGAGCCAAATCTCCGGTCCATGATTGGAAGCGCCGCATGCCCCCTGAGCCGATTGCCAAGCTGTCTTGCGACACGGGCGGCACGTTCACCGACCTGGTGCTGGAGGCGAAGGGCGAACGCTGGACCACCAAGGTGCTCACCACCGCCGACGCACCCGAGCGCGGCGTGCTGGAGGGCATAGAGGAGCTGCTGGCGCTGGCAGGGCTGCCGCTCTCCGGCGTCGGCCTGTTCATCCACGGCACGACGCTCGCCACCAACGCGCTGCTGGAGCGCAGGGGCGCCCGCACCGCGCTGCTGGCGACCGACGGCTTTCGCGACGTGATCGAGATCGCCACCGAGAACCGCTACGATCAGTACGACCTGAACCTGACCCGGCGCGCCCCGCTGGTTCCGCGCGACCTGCGCTTTCCCGTGCGTGAGCGCGTCGACGTCAACGGCCGCGTGCGGCTCGCGCTCGACGAGGGCGATGTTCGCGCGGTGGCGCAGGAGCTGCGCCGGCGCGACATCCAGAGCGTCGCCGTCAGCTACATCCATGCCTATGCCAACGAGGCGCACGAGCGGCGCACGCGCGACATCCTCGCCGAGATGCTGCCCGGCGTGATGGTCTCGCTGTCCTGCGAGGTCTGCCCCGAGATCCGCGAATACGAGCGCACCTCCACGACGGTGGCGAACGCCTATGTGCGCCCGCCCATCGACCGCTACCTTTCCCGGCTCGACGCCGAGATCCGCTCGCGCGGCTTCGGCGGCGCGCTGTGCATCATGACCTCGGGCGGCGGGCTCATGTCGGTGGACATGGCGCGGCAGATGCCGGTGCGCATCGTCGAGTCCGGGCCGGCCGGCGGCGCGGTGTTCGCGGCGCGCATCGCCGAGCAGATGGGCGAGCGGCGCGCCGTCGCCTTCGACATGGGCGGCACCACCGCGAAGATCTGCCTGATCGAGGACTTCAAGGCCAGCCAGTCGCGCGTCTTCGAGGTCGACCGCACCGAGGCCTTCAGGGCCGGCAGCGGCCTGCCGCTGCGCATCCCGTCGATCGAGATGGTGGAGATCGGCGCCGGCGGCGGCTCCATCGCGTCGGTCGACGCGCTCGGACGCGTCGGCGTCGGCCCGCACAGTGCCTCGTCCGATCCCGGTCCCGCCTGCTACGGCCGCGGCGGCCAGGCGCCGACCGTCACCGATGCCGACGTCACCCTCGGGCTGATAGACCCGGAGGGGTTTGCCGGCGGCACGATCGACCTCAAGCCGGAGCTGGCGGCGGGCGCGCTGCGCGGCGCGGTCGGCGAGAAGCTCGGCCTCAGCGACGAGGACAGCGCCCGAGGCGTCTACGAGATGGTGTGCGAGACCATGGCCGCCGCCGCACGCGCGCACACCACGGAGAAGGGGTCGGCTCCGAACTTCTATTCGATGATCGCCTTCGGCGGCGCGGCTCCCCTGCACGTCGCCCGCGTGGCCGAGCGTCTCGGCGTCGCGCGGGTCATCGTGCCGCGCAATGCCGGCGTGGGCTCCGCCATCGGCTTCCTCGCCGCGCCGGCAGCCCATGCGGCGCTGAAGACGAGATACATGCTCCTGGAGAATTTCGACGCGCCCGCTGCCTCCGTCCTGCTGCGCGAAATGGCCAGCGAGACGCGCGCGTTCGTGGCCACCGCCGCGCTCGGCGCCGAACTGCACGAGAGCCGCATCGCCTTCATGCGCTATGTCGGGCAGGGCCACGAGATCGCCGTCGAGCTGCCGGCGCGCGACCTCGAGCAGGGCGACGCCGCGATGATACACGAACGGTTCGAGGCGGGTTACCAGGCGCTGTTCAAGCGCGCGATCCCCGGCGCGGCCATCGAGATTCTCGCCTGGTCCGTCGAGGTCGCGACGAGGCCGGCCGCCCCCGCGCCGCAAGCGGCGGCCGTCACGCGCAGCACCGCCGCGTGCCGCGACACGGTCGGCATCTACGACCTGAACGAGCGGGCGCGCATCTTTGTGCCGCGCTACCGGCGCGCCGACCTTTCGCCCGGCGCCGCCATGCCGGGGCCGGCGATCATCGCCGAGGAGGAGACATCGACCTATGTGACGCGCGCGTTCGACGCCTGGATCGACGCGACCGGCGCGATCGTCATGGACAGGAAGGCCCTGTGATGGAACACGACATCATCGCCCGGCAGGTCATGTGGAACCGCCTGATCGCCATTGTCGAGGAGCAGGCGCAGACGTTGCAGCGCACGGCCTTCGGCACGATCGTGCGCGAGTCGGGCGACATCGCCGCCGGCGTCTTCGACGTCAGGGGCCGCATGATGGCGCAGGCCGTCACCGGCACGCCGGGCCACATCAACACCATGGCGCTCGCCGTCGGCCACGTGCTGGCGGCCTATCCCGCGCATACCATGAAGCCCGGCGACGTGTTCATCCACAACGATCCCTGGATGGGCACCGGCCACACCAACGACATCTCCGTCACGACGCCGTGCTTCCGCGACGGCGAGATGATCGGCCTGCTCGCCTGCAACAGCCACGTCATGGACATAGGCGGCGACGTCGTCGGCTCGACAGACGTCTTCATGGAGGGCCTCTACCTGCCCATCATCAAGATCATCGATGCCAGCGTCGTCAACGAAGCCGTCATCGAGATCATCCGCGCGTGCAGCCGCGTGCCCGTCGAGACGGTCGGCGACGTCTATTCGCTGATCGCCTGCAACGACGTGGGCTGCGAGCGTCTTGTCGCCATGACGCGGGAATTTTCCTGCGACAGCCTGGAGCCGTTGTCGGACTACATCATCGACGCATCGCGCAAGGCGGTGCTGGACGAGATACGCAAGCTGCCGCGCGGCACCTGGCGTTCCTCCATGACGCTCGACGGCGCGGCGCACCCGATCACCATCGAGGCGGCGCTGACGGTTTCCGACGACGGCATCCATGTCGACTACACCGGCTCGTCGCAGTCCGGTCCGTGGAACATCAACGTCCCGATCTGCTACACGCTCGCCTACACGTCCTACGCGATCGGCTGCGTGGTGGCGCCGAACATCCCCAACAATGCCGGCTCGCTGGAGCCGCGCACGGTTTCGGCGCCCGAGGGCAGCATCGTCAACGCGCTGAAGCCCGCGGCGGTGGTGCAGCGCCATCTGGTCGGGCTCATGCTGCCGGACGTGGTATTCGGCTGCCTGCGGCAGATCCTGCCCGATCGCGTGCCTGCCGAGAGCGCCGGTGTGAACTGGATCCTGCGTGCCGCCGGACCGCGCAGCAGCCCGGCGCGCCCCGGCGGCGACGCCTTCCTGGTCTATATCGTCACCACCGGCGGCACGGGCGCCATGCGGGTGCGCGATGGTTTCTCGGCCACGGGTTTCCCCAGCGGCGTGCGCGGCGGCTCGGTGGAGATCTTCGAGTCCATGTCGACGCTGATCATCTGGCGCAAGGAGCTGCGCGCCGACAGCGGCGGCGCGGGCCGAAAGCGCGGCGGCCTCGGCCAGCACATCGAGATCGAGAACGGCATCGCCGAGGATTTCCAGTTCACCTCGGGCTTCGAGCGCGTGCTCAATCCGGCGCGCGGCATGGAAGGCGGCGCGCCCGGCGCCGCCGGCTCGCTCACCCTGCATCCCTCCGGCACGCCGCTCGGCGGCAAGGGCCGCTTCCGCATACCCGCGGGCGAGAGGCTCGTCGCGCTGTCGCCCGGGGGCGGCGGCGTCGGCGACCCGCGGGACCGGCCCCGGGGCGAGGTACAGACCGATCTCGCCCACGGGCTCATCAGCCGCGCCGAGGCGCGACAAGCCTACGGATACGACGACAGCTCGATTTCGTGACGTGCAGCAACCCGCCAAACACCGTGGAGCAACCCCATGAAACGCAGTTTACCCACCCGTAGATCGTTCCTGGCCGGCGCCACCGCCGTGCCCGCCCTCGCAGCCCTGGACTTCGCCTGGACCCCCGCGCTGGCGCAGGCCGCCAAGGACGGCGGCGTGCTGACGCTGATCGGCTCGCCGGAGCCGTCGGCCATGCTGTCGCTGGTCAACGTGTCGATCACCGCCTACAGCACCAAGGCGACCGAGGGCCTTCTCGAATTCGATTTCGGCATGCAGCCCAGGGGCCTGCTCGCCGAATCCTGGGAGGTCGCGCCCGACGGCCTCACCTATACGTTCAAGCTGCGCCAGGGCGTGACCTGGCATGACGGCCAGCCGTTCACCTCGGCGGACGTCGCCTTCTCGCTGGACGTGCTCAAGCGCATGCATCCGCGCGGCCGCACCACCTTCGCGCAGGTCACCGATATCGAGACGCCGGACGACCATACCGTCGTGCTCAGGCTGGCGAAGCCCTGCGGCTACCTGCTGACGGCGCTGTCCTCCGCTGAATCGCCCATCGCGCCGAAGCATGTCTACGGCGATGCCGATCCGCTGACGCACCCCAACAACAACGCCCCGATCGGCACCGGACCCTACATCTTCAAGGAGTGGGTGCGCGGCAGCCACGCCATCTGGGAAAAGAACCCCAACTACTGGAACAAGCCCTATCCGCATGTCGACCGGCTGGTCGCGCGCTTCGTCAGGGATCCGGCGGCGCGCACCATCGCCTTCGAGACCGAAGCCGGCGACCTCGGCTTCCGCACGCCGGTTCCGTTCCGCGATCTCGCCCGCATGCGGGAGAACCCGAACCTCGTGATCGAGGAGCGCGGCTACGACTACAGCCCGCCCAACATCCTGATGCTGGAGACCAATCTCGAGGACAAGACGCTGTCGGACATCCGCGTCCGCCAGGCGATCGCCCACTCTATCGACCGCGAGGCCATCGCCCGCATCGTCTTCTTCGGCTACGCCAAGCCGTCGGCCGCTCCGGTGGTGCCCAACCTGACGGCCTTCCACAATCCCAAGCCCTCGCCGTACCCCTACGACCTGGAAGCGGCCGGCAAGCTGCTCGACGAGGCCGGCTTCCCGGCCGGCGCCGGCGGCAACCGGCTGACGCTGACGCTCGATTTCTGGGGCGACGACCAGCGCCCGCTGGCCGACTTCCTGCGCGCCGCGCTCGCCCGGGTCGGCATCCAGGTCGAGCAGCGCATCACCGACCAGGCCGGCATCGTGAAACGGGTCTATACCGACCGTGACTACCAGTTGCACCTTGCCTCGCTCAGCAACCTCTTCGATCCGCAGGTCGGCGTCCAGCGGCTCTACTGGTCCAAGAACATCATCAAGGGCGTCGGCTATTCCAACGGCACCGCCTACAGCAATCCCGAGGTCGACGCGCTGCTCGAGCGGGCCGCCGCGTCCACCGACCAGCAGGAGCGCATCAACGACTGGATGACCATCCAGGACATCGTGATGCGCGACGTTCCCAACATCCCGCTGGTGATGGCGCAGTGGCTGACGATCGCCAACAAGCGCGTGAAGGACCACACCATGAATTCCGAAGGCCCCGAGGGCTCGCTGGCTCGCGTCCACGTCGAATGACAGTGATGCGACTTCACGAGATACCCCGCGTTCCGCTCGGCTTCTGGCCGACGCCCCTCGAGCCGTTGCGGCGGCTCGGCGGGCTGCTGAACATAGACCTCATGGTGAAGAGAGACGACCTCACCGGCTTTGCCGGTGGGGGCAACAAGGTCAGGAAGCTGGAATTCCTGATCGAGGACGCGCGGCGGCAGGGCGCCACCACGCTGATCACCACCGGCGGCGTGCAGTCCAACCATGCGCGCATGGTCGCGGCCAGCGCCGCCCGGTTCGGCCTGCGCGCCGTGCTGCTGCTGCGCGGGCAGGAGGGTTGCGCCAAGGGCAATCTCCTGCTCGACCGCATGTTCGGGGCGGAGGTTCATTTCATCGAGCCCGAAGGCTTCTTCGAGCGCATCGACGGCCTGATGCAGGAGCATGCGGGGCGCCAGCGCGCCAGGGGCGAGACGCCCTACCTGATCGCTGGCGGCGGCATAGGGCCGCTCGGCGAGCTCGGTTATTTCGACGCCATCCGCGAAACCGCGGGGCAATATGCGGCGATGAACCGGCCGCCGCCGGACTATCTGGTGACGGCGGCGGGATCGGGCGGGACGCTTGCCGGCATCGTGCTGGGATGCAGCGTCTTCTGGCCGGACACCGAGATCATCGGGATCGCGGTCGCCCAGAAGTCGGAGACGTTCGAACAGCGCGTCGCCGACATGGCGGCGGCGGCCGCGCGGCTGGTCGACGTGCCGTTCACGCGGACCGGCGCCGACATCAGGGTCCACACCGGCTTTGTCGGGCCGGGCTACGGCATCGAGAGCGAACTCGGCAACCAGGCGCTGGTGACCGCGGCGCGCACCGAGGGGTTGATCCTCGATCCGATCTACACGGCCAAGGCGTTTTCCGGCCTGATCGGCCTAGCCGGCGACGGCACGATCCGGCGCGGCAGCGACGTTCTCTTCATCCACACCGGCGGCCTGCCGGGGCTGTTCGCGTTCACCGAGGAGCGCCTCGCATTCCGCGCGCGGTCAGATGCCCCTCAGCTTGCGGGCGAGGAAGTTTGACAGTTCCTTGATGCGCGGCGACAGGTTCTTGCGGCTCGTATAGACGATATGGATGTTGGAGCTGGGCTCGCTGACGAAGCCCGGCAGCAATTGCACGAGCGCGCCCCGGCGAATGCTGTCGTGGCACATGTAGTTCGCCACCAGCCCGATTCCGCGCCCATGCAGCGCCGCTTCGAGGATCGCCTCCGAATTGTCGGTGCGGAAATTGCCGCCGACGCGCTGCAGGATCAACGCGTCGCCCATCTTGAACCGCCACACCGCGCCGGCATCGCTGTAGCGCGTGTAGACGAGGCACTGGTGCGCGGCAAGCTCGGCCGGGTGCTGCGGCGCGCCATGGCTTTCGAGATATGATGGCGAAGCCACGACCAGCCGCCGGCTGGACGCGACGCGGCGCGCCACCAGCTCCGAATCCTGCAAGGCGCCGATCCTGATCGCCACGTCGTAGCCGTCCCTGACGAGATCGACATAGGAATCGCTGTAGTCCGACTGGATCTGGACTTGCGGATACCGGTCCATGAATTCGTGGATGAGCGGCGAGAGCACCAGCCGCCCGAACGCCACCGGCATGCTGATCCTCAGCAGGCCGCGCGGCTCGGCGACCATGGCCTCGATCATCCGGTCGGCGTCCGCCAGTTGCTCCGCCACCACCCGGCACCGGTCGAAATAGAGGCGGCCGACCTCGGTCAGGGTGACGCGGCGCGTCGTGCGGTCGAACAGGCGGATGCCGAGCGAGCTTTCGAGCCGGGCGATCTTGCGGCTGAGCGTCGACACCGAGATGCCGAGCGCGCTGGCCGCCAGCGTGAAGCTCTGCCGCTGCGCGACCGCGAGAAAAGACGCCACGAGAGCGAGGCGGTCGATGTCGTAGTCGGGCGCTGCGCTGCGGGCGAGCTCGTTCATGCCGAACTCTTGTGCCGCAGACCGGGCCTGTCAACGGGAAGTTGGACCCGTCTACCTCCCGCATCCGGGTCGCGGAACCGCATCGCCGATCGGTTCCGCCCGCAGCCGGCCTCAGATGAGGAAGTCGCCGTTCTGGTCGACGACATCGACGCGGAAGACGACGTCCTGGAAGTCGCGGTCGCCGCCGGAAAGCAGATCCTCGAAGGCGACGCGCACGCCGTGGTCCGAGGGGTCGGCGCCCGAGCGCGCATGGACGAGGCCGTCGGGGTTGAGGCTGGAGGAGTAGGCGTGGAACACGGTCGCGTCGACCGCGCGGCCGTCGATCTGGAGGCGCAGGCCGGCGCCGTCGGCAAGCTGCGCCGAGCCGCCGGCGGCGTCGACGAAGCTGGCGGCGCCCGCGTCCACGCCGCCGGCGACGATGAAGAAGCCGAGCTTGTGGCCGGCCTCGACGCCGCCGATGGTCGCCGTGGCGTTGGGGTCGGCCTTGACGTTGCCGAACAGGATGCGGACATCGACGATGTTGCCGGCGGCGTCGATCTCGTAGACGCCGAGGGCGTTGTCGTTGCCGGCGGTGGCCTTGTCCGAGAGGGTCACGACGAACTGCCGGGCGCCGTCGCCGGTCAGCGCGGCCGGGTGCGGGGCGCCGTTGACCTCCGCGTCGGAGAGGGCGCGGCCCTCGACCAGCGCGACGTCGGCGAGGTTCTTCTGGAAGAACAGGTCGGCGCCGCCGGCGGCGTTCTTGACGACGAAGAAGCGGCCGTCGGAGAAGTCGCCGCCGAGCGTCAGCGGCGCCGAGTTCGGCCCGGCCGAGGCGAGGCGCACCTGGTTGCCGCTGATGATCAGGTCGGACAGCTTCGTCACCGTGTCGGTGAAGCGGATGGTGTCGTCGGTGCCGAAGTTGAGCACGGTGTCGCCGAACAGGCCGGCGGCGGAGCCGGAGACGAGGCCGCCCACGGTCCCGCCAAGGTCGTGCCTGTCGCTTTCGGCCACGTCGGTCACGGTCACGGCGAGCGCCCGGTCGTCGAACAGGCCGCTGGCGTCCCGGGCCCGCACGATCACGTCGTAGATATTGTTGCCGCCGGCGTCCAAGGGGGCCTCGAAATCGGGCGCGGCGAGGAAGGAGAGCGCGCCGCTGCCCGGATTGATGACGAAGCGGGCCGCGTCCGCCCCGCCGACGATGGAATAGTCGATGAGCTGGTTGGCGGGGTCGGTGGCGAACACCGTCGTCACGGCCGTGCTGTTCTCGGCCACGGTCGCCGTCGCGCCGTTGCCGATCGTCGGCGGCGCGAACTCCACCGCGCCGATGTCGAGCGTGCCGATGACGCGCGCGGAGCGTGTTCCGTCGAGCGGCAGCGCCTCCGTGGTGTTGCCGTCGCCGTCGATATCCTGCGTGTCGAACGGTAGCAGTCCGGCATTGCCGGCCGATACCAGCGGGCTGCCGTTGAGCGGCGTACGCGTCTTCACCGGCCCGCCATTGTCGGCCAGCGCGCCGAGCAACGGGTTTGCGTTGACGATGTTGCCGGATCCCGAGTCGATGGCGGGTGCGGCGGCAAAGAGATTGCTGGAGGCGTTCAGCTGTGAGTCCGCTCCGCTTTCGCCGATATCCGCACCACTCGCCGCAGTGTTGCCGGTGAAGACCGAGTTGACGACCGTTGCGGTCGAACCCTGGAACAGATCGAGGCCCCCGCCGGTGCCACCTGCGGTGTTGCCGGTGATCGTGCTGCTATGGATGATGACCGTATTGCCGCCGCTGGTGTCGATGCCGCCGCCGTCGGTCGTCGCCGTGTTGGCGTGAATGGTGGAGTTGGTGAGGAACAGTTTCGAACTGCCCGCCAACAGGATTCCCCCGCCGAAATTCGAGCTGTTGCCCGTGATCAGCGAGTTCACGATCACAAGGTCTTCGGCCTCGGAATGGATGCCGCCGCCGTCGAGGCTCGCCGTGCTGTTCTGGATCGTGCTGTCGATGACCGTCAGCCTGCCTCGCGCAGCCGTCACGAGGATCGCGCCCCCGGCATCGCCGCTCGCGTTGCCGCCGGTCAGCGTCAGGCTTGCCAGATCGACGTCGGTGAAGGCGCCGCTGATGTTGAAGATGCGGCTGGCGTTGTTGCCGGAGATGGTGATGTCGGCCTTGCGGTCGCCGTTGGTGTCGCCGTTGATGGTGACGTCGCTGGTCAGGGCAAGTTGACCGATGGTCAGGTTGATGGTGCCGGAGAGGCCGGCGGCGAAGGTGATCTTCGCGCCACTGGTGGAATTGGCCAGTATCACCGCCTCGCGCAGCGAAAGCTGGCCGTCGGCCATGTCCACGCTGTCGGAAAGCGTAGTGACGACGAGGTCGAGCCGCGATTCCACCGCGCCGATGTCGAGCGCGCCGAGCACGCGCGGCGCGCCGGTGGCGTCCAGCGACAGCTTCTCCGTGGTGCTGCCGTCACCGTCGAGATTGAACGTGTCGGCCGGCAGCGCGGATGCCTTGCCGGCGCCGATCAGCGGGCTGCCGGCCAGCGGAGCGTGCGTCAGGACCGGCCCGCCATTGTCGGCCAGCGCGCCGAGCTTGGGGTCGCCGCCGCCGTTGATGTTGCCGCCGCCGTCGGTGTCGATCGTGACCGTCGATCCGAAGAAGCTGTTGGTCGCGCTGAAGGTGGCGCCGAAATCGCTGATGTCCGCCTGGATGACGCCATTGCCCGCGACGACGGAATTTTCCGAAAAAAGGCTTGCCAGCGTGTTGAGAACCAATCCGTCACCGAAGCCACCGGCGTCATTGTCGGTGATTGTCGCGCTTTGCAGGCGCAACGTGCCGGCGTTGACGTGGATGCCGCCTCCAGTCGCTGCGTCGTTACCGGAAATCGTGGTGTTCACCAGAGTTGCGGTCGCATAGCCGCCGCTCACAGAGATTGCCCCGCCTCTGTCGGCAATGTTGCCGGACAGCGTGGAATTGACGATCGTGAGCATGCCCTCAACGCCGATGGCGCCGCCGCTGTCGTTGCTTTCGTTGCCGGAGATCGTGCTGTAGACGATGGTGGCGGTCGCTGCACTGTCGACGAAGAGCGCGCCGCCGTTACCGTTGCCGCTGTTTCCACCTGTCAGGTTCAGGCTGCGCAGGGTGAGGTTGGAGCCGGCGAAGGCCTGGAAGATGCGGGTGGTGCCGCCGCCCGAGATGGTGATGTCGGGGCCGTTTCCGATAATGCTGATATCGCTGTAGATGCCGAGTTCGCTTGCCAGTGTGATCGTGCCGGCAAGCCCGGTATCGAAGTCGATCACGTCCGGGCCGCCAGAAAGCTCGGCCTGCGCGACCGCCTCGCGCAGCGACATGAAGCCGTCGGTCGCGTCGACGACGTCCAAAAGCGTGGTGACGGTGAAAACGGCCATGTCCTCAACTCCCCTTCGGCCGCGTGAGCGGCGCTTCAGCGGTCAGGTGCCGGTTCTGTCGGCCGTTCGCCTGCCCTTAGGTCAATTAACCACAACCGCGGATAGCCCGCCATCGGGCGATCGCCTGATTTGCGGCGGCCGGGACCCGTCAGGCCGCCAGTATCCAGACCGAGGTCACCGCAACCGCGCCGGCGGTCAGGCGGCTCAGCGTCACGGACGAGCCGGGCGAGGCGACGATCCTGTTGAGCTGCCGCGCGAGCAGGATCGTGCCGAAGAAGACGCCGCCGACCGCCGCGACCGTGACCAGCGCGATCGTCGCCATCTGCTCGAAGCCGGTGATGCCGGCCGGGGCGATACCCGGCAGCAGCAGCATGTAGATCAGCAGCGTCGACGGATTGCCGAGGCAAAGGGCCATGCCGGCGCCGGCGGAGGCCAGCCGGCCCTTCTTGTGATCCGCCGCGGCGGCGGCGCCGGAACGGGCGTTCCACATGCCAACGGACAGCCACAGGAGATAGGCGACGCCGACATATTTCGCGAGCGAGAGCCATTCGGGACTGCCTTCGGCCCAGACGCCGACGCCCAGCGCGACGGCGCAGACGGCGACGAGGTCGCCCGCGCACAGGCCGGCCGCGAAGACCGTCGCGCCCTTCCAGTCGTTTCCGAGCGATCGGGCCACGAGGACCGCCATCAGCGGGCCGGGCGCGGCGGTCAGCGCCGCCAGCGCCACGAAGTAGGGGACCAGTGCCGCATAGTCCATCTTCCGCCCTCCCGGCAACGCGCCGGCCTGCGCCGGTCTGCATGCACAGTTGAGCCGAAGGCGGCCGTCCAGCCCATCAGGCGATCACCTGAATTTCCGCGGCGTCACGGGAAAGGGGGTGCGGGGATCAGCGGATGCTGCCGGGGTCCAGCAGGCCGGCGCGCACGGCGGCCAGCAGCAGGCTCGCCGTCGAGTTGACGGAAAATTTCCGCATCAGGCTGGTGCGGTGGGTGTCGACCGTCTTGGGGCTGACCCCGAGGCTCTCGGCCGCGCTCGCATTGGTGTGGCCGCGCGCGATCGCCTGCAGTACGGCGAGCTCGCGGTCGGTGAGCGCGACCTTCTCGTCGGGCGCCGCCATCATCAGCCGCGCGCTGGCGCCGATCGCGGTCCTGCCGGCGCAGACCTGCCGCACGATGTCGGCGATCTCGGTTTCGGTGCCGTCCTTGAGGCAGAGGCCGTGCACCCCGGCCTCGACCAGCGTGCTAAGGGTGCGCGGCGTCGCCGTGCCGGTCAGCAGCACGAAGCGCGTCTGCGGCGACCAGCGCTTCGATTCGAGGAAGACTTCCAGTCCGTTCGCGCCCGGCATATTGTAGTCCAGTATGGCACAGTCCGGCTTGGCTTTCCTGATTTCCACAATCGCGTCGATGCCGTTGGTGACGGTCCCGACGATGTCGATCTCTTCGAGCGCCGAGAGCACCTTGGCCAGACCCCAGGAAACGAACGCGTGATCGTCGGCGATCAGGATCCGCTTTCTCACCGGCCGGCTCCCGCCGCCGTCTCACAGGGGACGGGCATGAGCGGCGCGCTTCTTAAATGCGCGTTTCCTGTTCTGGCCCTCATTCTGGCGCTGGTCATGACGCTCCCCCACGCGCCGGCCCGTGCCGCGGAGCGGGGTCCGCTGGTCCTCACCGGCGCCGCGGACGCGCAGGCGCTCGGCCGCTACCTTGAATACACGACCGATGACGCTTGGCAACTGACGGTGGACGATTTCGCCGGCCCCTCGCCCGTCGGGATGCAGCCGCTGCCGGGGCCGATCCCCGATTTCGGCTATACGCCGGCGCGCATCTGGCTGCGGCTGGCTCTCCTCAACGGAACAGCCGACGCCGACGAGTGGCGCTTCTTCGTCCACTCCAATTTCACGCAGCAGATCGCGATCTACCGGATCGGCGCCGACGGCACCGTCGCGACCCTGCTCGACCTCACCGAGGACAGCCCCTTCGGCGCCCGGCCGATCGACACGCCGCAGATGGTCGTTCCGTTCGACCTGGAGGCGGGCGAGGCCGCCACGCTCCTCGTGTCGTACTATTCGCAAGGCGCGTCCCGGCTTTCGATGTCGGTGGAGACGCCGGACAGCTTCGCCGCCCAGACGGAGCTGAACGCGGCGAAGAACTATGCCTTCTACGGCATGATGCTCGTCATGATCGCGCTGGCGACCATCGCGCTCGTCGTGCTGCGCCAGCCGGTGTTCGCCGCCTATGCCGCCTACCTGGCGTCGGTCCTCATGTACGTGGCCCATGCCGACGGCACCGCCTTCCAGTTCGTCTGGCCGGGTTTCCCCCGCTTCAACTCCATGGCCTCCGTGGTGGCGGGGTCGGGCGTGATGGTGTTCGGCGCCCTGTTCGCCATCACCTTCCTGCAGACCTGGCGCTTCCACCCGGTCATGCATCGCGTGCTCCAGGCCGTCGTCGCGTCGGTCGTGGCGATCGACGTCGTGCTGTGGTCGGCCGACCCGCAGCTCCTAAAGCGGCTGCTCGTCATCATGATATCGGTCAGCACGCTCAGCTTCGTGACCGCCGGCATCGTCGCCGCGCGGTCGCGGTTCCGCGAGGTCCGCTTCTATCTGTTCGCCTGGTGCGCCGGCCTCATCCCTGCGGTCCTGTTCACCGCGCGCTACGGCTTCGGCTACGAGCCGACCTTCGTCACCACCTATGACGCGATCCGGCTGGCGCTGCTGTTCGACGCGCTGATGATGGGTCTGGCCATCTTCGACCGCTACAACCATCTGCGCCAGACGGCGATGGACGAGACGCTGGCGCATGCGCAGCGCAATGTCGCGCTCGGGCAGCGGCTGGCGCTGCTGGAGGAGAGCTACGCGCAGGTATCGGCGCGCGCCCGCCGGCACGAGGAAAGCGTCAAGGACACGGTGCACGATCTGCGCCAGCCGATGCATGCGCTCAGGCTTTCGCTGCGCCAGATGTTCAGCGCGCAGGCGCAGAAGGCGACCGACCTCGGACAGGTCGAGTCCGCGCTCGGCTATATGGAAAAGCTCGTCGCCGAGCGGCTGGCGGACCAGGCCGCGGCGGACGATGCCGCACCGGCGGCGGCCAACGGCCACGACCGCGAGGCGAAGGCCGCGGCCCCCGGCAACGGGGCTGCCGCGGAGCCCGGCATCCATGGCGTGCTGCGCGGGATCGCGGACATGTTCGCCCCGGAAGCCGCCGACAAGGGCCTCGAATTGCGGCTCGTGCTAGCGGCGCCGGACGGGGAGGTGGCGGCCTATCCGCTGATGCGCGTCGTCGCCAACCTCGTCTCCAACGCGATCAAGTATACGCGCCGGGGCCGGGTGGTGGTCGCCTTGCGCCGCAGCGGAACGGGATATCGCGTGGAGGTCCACGACACCGGGCCCGGACTGGCGGGCGCGGCGTTCGAGCAGGCGCTGCTGCGCAGCAGCCGCCTCGACCGCGACGTCTCGGTCGCCGAGGGAAGCGGGCTGGGGCTCGCCGTGGTCAAGGAGATCGCCGAGGCCAATGGCTGGACGCTTACCTCGTGCGCGGACCGCCGCACGGGCGCGAGCATAAGGGTGGATTTGCCGGGCTCCCATGCGGGGCTTTCCGGCGACGGGGCGGCGACGGATCTGGCCGTCGGCGCCTGAAGCCGGGCTCCGGGCCGGCAGGCGCACGAGACGAATATCGAGAATCTGCGGTTGGCGATGCGAGGGCTCGCAGCTATCTCGATTTTAGAACAATCAGTTCTGAAATCGCTGTTTTTCAAAGATATTTGGACGCGTTACTGACGTGCTGTTTCCAGCATGATGTGAGCTTCGTGATGGCAAATCTGCCACTGGCGGGATATCGAGTCGTAGAACTTAGCCACATGGTGATGGGCCCGACCTGCGGGATGATCCTTGCCCAGTTGGGAGCGGAGGTGATCAAGGTCGAGCCGCCGGAAGGGGATCGCACGCGGCGGCTGGGAGGCATGGGGGTTTCCTTCTTCCCCATGTTCAACCGCGGAAAGCGCAGCGTCGTGCTCGATCTGGCCACCGCGGAAGGGCGCGACCAGATGTACCGGCTGCTTGCGACCGCGGACGTGTTCCTGGAAAATTTTCGCGAAGGCACGCTCGCCGAGCAGGGGCTTTCCGCGGCCGAGCTCTCCGAGCGCTTCCCGAAGCTGATCATCGCCGGACACAAGGGTTTTCTCTCCGGCCCTTACGCGCATCGTCCGGCGCTGGACGAGGTCGTGCAGATGATGTCGGGCCTCGCCGCCATGACCGGAACGCGGGAGAAGCCGCTTCGCGTCGGCTCGTCGGCAAACGACATCATGGGGGGAATGTTCGGGGTCATCGCGATCCTTGCGGCTCTCTTGCAGCGCAAGGAAACCCAGAGAGGCTCCAATCTCCGTATCGGCCTGTTCGAGAACTGCCTGTTTCTCGTCGCGCAGCACATGGTGGAGTTTCAGATCACCGGCGTCGCGCCGCGGTCGCTTCCCGAGCGCGAGCATGCCTGGCCCGTCTACGACATCTTCGAGACCGCCGACGGCAAGAAGATATTCATCGGGGTCGTGACCGAAAATCACTGGCAGAAGTTCTGCCGGTCCTTCGGCTTGCAGGAACTCGCCGAGGATGCCGAGCTGCAATCGACGACGGCGCGGATCATGGCCCGGCCGAGAATCCTGCCCCTGGTCGCGCAGGTCGTGAAGACGAGGACCTTCGACGAGCTTTCCGATCGGCTCGACCGGCTGAATATCTGCTTTGCGGCCGTCAACCGTCCCGAGGATCTGTTCAACGACCCGCATGTGCTTCGCCCCGGCGGGCTCGTCAACAGCGAGCGCGAGAACGGGCAGGCATTCCAGGCGCCGGCCCTGCCGCTCGAGATCGACAGCCGGATTCTGGGCGAGGGGCTGCTGGTTCCGGTGCTGGGCGCGGACACCGAAGCCGTGCTGAACAGCCTGCCCGAGGCCCCGCAGCGCGCGAGGGCGATCTGATGGCCGCCGCGTTCGCCCCGGGGAAGCTGATCCTCCGCGAGACCGGGCTGCGCGACGGGCTCCAACTCGTGAAGGTCTTTCCGCCCACGCGAGCGAAGCTCGAATGGATAAGGGAGGAATACGACGCCGGCGTCCGCTATTTCGAGCTCGGATCGTTCCTGCCGCCCTCGTCGGCGCCGCAATTCGCCGATGTAAGAGAGATCATCGATGCGGTCGCGGCTTTGCCGGGCGCGCATGGCAGCGTGCTGACGCTGAACGAGCGCGCCGTTCATGACGCGCTGACCACGTCCGTTCAGGAGATCGTATGCATCGTCTCGGCCTCCGAGGCGCACAACCAGGCCAACATGCGCCGCTCGCGGGAGCAGGCCGTCGAACTGATACGCAAGGCCGTCGCGGCCTGCCGCGAATCCTCCACGAAGCCGCTGGTGTCGGTCGGCATCGCGGTGGCGTTCGGCTGCTCGATTTCGGGGACGGTCGATCCCGACACGGTGATCGCGATCGCGGAAGCCTGCCTCGAGGCCGGCGCCGACATGGTCGGCATCGCCGATACCGTGGGATATGCGGGGCCGCGTCAGGTGGCTGCGCTGACGGCGCGGCTGGTCGCGCTGAGCGGCGACAGGCCGGTCGGCGTGCATCTCCACGACACGCGCGGCATGGGCATCGCCAATGCCGCGGCGGCGATCGATAGCGGCGCTCGCATCCTGGACGGTTCCCTCGGCGGGCTGGGCGGCTGTCCCGCCGCGCCCGGCGCGACGGGCAACGTGGTGTTCGAAGATCTGGTCTATCTCGCCGAAACCATGGGCTACCGCACGCATATCGACATCGAACGGCTCGCAGCGGCGCGCCGTATCCTCAAGGCGCATATGGCCGGGGAAAAGCTCTACGGGGCGCTTGCGCGGGCCGGAGTGCCGAAGCTGGCCGAATGGCGGGGTTACCGCTGATGCGAGGCAAGCGAGAAAGGTTTGACATGACATCTGCTGCCCGCGTTGCTCCAAAGATCGATCGGCGCGAGAAGCGCGGACCTCTGTTCGAGCCCTTCAAATCGGGGCAGCTCAGCCTGCCCAACCGCATCGTCATGGCGCCGATGACGCGGCGTTTCTCGCCCGGCAATACGCCGACGCAGGAGGTCGCCGCCTATTACCGGCGCCGCGCCGAGGGAGGCGTCGGCCTGATCACGACCGAAGGCACCTATGTCGCGCATGCCAGCGCCGGCAACGACACGCGCACTCCCAGGCTGGACGATGCGACGTTCGAAAGCTGGAAGACGGTGGTCGACGGCGTTCACCTTGCGGGCGGCAAGATCTCGGCGCAGCTTTGGCACATCGGCATCTGGCCGAGCTCGGCCCCGTCCATCGATCCGTCAATTCCGCTGATCGGCCCTTCGGGGTTGACCTGCACCGGCGCCCGGTTCGGACGGGAAGCCACGGAAGCCGATATCGAGGAGATGATCGCAGCCTACGGCAGGAGCGCCGAGTTGGCCAAGCGCGCCGGCTTCGACGCGATCGAGATCCACGCGGCGCACGGCTACATGATCGATCAGTTCTTCTGGAGCAGAACCAATGTCAGGACGGACAGGTGGGGCGGCGACATGGCCGCTCGCGCCCGTCTGGCCCGGGAGATCGTAAGGGCTTGCAGGGCGGCGATGGGACCCGATTTCCCGATCATCTTCCGGTACTCCCAATGGAAGATCGACGACTACAAGGCAAAGCTGGCCGATACGCCGACGGAGCTCGGAACGTTCCTCGGATATCTCGTCGATGCCGGCGTCGATATCTTTCACGCGTCGACGCGCCGCTTCTGGGATGCCGCATTCGACGGCGGCGACCTGACGCTGGCGGGATGGACCCGCAAGCTGAGCGGCAAGCCCACGATCGCGGTGGGCTCGGTCGGCCTCAATACGGACGTGACGGACAAGACGACCGTCACCGAACACGTCAACAACTACGAGCGGGTCGAGGAGCTCTATCAACGCGGGGAATTCGACCTGATCGCGGTTGGGCGAGCCCTGCTCGCCGATCCGCAATGGGTGTCCAAGATGCAGCATGGAGACCGCAGGCAGATCGAGCTATATGTCGCCGAACATAAGAACCGGCTCCACTGATCTATCCATTCCGGATGCGAGAAATGAAGAAAACGATCGAAGAGCGTTTGGCATATGTGGAAGACCGCCTGGCCATACATGACGTCCTGAACAGATACACGCATGCCATCGACAGGCACGATCGGGAAATGTTCATGTCCGTCTACCATCCCGATGCGGTCCTCGATCATGGGATCGTCATCGGATCGCCGAAGACGGTCTTCGATTTTCTGGAACCCCGCTATCACCAGAACAATCGGACGCATGCGCATATCATCTGCAACCATCTGTGCGAGATCGACGGCGACACCGCGCACACGGAAACCTATGTCGTGACCATGGGGCTGGCCAAGGACGGCACCCGCATCATGGTCAACTGCGCCCGCTACATCGATCGCCTGGAAAGGCGCGACGGCGAGTGGCGCATCGCGCTGCGCAGGATCATGACGGACACGAGGGGGCAACTGCCGGTCATGGGCGACCAGCTTGCTGAAGGCAGATGGGACAAGACGGACGCGTCCTACATGCGTCCCCTGGCCTTGCCTCCCGAAAGAGCGGCGCTGGTCGCGGAGGACGGGCGTTGACGCCATGCACGAGGCGATCGAGCCGGGATAGCAGATGACCTTCGACCAGGAACAGATCGCGGCAGTGGCGGAGATGCTGGATCGCCAGAAGATCCTGGAATGCGTGCATCGATATGCGCGCGCGCTGGATCGCCATGACGACGAATTGCTGCGTAGCTGCTTTCATGAAGACGCGATCGATCATCACGGCCGGTGGCGAGGCAGGCGCGACGATTTCGTGCAGTGGGCGAACCACCAGACGCACGGGCATCTCGCTTCCCATATGCACCATATCACCAGCCACAATTGCGAGCTGAACGGATCGGAGGCGCATGCGGAAAGCTACGTCCTGTTCATCCACCGGCTGGCGGACGGGAAGACGGTCAGGGTAGGCGGCGGACGCTACGTCGATCGCTTCGAGAAGCGGAACTGCGAATGGCGGATTCTCGCAAGGCGTCTCATCATGGACGTCAGGTTTGCTGCGGACGGCTCGATCTTCGGCGATCAGGACGGATACGAGAAAGGAGTGTGGACAAGGGACGACCCCTCCTATCGGCGTCCGCTGACGATAGATCTGCCGTAGGCTGGCGGCCATGTTCACCATCAAGCAATTGAGATACTTCGTGGCGGTGGCCGATGCCGGCGTGCTGGCCCATGCCGCGCAGAACCTCAATGTCGCCCAGTCCGCCCTGAGCCATCATATCGCGCAGCTCGAAGGCATGCTGAATGTCGAGCTGTTCGAGCGTCAGGCGCGGGGCGTCACCCTCACGCCGGCCGGTCATCGCCTCGTCGCTCACGCGAAGGCGATCCTGAGCATGAATACTGCCGCCCTGGAGGACGTGCGCGAGTTCGTCGACGACCCGTCCGGCAAGATCGGCATCGGCATGGCGCACACGGTCGTCGACGTCCTCGCCCTGCCGCTCATGCAAAGGATCAGGGCGGAACTGCCGCGCGTCACCCTCGGCATCACGGAAGACCTGAGCGGCACCTTGCTGCATCGCCTTCTTGAAGGGGAGCTCGATATCGGTCTCGTCTTCAACGCGCCCGAGGACAGCCGCTTCGAGGTCACCCCGCTGTTCAGCGAAGACCTTTACATCATCGGAACCACGGCCCTGATCGGCGACAGCGACGAGCCTCTTTCGTTTGCCGACATGGCTCTCCAGCCCATCCTCGCCCCCTATCCGAGCGGTTCCTTGCGGGCGGTGCTGGACGACCATGCCCTCAGGAAGCAGGTGAAGGCCGGCGCGCTTCTGGAGGTCGACTCGCTGGCGGCGTTGCGCCTGGCCCTGTCGCACGGGCTCGGATACACCATCCTCGGCAAGTCGTCGGTCTACGAGGAAATCTCCTCCGGGCGCGTGCACGCGAGGCGGATCACCAATCCCGACGTCCGGCGGAGCCTCGATCTCGTATCGCTGTCGAGCCGCCCGCGCACCAGGGCGTTTCTGGATGCCCGCTCCATCATCATGACGGTCGCCGAAGAAGCGGTCGCATCCGGCAAGTGGGAAATTCTGCCCATCGCCACCGTGCCGTAGCTATCTGAAAAAGCGATCGCTCATAACAAAAAACTGAAATTCAGCGTCGGCAGTTTTTGCCCTAAGCTGTGTTCGGGTAATTTACGTCAGTAGATTGGCGGCCTTGCGGGCATACGTCAATATCGGGAGGATAATAATGCTTGGAAATAGGCTTCATGGTCTGCGAGAGCAGACAAGGATTTATCGCGCCTCGTTCAGGGAAGGCGTACAGACTCTACTCGTCGGATTGGGAATCATAACTTTCGCCAGCGGACTGAATCCTGCGTTTGCCGCGGATCAGGGGCTGTCGCTGGGTACGATCGGCGACGTCACCAATTACGATTGCCATGACTCGACTTTCGCAATCGGGGTCCTCGCGCCTCATTATTCCCTGCTGCTGCGCTACGACAACGGGGAAGCGGCCAAGATCATAGGTGATCTGGCCTCGTCCTGGGAGGTGTCCGGCGACGGGCTCACCTACACCTTCAAGCTCAGGGACAATGTCAGGTTTCACGACGGTTCCGCGCTCACCTCCAACGATGTGAGGGTTTCGTACGAAAGGATCAAGTCGCCGCCGGAGGGCGTCGTTTCCCCCCGTCGCGGCGAACTGGAGGATGTCGCCTCCATCGAGACGCCCGACGAGCGCACCGTCGTTTTCAAGCTGGCGCAGGTGAATTCCGGCATGCTCGACATCTTTGCGAGCCCGTACAACTGCATCTATTCGAGCGCTCTGCTGGCCAGCGATCCCGAATATCCGAAGGCGAAGGTGATGGGCACCGGCCCGTTCAAGTTCGTGGACTACCAGAGGGCAACGCGCTGGCGGTCCGAACGTTTCGACCAGTATTTCCTGCCGGGCCTCCCGCATCTCGCCCGGCTGGAGCAGATCTGGTTCCAGTCGGCCGGCGCGATGATCAACGCCATCGCTGGCGCGCAGATCGACGGCACGCTGCAACTGCTCTCGCCGTCCGACATCACGCGCATCAAGCAATCCCGGGGAGAGAGCGTGCAGTTCCCGTCATCCGAATCGATCACGCTTCTGATGGTGGCCTTCAACTCCAAGCGCGCGCCCTTCGATGACGAGCGGGTTCGCCGCGCGCTGCTGATGGCCATCGACCGGGAGGGCGGCCTCCCGCTGATGTTGCAGAACACCAATCTTCGCAGCATTGGCGGCATCGTCAGGCCGGGCTACCAGATGGCGCAGCCCGCGGAGAAGCTGGGCGACCTTTCGCGCACGAGCGCGGACATGGGGGCCGCCAGGGAAGAGGCGCGCAAGCTGCTCGCGGATGCCGGCGCCCTGGATCTCAAGATCAAGCTGGTCAACCGCAACCGGGCCAATCCCTGGCAGACGCTCGGGGTCTTCGTCGCCGACCAGTGGCGGCAGATCGGGCTCGATGTCGAACTCGAGATTCTCGACGACAGCGCCTATGTCAATCGCATGAGCCAGCGGGATTTTGACGTCGCGCTGGATTTCAATACGCAGTCGTCGGACCATCCCAGCCTGACCTTCGTCAAATACGTTCCGGGATCGAGGTCCAACTTCGCCGGTTATGAGGATGATCGGCTCACGGCTCTCTTCAGCGAACTGAAAGCCGCACCGACGCCGGAGATCCAGATCGAGAAGGCGCATGCGTTCGAGAACCGCCTCCTTGAGAAAGCCTACGTCGCTCCGCTCTACTGGGCGAGCCGGACCGCGGCCATGCCTGCCGACCTGAAGGGCTGGATTTCGCAGCCGAGCTATTACTCCGGGTGGGACTTGGTCAGCGCCGAGCGCGCCCAGTAAGCTGGGCGAAGCAGCCCAGTGGCCGGCAGCAGGAGGACCCGTGCAGCCAGGATTTGCCAGCAGGCTCGCCCCCGGGCCATCGGACCATCAATCTCCGGGAGCGGCGGCAGCGCCGCTCCTGAAGATCGAGAACCTCTCGGTCGAGATCGGCGGGACGGAGGTTCTCGACCGGGTGAACCTGGAGGTTCGCGCCGGAGAGGTGGTCGCTCTGGTTGGCGAATCCGGCTCGGGCAAGTCCGTCACGTCCCTGTCGATCATGAGGCTGTTGCCGCAGCGCCTGTCGAAGGTGACCGGCGGGCGGATTCTTTTCGCGGGCCGTGACCTCCTCGAACTCCGGGCCGAGGAGATGCGGGAGATCCGCGGCCGGGAGATCTCGATGATCTTCCAGGAGCCGATGACGTCGCTCAACCCGCTCCTGACG
>CAZVTK010000025.1:0-41599 GCA_964629765.1 uncultured Mesorhizobium sp.
GCCGGGGAAGGTGCTGGCCTCTAGCCGCGCATTGACGTCGGCGAGCTTGGCAGACACGTCTTCGGGATATTCGAACCCGACCCGCGCCATATACTGGGTCTGGCTGGATTTGAGCTGGATGTGATAGGTCCGCCGCGATGTCGTCACTACCATGGAGGTGACGAGGCCCGGCTCCGATGGCTTGACCACCAGATGGATCGCCTGGCCGCCGACGGCACCGGACGTCGCGGGCTCGACCTTCCAGCGCACCGTGTCACCGAGCAGCACGTCGCGCACGATTTCGCCGGGCTGAAGCTCGATGTCGCAAACCTGGAGCGGCGAGCAGACGACCGAGGGCTGGACCTCTCCATAGAGGAAGACGACCTTGCCGTCCGGCCCCTTGGTGACGAGGCCGCGGCTTCCGCGCCATTGACCGGAGATCGCGGCGCCTTTTGCCTCGTTGGCGCTAAGGCCTTGGGCATGGGCTTCCGGAAGGAGGCAGGGCGCGGCAGCGAGCGCAATGCCAAGGGCGAGGACCGTCGCGGATGTTTGGCGTGTCATGATCAGGCGGTTCCTAGAGCTGCGCGGTCCAGTCAAGATCGCGGATGTAGAGGCCGATCGGGTTGAGACGGATGACCGCCTCGTCCTGGGGAGCTGTGAGCGTGACAGTCGCGACCGCGCGGAATCGGCGCACGGCCGTCTCCTTGCCCTTCCGGTCGCGTTCGTATTCGGTCCAGTCGATCTGATAGCTCTGGTTCGACAGCGGCACGATGTTGTTGACCTCGATGGCGACCGTCACGGTGCGCGCCTTCTCGAACGGGGAGTTGGCGCGGAACCAGCCGTTCACCTTCTCGGTCGCAGGATCGGAGGTCCGCAGCAGGGCGTAGGTGCGGTCGATATAGCCCTTCTGGACGACGGCGTCGGGCGTGATGCTTCTGAAATTGGTCATGAAATCGCCGAGCGTCGCGCGCACCACGCGCGGGTCGGCATATTCGATCTGTTGCGGAAATCCTGCGCTGACCGCGCTGCCAAGCTTGTCGACCTCGACGATGTAGGGGACGAGCTTGACCTGTGTGCTCTGATAGAGCGCGTAGGATGTGCTGACGACCGCCAACAGCATTCCAGTGACGCCGACGATACGCCACGAGGAGGCCGCCTTCACGTAGGATCCGTAGCGCTCCGTCCATTCCTGGCGCGCGGCAAGATATGGGTTGTCCGGTGGGGTGTTCCTGGCCATGCTTCGATCCTGCGCTCACGAATCCTGCAGCGGAGGCGGCGCCGGACGGCGCGGCGATTTCTGCCGCGCCTCATCGAGCTTCGCATTCGCCAAGCCCAGCAGCGAGCCGGCATAGGCGCCAGGAGACGCGATCGCCTTGTCCTTCGCCGCGGAGCCGGCGGCCCAGCCGGCCTGGCCGACGCCGGCCGCCATGCCGCGCAGGGCCGCACCGACAAAGGAAGAGCCGCCGGCATGCGCGCTGCGCGCCGCGGATGTCGCCGCTCCCGCCGCACTCGCGCCGAGGAAGGCGCCACCCGCCGCGAAGGTCGCCGCCTGGCCGCCGTGCCGGATCGCCTCCATGCCGCCCGCGACCGAAGCGCCCTGGACCACGCCCTGGATGATGGGCGGGACGTACATAGCGATGACGAACACGACGACCGAGATGCCGGCGATAGCCAGCGTCGTGATGAACTGGTCCGTCGTCACCGCCGGCTCCTCGGCGAGGCCGATCAGGACCTCGGAGCCAATGCGGGCGATCATGACGAGCGCCATCAGCTTCATGCCGACGGAGAACGCGTACACCAGATAGCGGACGGCAAAATCCTTGGTGTAGCTCGACCCTCCGAGTCCCAGCATGATCATGCCGGCGAGCAGGCCGACATACATCTCGACCATGACCGCCACGAAGATGGCGGCGACCAGGCTGAACGACACCACGACGACCACCATCGCGAACACGGCCGCGATCGCGAGGGCATTGTCCTCGAACAGGCCGAACTGCGCCTGCTCCGACATTTTGGAAGCGACCCGTATGCCCGCGTTGAAGATGTCTGCTGGCGAGGCCGAGCCGCCCGAGGCGCCGATGTTGAAGAGGCTGTCGACGATCGCTTTCGAGAGCGACGGACCTTGGTCGAGGATGAAGGCAAACAGCCCGATGAACATGATGCGGCGCACCAGCTCGGCAAACCAGCTGTCCAGCGAGGCGGCGTTGATGGCAAGCCAGACCGCGGCGATGCCGATCTCGATGGCCGCGAGAATCCAGAATAGGGAACGCGCGGCGTCCATCACCGTCGCCTGCCAGCCGCGTGTCGCCGTCACCACCTGGTTCTCGAGATTGGTAAGCACACTGCCGTCCTGAGCAAGGGCGGGTAGGCTCGCGATCAGCGAGAGCCCGAGGACGAGAAGAGCAAGTTCGGCTGCGCGCGCGGTCTTCGCCATCACCATCTTGGCTTCATCTCCTGACCGCCCTGGACATCGCGGTCTGGATCGCCACCGAAGAACCGCTCTGCGCGCCGGCGCTTGTCGGCGTCGGATGGCGTGACGGCCTGGCCCGGATCGGTCGCGCTTGTCGCATCGCCGGAGCGCAGCGAGATGAAGATGGTCGTGGCGGCTCCGACAACGAGAAGAATCGCCACGGCCAGGAGGATGGTCAGGCTTCTCACCAGCGCGGCTCCATCGTCTGGCCGCCGCGCGCGCTCGCGAGCCCGGCATTGAAGAACCGCTCCCGACGCAGCTGCGCGAGATCCTTGTCGGCTTGTTCCGACTGATACCAGGTGCCCATCATGGTGGTCTGCTGGGCGACCAACGCGCGCAGCTTCTGGGCCTGGGCGACCTGCTCTGCGGCGATCTCGTGACCAATCTGCAGGGCCTTCATCTGACCGTCGGCCGATTCCGACATGGTTCGGAGCTGGCTCATAGTCGATTCCTCCGACGAGAACTGTTCCACCGTCAGTCCCGCCGCCTTGAGAGCGCCGCTGATCGTGTCGCGATTGGTTGCCGACCAGCTCTCGTATTGAGAGGCGAAAGTCTCGCCATTGGCGAGGCCGGTCTTGAGGTCGGCATAGCTCTGGAACCGTTGCCTCAGCACGTCGTCGGCGTTCGACATGGAGAACGCAATCCCCTGCCCTTGCGCGACCAGGCTGCGAAGCCGGTTGAGGTCGTTCTCCACCTGACTCCACGTATGGAACGGCAGCTGCGCGGTGTTCTGCAGCATGTTCTCGTACATGCGGATCTGGTTCTGGATCTGCTCGGCCAGCTGCGAGATCTGCGTTATCTGGTTGTTGATCTGCTCCGTGGACTTGCCGACCAGCGAGACCAGCTCGCCATTGTTGAGGAGCTGCGTCCATTCCGTCGCGTTGCCGGTCGCAGCACCTGCGAGCGCCGACTGCGGCGCCGTCGACGTCGCTATGAGCGAGACCAACAAGCTGGTCCTAACGAGCCTGAAGGAGCGTTTCCGCATCGCTGAATCCTCTCTGCTTGAGCCAATGGATGGTCCACTCGCGGCCGTGGTCGGCCCGCAACGCGGCGATCCGTTTCAGATCGTCCTTGCCAGAGGCGCCGGCGAAGGCGAGTGCCAGCGGCCCGAGCGCCATGTCGAACAGGCGCCTGCCGTCCGGCGAGGCGACGTAGTATTCGCGCTTGGGCAGCGCCGTCGCGACGATCTCGATCTGCCGTTCGTTGAAGCCGATGCGCTCGTAGAACTCGCGCGTGCCCGGTTCGCGCGCGGCGCCATTTGGCAGGCAGATCTTGGTTGGGCAGCTCTCCTTCAGCACATCGATGATGCCGGAGCGCTCCGCGTCGGAGATCGATTGGGTGGCGAGCACGACGGCGCAGTTGGCCTTGCGCAGCACCTTCAGCCACTCGCGGATCTTGTCGCGGAACACCGGATGCCCGAGCATGAGCCATGCCTCGTCGAGAACGATCAAGCTTGGAGCCCCGGTCAGGCGCTTCTCGATCCGCCGAAACAGGTAGGTGAGCACCGGGACCAGGCTGCGCTCGCCGAGGTTCATCAGCTGCTCGATCTCGAAAGTCTGGAAGAAGCCGAGCGACAAACCGTCCGCCTCGGCATCGAGCAGCTGCCCCATCGGACCGTCGACGGTGTAGTGATGCAGGGCGTCCTTAATCTCGCGCATCTGCACGCCGCTGACAAAATCCGACAGCGAGCGGCCGCGCGACTCGGCCATCAAAGCGACCTGGCGCGAGATCGCATTGCGATAGTCCGGCGTGACGGCAACGCCCTGCAGCGCCACCAGCATCTCGATCCATTCCGCGGCCCAGGCCCGATCGCCGCCCGTCGAGAGGTTGGCGAGCGGGCAGAATGCCAGCCCCGGTGCGCCGTCGCCCTGTGCTTCCCCGATTTCGTAGTGGTCGCCGTCGATGGCCAGCGTCAGCGGCTGCATGGAGCGGCCCTTATCGAAGACGAAAACCTGCGCCTCTGCATAGCGCCGGAACTGTGCGGCGATCAGCGCCAGCAATGTCGACTTGCCCGAGCCCGTCGGCCCGAAGATCAGCGTGTGGCCGACATCATCGACATGCAGGTTCAGGCGGAAGGGCGTCGAGCCGGAGGCGACCTGCATCAGCGGTGGCGACCCCTGCGGATAGAAGGGGCAAGGTGCCGTCGGTGCGCCTGACCACACCGAATTGAGCGGGATCAGGTCGGCCAAGTTGCGCGTGTTGACCAGCGGCTCCCGGATATTGGCGTACCAGTTGCCCGGAAGACTCCCGAGAAAGGCTTCCGTCGCGTTCAACGTCTCGATGCGGGCGCCAAACCCTTCTGCCTGGATCAGGCGGCGCACCGCCTCCGCCTTCTCGCGCAGACGCTGCTGGTCCTCGTCGAACAGGACGATGGTGGGCGTGTAGTAGCCGTAGGCGACGAGCTGTGAAGAGGCCTGCGCGATTGCGTCCTCGGTCTCCGCCACCATCAGCATCGCATCCTGGTCGACCGAGCGGCTCTGCGTCTGGAAGAGCTGGTCGAAGAACGGCCGAACCTTCTGCTGCCATTTCTTGCGGGTGCGTTCCAGCCGCGCGCGGGCTTCCTGATCGTCGAGAAACATGAAGCGGCTCGACCAGCGATAGGTGAGCGGCATGAGATCCAGCGTATTGAGAATCCCCGGCCAGCTCTCTGCCGGGAAACCATCGATCCCGACCACGGCGAGATAGCGGTTCTCGACCATCGGCGTGAGGCCGTGGCTGAACTCGGCCGTCGCCAGCCAGTCGAGATACATCGGGATTTCCGGCAACCTGACCGGATGGTTCTCGCCCGTTATGCAGAAACGGATGAACTGGAAGAGCTCGTCGTAGCGTGCGGTGCGTAACCCGCCCTGTTCCTCGACCTCCTGCGTCGCCATCCGGCGGATGACCACGACATTGGCGAGATATTGCTCGACTTCGCGGATCGAGGTCTGGAAGTTCTCCAGCACCGTGTCGGCGTAGCGGGCGGTCCGGCTTTCACTGTCGGCATAGACATATCGCGCCACGCCCGACCGTCGCCGCTCGGGCGGGCGCCAAGTCAGAATCAAGGCATGGCGGCTCTCGAAATGCCCCCTCTCCTTCTCGAACCGCTCGCGGCGCTCCTCGTCGATCGCACGCGTCACCGCATCCGGGAAATGGCAGTTCTCGCGCGCCGGATAGTCCGACGTCGCGATGCGGACGGCCTCCACCTGGATCATCCATCCGGAGCCGAGGCGCGATAGGATGGCGTTGATCTGGCGCGAGACCTCGTTTCGCTCCGCATCGGTCGAGCTTTCGGAATCGGGACCGGCAAAGTACCAGCCGGACATCAGCGAGCCGTCCTTTAGAAGGACCACGCCGTTGGCGACGATTCCCGCATAAGGCACGAGATCCGAGAAGGACGGGCCGGTATTGCGGAACAAACTCAGTGCGACCATGACGGCATCCTCAGCGCCAGGGCGTCGAGGTTGGGCGGTAGTTCGCGCGGTAGCCGATATGGCGGGCGTAGACACGCCGCATCATCGGATCGGCCTTGGCCATCATCCTGAGCGCGGCCACGACCACGATCCAGATCGCGATTCCGAAAAGGGCCGCGTACCAGGTCAGCACCACGAAGATCAGGATGATTGCGGCCAGACCCGTCACCAGAACCAGTTCCCGGTCGGCGCCGAGGAGCAGGTTCGGGCGCGACAGCGCCCGATGAATGCGGGAGCGGACGAGGCCTGCGCCTCGCTCAGCCATCGATATTGCCCCCTGCCCTCGCCCGCGGCGCCTCGCCGGCGACATCGCCGATCGAGGCGCCGCTCGCGCCGAACAGGCCTACGATCTGCGTGGCGCCGAGGAGGATGCCGGCGACCAGCACGACGTACATGAGCCTGCGGGCAAAATCGTTGAGCTCGCCGCCGAAGATCAGCATGCCGCCGGCGATCGCGACAGCCGCGAGCGCGATGAAGCCCGCCACCGGCCCGGTGATCGACTGCTGAATCTGCTGAAGCGGTCCTTCCCAGGGCAGGCCGCCGCCTCCAGAGGCCAGCGCGGGAGCTGCAAGAGCGGTGCAAAGAACGAGAGCGACCGCCCCGGCCGTCATGGAAGATGAAAAGCTAGGCCGCATGGCTGTCCTCGTCGATCTGGGAATAGGCTTCAGTTTCGTAACGGGAGCCATTGAAGCTCTCGACATGGATGACGTCGCGCACGCGCCGGCCGCGTCCGGATCGCTCGATCGATACGATGAGGTCGACGGCCTCGCCGATCACCTCGCGCATCGGCTGCTGGCTCACCTCGGCGGTGAGCTGTTCCAGGCGGCGCAGTGCCGACATGGCGCTGTTCGAGTGGATCGTCGTCACGCCGCCCGGATGGCCTGTGTTCCAAGCTTTCAGAAGCGTCAGGGCCGCGCCGTCCCGAACCTCTCCGACGATGATGCGATCGGGCCTGAGGCGCATCGTGCTCTTCAGCAGCCGCGCCATGTCAATCGTATCGCTCGTATGCAGCGCGACCGCGTTCTCGGCGACGCATCGGATCTCGGCAGTGTCTTCCAGAATGACGATCCGGTCGTCAGGCGCCGCGTCGACGATTTCGGAAATGACGGCGTTGGCGAGCGTGGTTTTGCCCGATCCGGTCCCGCCGGAGATCACGATGTTGAGCCGGGACGCGATGGCGTTGCGTATGACGTCCGCCTGCCTCACCGTCATGATTCTCGATTTCACGTAGTCGTTGAGAGGAATCAGCCGCGACGCGCGGCGGCGGATGCTGAAGGTTGGCCGGGCGACCACTGGAGGAAGAAGTCCCTCGAAGCGGTGCCCTCCGATTGGCAATTCGCCGCTGATGATTGGGTGCTCGTCGTCTGCTTCCGATTGCAGCGCATGTGCAACGCTGCCAATGACGATCTCGGCCGCCGCCGAACTCATATCGCCGACCGATGCGATCCCATGACCGAGGCGTTCAATGAAAAGTCTGCCATCAGGATTGAGCATGATCTCGACGACGGTCGCATCATCGAGCGCCGCACAGATCTGGTCGCCAAGCGCCTCCTGCAGTTTGCGCACGAGGCGGGAGTGCGAGCGAAGTTGGACCATTCCCATGCTCTGTCACGCGGCCTGGCTGAGCGGCCGAAAAAGGGAGATGTAGCTCGCTGGCCGCACCTGATCGAAGCTTTCAATGTCTGCCGGCAGCAATCCCGCCACGGCCATTGTGTTACCGATTTGCCGCGGCTCGCCGATGCGCTGCATCGGCCAACCCGCGCGCTTGAGGATCCGCTCGAAACGTACGTCTGTGCCGGTCACGATTTGCGCGTAGCCCTGCGCCATCGACCATTCGATGATCGCCGAGAACATGGTGAGCGTCACGTCGTGCAACAGGCCCCCCGCCCGGCCTGCCTCGAGAGAGGTATCGACGCAGAAGCGTGAGCTCTCCACCATCGCGTCGTGGGGGCGCAGCAGTCCGGTTTGCTCAAGATCGGGGAACAACACCGACATCATGGTCGGACCGCTGGCGGGCAGGAGCCTGGCGCAGCCGACGACATCGAGAGATGGTGTGACGGTCAGGATGTAGGTCGGTCTGTACGAATCGAATTCATCGACCTCCCTGCCCTGCCTTACCTCGACGTCCCAGCCCAACCGACCCTGAAAGATCCGCGCTCGGAGCCGATGCATCCTGTCCAAAAGCGCGCTGCTGTCCCCGTTGTCGGGCCGAATCGCGACTGCTCGCATGCCTGTCTCTCCGATGCCGTTGAGGCTGGAGAAAAGGACATCGTTTGCAGTTAGGCGCGACTAGTGAATCTGTGAGTGATTCTGGCGTTGAGTCTCTGAGTCGCCCTCTTGAACGGGCCGACGGGGGCTGCGAGCCTTTGGCGCCCTAGTAAAAGTATGAGTGCCGTAACTTTGGGGCCAAAAGCGGACGGCTCGGGTAAGCCTTTGAAATATCAGAGGGAAGCAAGGCGATTCCAGGAAAAAACACAAAGCGGATTGGCCCGGCGTTAAGACTCTGTTAACCAATAAGTTCTTGCACGGGCATGCTTTATTGCTATCGTCACGGAAAAAGGGCGCTTGCGCCGAAAAATCCGTGATGAAGGATATTAGCGTGAGTGTCGCGACGCAATCTGCTCGACAATCGCTTCCGAGTGTCGACGAAACCATCGGCGCACAGGCGGAGCTGCTGAGCTCCCAGCTGCAGGCGATGAGCGAGGCGTTGTTCCCGCCGTCGTCCCACAAGGTCCTGCGCAGATTCACCTCTGGTGAGGCCGCCAAGCTTATCAGGGTTTCGGACTCAACGCTGCGGAAAATGACACTGGCGGGTGAAGGTCCGCAACCGCAGACGACGAGCAACGGTCGTCGGCTATACACATTGTCCGATATCAACGCGATACGGCGGTTGCTCGCTCAGTCGACGCGCGGGCGTGAGGCGATCGAGTTCGTCCCTCACCGTCGTCCGCACGAGCACCTCCAGGTGCTGGCGGTTACGAACTTCAAGGGCGGCTCCGGAAAAACGACCACATCCGCACACTTGGCGCAGTATCTCGCGTTGCAGGGATACCGCGTGCTCGCCATCGATCTCGATCCGCAGGCGTCGCTCTCCGCCCTCCTCGGCGTCTTGCCGGAGCTTGATGTTGGGTCGAACCAGACACTCTACGCGGCCATTCGCTACGATGGCGAAAAACGCGCTCTCTCCGATGTCGTGCGTCCCACCTATTTCGACGGGCTCGATCTTGTTCCTGGCAATTTGGAACTGATGGAGTTCGAACACACCACGCCGAAGGCGCTTACCTCCGGTGCTGCGGATGGCACCGTGTTTTTCGCGCGCGTCGCTGCGGCGCTCGACGAAGTTGCCGAGAAGTACGACGTCGCGGTCATCGACTGCCCTCCCCAACTTGGCTTCCTGACGCTCAGTGGACTCTGCGCTTCCACGAGCATGATTGTGACCGTCCACCCGCAGATGTTGGACGTCTCTTCGATGAGCCAGTTCCTGCTGATGACGCGTGATTTGCTCGGTGTGGTGCGGGATGCTGGGGGTGATCTCAGATACGATTTCATCCGCTATCTGCTTACGCGCTATGAACCGCAGGACGCCCCCCAGACCAAGGTCGCTGCTCTATTGAGAAACCTGTTCGGGGATCACGTCATGACCAACCCGATGGTCAAGTCGGCGGCGGTGTCTGACGCCGGTCTCACTAAGCAGACGCTCTACGAAATCGGCCGCGAAAACCTGACGCGATCCACCTACGATCGTGCGATGGAGTCGCTTGACGCCGTGAACGGTGAGATCGAGCAATTGCTGAAGCAAGCCTGGGGTCGAGCATGAGGCCGATCCGATACGACAGCAAGGCTGCTCCAAGAAGCGCTGGATTGTTGGGAGCTCCCAACAACCGGGACGGATACGCCGGGAAAGTGAGGCAGTCGACGGCTGTTGGGAGCTCCCAACAGCAACGCGGTGAGGGGTCACGCCGGCGTGCTATGCGAGGTCCGTCATGAGCCGGAAGGATGAAATAAACAACCTCTTCCTGAAGCGGCCTGACCCTGTCACCCCGTCGTCAGCCAGGGGTGGCGAGCGCGTCCGAACCGGTGCCATCTCTGCTATGGGCGCCTCACTGCAGGAAATGTCCGAGAATGCCAAGCAGGCCACCCTGCTCCAGAAGCAGCTCGCGGAGGGCGACGCTGTCGTTTCAATCGATCCGAAGAAAGTCGATCATTCACGGATCGCCGATCGTATTCCGGTCGACGTCGATCCGGCATTCGATCAGCTGGTTGCAAGCATCAAGGAGCACGGCCAGCAAGTTCCAATTCTCGTTCGCCCAAGCCCCGACGCGTCTGGAAGATATCAAATCGCTTACGGGCGCCGGCGCCTGCGTGCTGCCGAGATGCTGGGGCTTTCTGTCAAAGCGATTGTCCGAAACCTGTCGGATAGCGAGCTGATTGTCGCCCAAGGTCGGGAGAATCTCGACCGCAAGGATCTCTCGTTTATCGAGAAGGCATTCTTCGCCAGGAACCTTGAGAATGACGGCTGCGACCGGCACACGATCGTCGCCGCGCTCGCGGCCGACAAGGCGGACATCAGCAGATACATCGCTGTGGCTCGCCGGATCCCCGATGACTTGGTCAAGCGGATCGGCCCCGCGCCGCGGGCGGGGAGGGCCCGCTGGCTTGCCCTGGCCGACAAGCTGGATCGAGGGGCAGCGGTCGCTGCGGCCGAGGAGCTGTTGGACGATCCGGCAATGCGGAAGGTCGACAGCGATGCGCGTTTCAACGCGGTCCTGACGTCGCTGCAGGAGCCTCCGCCGCGCATCCCTCGTGGCAACGCGGGCGTTTGGAAAGGCCCGAACGGCAAGCGCGCGGCGCGGCTTGAGACCAGGGATGGGCGCACTGCGCTGATTTTCGAAGAAAAGGTCGTGCCTGAGTTCGCCCGGTTTATTGCCGACAAGCTCGACGATCTTTTCGGAGAATTCCAAGCGAATGGGAAGGGAGGCGAAAACCGATGAGATGATTGCCGGCCGGTGACATTGTCATCACGAGGATTCGGCAAAGAAAAAAGGCCCCCGAAACGAGTCCGGAAGCCCTTCTCATAGTGTCGCAGCTAGAGAATCGCATTTCCCGGAATCACCGTCAAGAGTCTTCGTGGCTCAACGCCGTTTCGGCGACCGGATTTCTTTTGCCTAACGAAAGGTAAAGGAAATGCAGACGCATATTGCAACGACGCCCTTTGGGCGGCGGCCGATGACGCTTGGCATGATCACAAGTCAGATCGCCGCGAAATCCGCGCCCCAGGGCGCTACTGTAGACAAGTGGAAGGTGTTCTACTCGATCCGCGACGCCAAGGATCTGCTCGGCGCCACGGACCGATCGCTAACACTCTTGAATGCCCTCCTGTCGTTTCATCTCGAGCCCCAGCTGTCGGCCGACGGCGACCTCATCGTCTGGCCATCCAATGAAGCGCTCACGGCGCGTGCCAACGGCATGCCGCCGACGACCCTGCGCCGGCATCTGGCGGTGCTGGTCGACTGTGGCTTGATCATTCGTCGCGACAGTCCGAACGGCAAGCGGTTCGCTCGCAAGGGCAGGGGAGGAGAGATCGAGCAGGCCTATGGTTTCGATCTTTCCCCGATCGTCGCCCGCGCGCGCGAGTTCGAGGACCTGGCGGAGACCGTCAGGGCAGAGAAGAAGGCCTTCAGTGTGGCGAAGGAGCGCCTGACGCTGTTGCGGAGGAATATCGTCAAGCTGATCGATGCCGGCATCGACGAGAATGTGCCCGGAAACTGGGGCAGGGTGCTACAGACCTACCAGTCGATCATCGGAAGGCTCCCGCGCTCAGCCCCCCGCCAGCTCGTGGATGACGTGTGCACAGAGCTGCACGGGCTCTACACCGAGATCCGTGAGGTGCTGGAATCATTCGCAAAAACACAAAGTCCGGACGCCAATGAGTCCCATAACGGTCGCCACATACAGAATTCAAATCCAGACCCCCTTTATGAATCTGAAAACGGCTCAGGAGAAAAGCAAGAAGCGGGCGGCACCGCCGCGGAACCTGACAATCTGCGGAGCCTGCCGAAACGGGAACTGCCCTTGGGGATTGTACTGGACGCCTGCCCGAACCTGCGGGAGCTGGCTCAAGGGGGCGGTATCCGCCACTGGCGCGATTTTCTGGCCGCGGCCGATTTGGCGCGGCCGATGCTGGGGATCAGCCCGAGTGCCTGGCGCGAGGCTTGCGAGGTCATGGGCGACCAGCACGCCTCGATCACGCTGGCCGCGATTTACCAGCGGACCGAGCAAATCAGCAATGCCGGCGGCTATCTGCGCAGCCTGACAGACCGGGCGCGGCAAGGGAAGTTTTCCACTTGGCCGATGATCATGGCGTTGGTGCGGGCAAAACTCGACGCCGATAAGCAGGCCATGGCATCGGGAGGCAAAAGCAAAAGCCCATCCCGCGACGCCGGCGGAACGTCGGATCTGCAGGTCTCGGATTCGCTGCTGAAGACCCTCAACAAGCCGAAATTCCGGTGATGGGAGGATCACTCGCCCGTTGCCGCCCTGACCGGCTCGGGGTCGATCAACCCGGAACGTCGGGCCCGGTCGATGAGGTTCTTGACCGAGGACGGCGACCACTTCGATCCACCCCGCGGCGTCCGCTCGTGCAAGCGCTCGAGTTGGCTGGCGATCTCACGGAGCGTGAGATCGGGGTTAGACGTATGCATGCCGGCCACCAACGTCATCAGCCGGTCTTCCGGCAGGCGGGGAGGGGACTTTCGGAGCAGGGCCGGATCGGCGAGGTGCTCGGCAACCAGCCACTTAGCGGCCCGGCGCAGGCGCTCCGGCGTCCAGTCGAGACCGCGCTGTTTGAGCACCCGGGCAATGTCGTCCCACGTATGATCCGGGCGCATGCGACGAACCGTCGGCAGCCATTGGTTGGCCGTCGCCTGAATGCGCGCGCCGTAGGCGGCTTTCTGAGCCGCCGTTATCTTCGCCAAGGCGTCCGGCCGGCGATCGCGGACGCCAGGATTGCCCGGAAGCCTGCCCTTGGCCTTCGCCGCCCGAATTCCGGCCTTAGTGCGTTCCGAGATCAACGCGCGCTCGAGCTGCGCCACGGCGCCAAGGACCTGCAGCGAGAACATGCCCTGCGGCGTCGTCGTGTCGATCGGATCCCGCAGTGAGCGGAAATGCGCACCCTTGGCGGCAAGATCCTCGATCACCTCCAGCAGATGGCTGACGGAGCGCGCCAGGCGATCAAGGCGCACGACCACGAGCGTGTCGCCGACGCTGATATCGCGCAGCAGTTTCGACAGCGCAGGACGGATGCGCGAGGCGCCCGAACCATGCTCCTCGACGATCGCGTCGCAGCCGGCGGCGCGCAGCTCCATTTCCTGCGCTTGGGTCGCCTGCTCATCAGTGGAGACGCGCGCATAGCCGATTTGTCGGCCCTGTGGTCGACGAGAAGCGCGATTTTGCGGGTCAGAGGCCATCCGAAGCGCCTGCGAGATCGTTTGGAAGCGATTTTACAAACGCAGAGGATACGGACAATCGATCGTTTGTAAACGTCTCTTGACGTTTTTTGCACCCCTGCTAAGGCCGCGCAGACGCTGGAAATACGCGGTTTTCGAGCCTCTCGGACGTCTGAGGCGCAGGGCTGTACAGACAGCGACCGAACACCTTATAGTATGGAGAGGTGACCGTTGAAAAAATCCCAGGCAAGTCAAGCTAGAAGCCGACTAGCTTGACAATCGCAAATCAGATATAGCCAAAACAATGGCTTACGAAATCGGCAAACTACCCTTGGAAACGCTCATTGGCCCGGCCGGAGAGGCAACCGAGATTTTGGTGCGCCTCGATGAGCGCCTTGCCCATTCGCCGGTCCGCGACGGCTGGATCGAGCGCTCGCATTTCCATGATGCGGTTGCGGCAATGTGGGTCGAGGGTGAACTCGTTCATCTGGAGGATCTCGTGTTTCGGGATGTCGAGATGGACCAACGTACCCCTACCCACCAGCTGACGCGGGCACACACCGTCGTGCGGAAGCGCCGCCGGACCCTGGCGCAGGCCCGAGACTGGGCGCTCGGCCGGGAGGGCCTGCGCGAGCTGACCGGCCGCGGCGGCCTGCCGGCTGCGCCGGCGGAAAGCGACCGGGAAGGGGAGGGGGACGCGGCCTTGGCTGACTCTGCGGACCCATGGGATGAGCCGGAGGCCGATCGACTGGCCGAGGAGTTCGCGGAGATCGACGCGGTGCTGGCTCGATCGTCGCGGCTGCTCGCTGGCGAGCCCGTTCCGCCGAAGGCACCGCCACAAGGCGACGAGCGCCTTTCCGTCCTCTACGATCTCGACTGGGACGAAGACGCTCGCCTTGCCGAATGGCGTCAGGTCCTCGAACGCACGTCAGAGCTACCCGCGGTGCTGCGCGCCGCCCTTGCCCTCGACGCCTGGGCCGACATCGAGGTCCTGCAGCGCGGCGATTGGATCGGAGGGATGCTGGTTGCCGCCTTCCTGCGACAGGAGGGCATTGCTGCCAACCATCTTGCCTGCCTGCATGTCGGCGCCCAAAAAATACCTCGCGAGCGTCGGCGGTCGGATGCCCGCATCGAGCGGGTGGTTGCCCATATCGACGCGATCCGCGAGGCGGCCGTCGCCGGGTTGAAGGAGCACGATCGCCTGCTGCTTGCAAGGGAGCGACTGGAGCGGATGCTTCGGGGCCGCCGCGCCAGCTCGAAGCTGCCCGCCCTTATGGATCTTGTACTCTCCCGGCCAATGGTTTCCACCAGCATGGTCGAGGCTGCGTTGAAAGTCTCGCGGCAGGGTGCGCTCGATTTGATCGGCGCGTTCAGCCTGCGCGAGATGACGGGCAGGGGAAGTTTCCGGGCATGGGGGATCGTCTAGGTCGATGAGCGGATTTGCAATTTCCGCGCTCCCGTTTATCGATTGGGAAATCCCGGTAATAGTGTCAGTATAGTGCTGATTTGGTGGTGGGGGCTACTAAGAGTGCCGTCGGCGTGGGATATCACGATAGGCGAAAGCCTCGCTTTACTTGATGGTGAATTCAGTGAGTTCGCGCAAGGCCTTGCAAACGATTCCTATGCGATTTGGCTCGGCGCAGGGATCTCGTTGTCCAAGGTTCCCGGTCTTGTCGACGTTGCAGAGGGTGTTCTCGAGCACCTTCGCGCCAAGGTCGATCCCGCAAATGACAACTGCCAGTTCAAACGCAGCCTCGACCGCATCATCGGCTTGGTGAATCTCAGCGCGGACGATCGCAAGGAAGTCGACTACACCAAACCGGTTGCTCAATGGCGCGACAGGGAGCGCATCACGAAGAGCCTTACCGGCGTGTATGCCAGGATGCTCGACCAACACCCACAGGGAGAGCCGGCCGACTATCTTGTGTGGAACGGCATCGGCGTCGTCGCTCGATATGCGGATCCTGCGATCAGCCCTGGTTCGGAGCATCTCGGTCTCGCGGGACTGATCATGGAGGGCGTCGTGTCGGATGCCGTCAGCGCCAACTGGGATGGCCTGGTGGAGAAGGCGGTCGCGCTGCTTGCGGGTGCCGGGCTTGGCGTGATGCAGGTCCGAGTGCTGCCCGAGGACGTGAAGGACAATACGGCACGTGCCCGACTGTACAAATTCCACGGTTGCGCTGTCCTTGCGGGAAAGGACGAAGCCCACTACCGCGAGCGGCTCGTCGGACGTGCCTCACAGATCCACGGCTGGGCGGAGAAGGCGGAAAATAAAGTCATCGCCGCAAAGCTTGTCGATCTGGCCGTCTCGAAATCAACGCTGATGCTCGGCCTGTCCACGCAAGACACGAACATCCAGAGCATTTTCGTCGTCGCCCAAGCCAATCTACCGTCGCATTTTCCCACACACCCGCCGTCCGTGATACTGTCTGAGCAGGATGTGGGTGCCGATCAATTGTCACTGCTGCAGAACTTCTACAAGCTGGACTATGAGGGGAAGGCCGCCGATATCGAGAAGGCCTCCCTGCTCAAAAGCTACGGCCAGTCGCTTTTGCCAGCGCTGTGGCTACATGTCTTCACCGCAAAGCTGGAAGCACTTGTCGCATTGGGCGCCGCTGGACTTTCGGACGCAGCACGCCAGGAACTGAAGACCGACCTTCGCGGCTTGCGTGATGCCGCGGCCGCAGGTGTGCCGTTGGAGGAGAACGAGGCTTTTATGTTGAAAGCTCTGGCCTGGACTGGGCGGGCCACAAGCTTCTTCCGGGACGGCAAGAAACTCGAAGCCGCGAGCGGCGTCTACACGCCCTTGTCGATCAACAGCATTGCGAAAACCTTGGCTGATCCGACGGTCGAGAGCTCAGGCTTGGCCCAACTTGCTCTCGGCCTCGCCTTGATCGGCCGGGGCCGAGCAGCGGGGCACTGGATGTTGAGTCTCAGCGATCCCGCAGATGCAAAGGCAGGCGCCGTCAAGGTGGCTGGCCCGGTCCGTTCGGCGGAGATCTTCTTTGCTGCCAACGCGCAAGCCGCGGCCAAGCTCATCGCCGCCGGACACGCGTCCGAGGACGACGAAGCAATCATCCTGCACAGTCATGAAGTTCCCGCCAGGTCGGCGCGCCACCCGACGGCTCCTCCCGGGCGCACCCTGAGACGCGGACGTCGAGAGTTCAGCCTGGCGGCTTTGGCACAGGGCGAGACCGACCTTGATCGCCTCATGCAGCGTTTCCAGGGAGAGATGGCGATATGACGGAAACAACGCCTGTCGAACGAGTCGCCGAGCTCCTCAAGAAGGCAAAGTTCAGAAGGATCCCGATTCCGCTTTCAATCGGCGGATTGCAGATCGACGCTGCCGCCGCATTTGTCGGCGAGCCGCCGCGACCGGATCTGGTTGTCGTCGGCGATACGCTTGATCAGACACCGGCGCGGCTACAGCAGGCTGTGGAAGGCGTCGGGCGCGCTCTGGACATGATGGGGTCCAGGCGACCGCTGACGCTCGTCGTGGTCGGTCCGCGGCCGGAATCGTCTACCCTTACACGGCTGTCCCGACATGCTCGCGTGCTGCCGGTGGGTGATGCGTCCGATCAGTCCAACCTGGAAAACTGGCTGGCAGTGCTGATGCCGCTGGTGCTGCCAAAATTGCACGAAAGCCGCAGCGATGCGGCGTTCGACAAGTTGCTTCGAGACGCTAGGGATCCGATTGAGCGTGAGTTGATCGAACTTTCCCACGAGGGAGTAAGAGCGGTCTCCAGTCGGCTGGCCGCTCTGGTGGATGCGCCATTTATCGAGACTGGCGACACCGGAGCCCAGCAATGAGTGGCCGGATGACATCGCTGTCCGTCAGCAATTTCCGGAGCATACGCGGCGACGTAACCATCTCGCTCGATGCACCCACTGTTCTCATCCACGGGCCGAACGGAACGGGGAAGACCAGCCTCCTGTCAGCGATCGAACTTGGGTTGACGGGAGCCGTCGCTTCGCTAGCGCGCTTCGATCCCAGCTACCTGACCTATCTTCCGCACAAACTATCCCCGGACTCTAGCGCCCATGTCGTGATCCAGGCGGACGAGGAGCTGTGCGAGGGGTCGGGAGGAAAGCTCACCGCAAACGGGTCCAGCATTCACGGCGAGGGCAAGCTTTCCGAGCAGCAAGCCCGATTCTACACCGAGCGGTGCTATCTCGCACAGGCCACTCTGGGTCGCCTGCTGGAGATTTATGAACATCAGGACGCTCGCGACACCGATTCCCCGTTGACGCGGTTCGTCAAGGAAATGCTCGGACTGGAAGCCCTCGACGCCCTGATCGACGGGTTGTACCTTGCAGGGGATGTCAGACGTTTCCGGGAGCCATCTCCTCTCTTCTGGGCCGCTCGCTCCGATGCGCCCGATCTCGATCAGGCTGTCGAAGCGGCGCTGGCACGGGCCGAAACGGCAGAACGTGAGAGAGATGCGGTCGAGTCTACACTGCGTGAACTCTCCGGCCCGGCGCTCGATAATGATCAGATTGTAGTTCCCGATCGCTTGCGCTCGGACCTTGAGCGGCGTAGCCGCGAGCACGAGGAGAAGCTCGCCGGGCTTGCTAGGATTCGTCGAGATATCAACGCCGCGGCGACGCAAGTTGCTGCCGCAGCAAGCACGGAGGCCGGCAGCGCCAGTGCTACTGCGGAGGAAGCGAGTGCCGCGGCGCGGGAGGCACTGAGCCGTTGGCAAGCCGGGCCGGGCGCCCGCCTCGAAGCACTTCTCACCGCCATCCAGGCAGCCTTCCCGGAAATTCCCGCGTCCTCTTCGGATCCGTCGGACGCGCATGCTACCGCAAGGCGGGCCGTGGAGGGCGCGAGAGCCAGATTGCGCCGAACCGTGGACACAGATAACTCAGCAATGAAGACTCTCGGAGAGATCACGACTTCTGTGACTCAGGGCCAAGGTCGGGTCGACGCCATTGACCGGGAACTTGCGACCGAAGGCGGTCCAAACCGGGACCTCGCCGAGGCTCTTAGCGCGATCTCCGCTCATATCAGCGATGATCATTGCCCGGTCTGCGGCCGTGACTATGGCGAGATCGAAGACGGGCCGCTCGCTGCTCATGTTTCGGGGGAAATCGCTCGCCTCGTCACGGCGGCTGGACGCGTCGAAGCGCTAGTCAGCGATCGCTCGAACACCCTCGCAGCTTTGACGGATGCTCGGCGCAAGCAGACTGAGCTTCAAGGCACTGTTCTCTCGCCGACCGAGCGGGAAGGCGTGGTCTTCGAGCTCGCACAGAGAGACGAATGGCTCAACGGCCTTCTGGAACTGGAGTCGGAGGCTGCTGCTGGTTCACGCCTGATCCGTGACTTCACTCAGGCGGCACAGGTCCTTGCCGCCCTGAACAGCCAGACGACCTCGATCTCCGGACTGCGAGCGGAACTCGACAATTACGCCGCGCAACTGGGGATTAAGCCTCAACCAGCCGACACGCCGCTTGCGACGGTCATTCACTCGATGTCGTTGGAGCTTGATCGCCGGGAGGCGAGTGAAAGTTCTGCCAAGGCGAATTTGGAACGAGCGCTGACGACCCTGCGGACGTTCGCGGCGGCGGAAAAGTCCCTCGAGGAGGCCAGCCGGGAACTCGGAACCCTGAAAGAAAAGCAGACTAGTTCGACGATCCGCCGCCAGGAGGCGGACAGACGGATAGCAGTCGCCAAGGACTTGTTGACGCGCGCACAGACCGTGCGTGGAAACCATGTTCGGGACATCTTTAATGAAGAGCTGAATGCCGTCTGGCGTCAACTCTTCATCCGACTCGCTCCCGACGAGAATTTCGTTCCCGCTTTCGCGCTCCCGCAGGTCGCGGGAAGACCGGTCGAGGCAGTTCTGGAAACGAATTACCGTTCGGGCGGCAAGGGCGGCAATCCGCGCGCGATGCTGAGCGCAGGCAACCTCAACACGGCAGCGTTGACGCTGTTCCTGTCCCTGCATCTTTCGGTGCGACCGAAACTGCCTTGGCTGGTCATCGACGATCCGGTCCAGAGCATGGATGACGTCCACATCGCGCAATTTGCCGCCCTTCTGCGGACTCTGAAGCAACATGGGCGCCAAGTCATCATCGCGGTTCACGATCGGCAGCTCTTCGACTATCTGAGCCTTGAGCTCAGCCCTACGTTCAACGGGGATCGCCTCATCACCGTGGAACTGGGACGCAACGGCGATGGCTTTACGACGGCTCCATGGGCTCTGACCACGTTTGAGCCGGACAGGGCAGTTGCTGCTTGACCTGCACCGGCTCGCCTCAAGACTAACCGGTGTGCACAGCAATGCGCACCTCTGGTCACCCAGGTCAGTTCAAGAACGGACGCTGACGATCAGTTGTCGGCGAAACCTTTGAGGAAACGGCGGAACATTGGATGCGCCGTTTGAGGAGCCAACCCGGCGATCGTGGGTAGGGGCGAGCGCTGCAATGTTGCAGCCGATCACGGTCTCGAGAGGGATCTTCGGCAGTACGAATATCTGCGTCCAATCGCTTGTCATGTATGAGTCCTGGTTTCGGCAGGCGAGCGCCGCGGGGGCGAAAGTAAACGTTCGCGAGAATATGCTGGCACGACGATGAACGATACGGAACGCGAGGCGATCATCCTCAATTCGGCCTGGGAGATGATCGACGGCATGGTCAACTGGGCGGTGTTTGTGAAGACGGAGCGCGCCGATCCGTCGAACCTCATGTTCCAGACCAGCGGACATGCCCGACTCTTTGTGGTTCTGCTCGGTGACTTCCTCTCGGAGATTCGTGCGTTCAAGGGGGAGCCGATACCGCTTGGCCTCAAGCCAGCGCCGAGCAACGCACGCCCGTCCGACCTGACATTCCTGTTTCATCTGCGGCAGGTCTGCGTCGATCCGCAGCTCGGAGCTGACACGGCCGCACTTTCGGCCGCGGTCGAGGCATACGCGACCTGGCTGGAGGGGGAGTTTACCGCCACAGGAGTCAACCTGCATTCGATCGACGTCGTCACCGACCTGCGCATCACGCGTTATCGGTATATCAAGATGTGCGGCGACATGGCCAAGCACAATTTGGCGCGCCTCGCAACCAACGTGGGGCATCTCCGCAAATTGCTGGAACAGGCGGGCCACCCGGTCAGCGAGCAGCATGCATACCTTGCGGTCGAGACCTTCTTCGAATGGTTTCACCAGGACATCTTCGTCTACCATTCGAGCCAGATCGGCGAATTCCTGAACAACATCCGCTGGGCGATCTACGAGTATCTCCAGCCCGAGTTTCGGCGGTCGTTCCATGTCCCCGCGACATCGACCGCGGAGTTCCCGAGGTACGGCTATCATATGCCGTCAGCGATCACCGAGCCGGTGGCCGTCGCCATGTATTGGGATGCTATGAACCGCTCAAGGTCGCAGCCTTGGGTGCAGAGGTTCGTGATTCCGGGCTACATGAAGCAGCGCTACTGAGTGTTCTCGGACAAAGGGGAATTGCGGTTCAAGACAGAAGTGTTCCTTCGCTGCCGAGATCGAACGCCGTGATCGCCGCGGAGTGCTCCGCGACTAGCGTCTGAAAAGCCTCAAAAGCGCGATAGCAGTGGTCACGCTCGATGGCGAGCAAATCGGCAACCCGATCGAGATAGAGCGGCTCGCTGCCACCAATACCGTAACAGATGCGCCCGTCTTCGCCGACGATACGCGTGACCATCGCGCTCATCCCAATCAGAAATCGGCTCGAGAAACGATGATTATAGGCGTTACGGAAGTCCCCGGTGGCCTGCTTGAACGCACCGCCGGCGATAGGCTCGACGCGGCGCTTGAACGACCGGAAGCGTCGCCACCCCCTGCAGATTGGCTCTATGTCGTCCAGATAGACCGCTCGCTCATTCGGGAACTCGTCACGCCACCTCTGGAGATTTTTCGTCATATTAGCTTGGTGGCAAAGATGGGCCGCCGCGAACGCGAAGCGCGATTTGATCGCGTAAGGTCGCCCGAGTGCGACGGTCCCCAGCGTGTCAATGAACTCGTGCGAGACCGCGAGTTTTTCTTCATCGGAGAGTGAGGCCGTGACGCGCGCCCATGCGCGCAGCCGATGCACGTCATGCGTGAGATCATTGATGATGTTGGCGAGCTCCGCGGCGTAGTCGGACAGCATGCTGGAATAGGGCATCCAAAGCACGGCGAGCGGGTCGGGCAGCTTCCACCAGCGATACGGCATGAAACGACCGCCGATCTGGCTATGGTCTAGTTCGTGCCGATAGGCGGTGTAGTGCCGAATTGCCTCTGCAGATTGCTTCTTCGTGTAGTCGTCCGGTTCAGGCATTATGGAGCGCCCAATTGACGACTGACGAGACCAGCTCATCGACGGTGGTGCTTCCGACGCTGATATCGCGGTGTGGTTCCACCCGATGATACTCGGCGAGCGGCGCGGTGCCAGCGGTGAACCCGGTGCGGCGCGCAATGATGTTCTTGGTGCGCCGGTTCTCCTGCCAATAGGTTACGATTGCGCGGTGCTTCGGCTCGTTCGGGCTACCGGGATGCAGCGCCCGCGCGTCGGGAAAGTGCATGTGGCGATGATGCGCGTGAAGCAGCGTGACATCATAGAGCCGCGCGATGAAGGCCCGCATCTCGTCGACGCTGCCGGACGTGCCGACATCTTTGCATTCAATGGCTACGCGCGGACGACCTACCGGAATGCCGCCGGCCTTACGGATCTCGGTCCCGACACTGCCGGGCACGATCGAGATGTCGATCTCGTGTGTCGCGGCGCTACGACCTGCGAATTGAATGCCGTTCCAGATTTCCCACTTCCTTCGACGGCCCCAGCGAAAGCCGATCACGCTGGCATTGCTCGGCCCCGCCGATGCCGCGGGGACGCCGGTGGGCGCACCGCCGCGTTGAATGAAACGCCGGTCGGCATCGCCGGGGCGGATGATTGTACCGTCGGATCGCTGGAGCCAGACGCTGAAGCCGGCGTCTCGTAAGCCGCGCGCCAAGCTGGTCATCACGAATAGCTCGAAGATGCGCCCGGCGCCGGACGCGTGGTCGAGCGTAGTGACGCGGCCTACGATCGTGTTGAGCGCGGTCTGGACAGCGGGGATCATGTTGTCGCCTGTCCGCGCGCCCGCGCGGTCCACTCCGCCAGCGCTGCATGAAGGGTGGAAAAGTCGTCGCGGGCGCCTGCAACATCGTCACGGCTGCTTTTCCGGTCGCCCTCGAGGTCCAGCAGTACCAATGTCACGTCCTGATCGGTCTTACCGGCTGCCTGTGTCGGTACGTCTTGAGGGTCCTGCCGCTCGATGGTCGCCTCGACGATGAAGTCGAGCGTTTCCAACGACGCCTGCAGCTGTTCGAGCGCCGCGTCGAGCCGCTCTTCGACATAGGCCGCCGCCCATTCTACCTGCTCGTCAGCTGGTATCGGCTTCGGTTCCTCAAGCAGAACGCGCGGCTCGCCGCGGGCTTTGGGTTGGGCGTTGCTGCGGACGGACTGGCGCGCCGCCGCGAGCACTTCTTCGGGTTCGTCGGGCAAACGGCCGAGCCGAATTCCTTCAATCAATTCGAACGCCAACCAGTCCAGCCGAGCTGCCACCAAAGTCTCAATCAATTCGAGCACGCGCGGATCAAGGATCGCCACAACTTTACGCCCCCCAAGCAGATTGATCCCGCAGGTACGAATTTATTCCGGCGGGCACACCGACTGTCGTCGGCGCACCAACTTTCTATGCGGTCCCCATGAATTGTTCTAGCCAAGGGAAGTCGTTCGACGTCATGCAGAAATTCTCCCCGGTAGGTTCTAGCGTCGGGTCGCTCCTCGACGCAATTTCTTGCCACTCGTTTCGCTGATGTGCCGATCGAGGGCCCGCAGCGAGTCATCGAAATGCACCGCCCTGAACCAGCCAGGCCCGCGATTGGCAAGCAACTCAAGCTTCACCTGGCCGAGATGCCTACGCTGCCGCTGCCCGTCGTATAGCTCGACATAGTCGAGCCGCGGGTCTCGGGCTGCGGCATCGAGCAGCGCTAGATCGCTGGTCCGCGCCGTGATCCCCTCGCCGTCCGGATCGATTTCTTCGAGATGCAGCAAGCAATGGTCGCGCGGATCATGCATCACCATGTTCCATCCCTCGGGCATGCGTCGCCGGGGCGGGGGGCCTTCTCCCATCCTGCCGAGATGGACCAACGCATCCCGCTGTCCCGACCTAGGTTTTGTCGTGAGCGGATCACGGACGCAGCTAAAGTCTGCCGCATGCGAGAACAGGAAGCGCCGCGATTGCGTCACTTGTACTACGTTGTGGCGCTCAACTTCTTCATCGCTGATGGCGACGGGTTCTCCCGAAATCAGGCCCCGGCCGTAAGCGCGTAGCATCGCATGCTCTTTGCCTTCGTTGGACAGGAGATGGTCAAGGCGTGCAACGATCGTGGGGCAATGCCAGGTCAAGAGTAGTGTCGGGCTCAACGGCAGATGCACGAGGATACCCTGCGCCTGTAGCCCATGATCCCCATAGGGAAAGGGATTGGTGAACACGACCGGGTGGTCAGAGATCAAGAAGCGCGCCGAGCCCGCAGGCTCAACCAGGCCCGGCATCAACCGGAGAAACGAATTTCGATGGCTGGTGCGCTTGACGAATGCCTTGATCGCGCCGCGCTTGGCATCGGCGTCTGTCGGTGGTGCCAGGTGCGAGTCGTTCAAATCGGCTCCGAGTTTGTCCAGCAAGTCCCGCATTTCTTCGACGAGGACGCCGGGCGTTTCACGGGCCAATTTTGTTCGCAGCATCTGGACCGTTCCAAGGTCCGCCAGCGCCAATACCTGCTGCTCGCCCATCCATGACAAAGAACGGTGAGCCGCGATCTGGGCGACAATAGCTGCTCCGGCATCATCAACCGCGTCGTACATCGCCTCGAAATTGAGCCGTCCACCGTCTTCGGTGATTGTGTTGAAGTCGTTCTCCGAACCCGCGTCCAAGATCGATGACATGAAGCTCTTGCCTGTCGTCTTGTCGAAGACGTGGATCTGGGTGCGGCCCCCGTCGCGCGCAAAGTGACGGAGTTGCGCCTGAGTTACATAATGGTGCTTTCTGGGAGGCTTGGATGGTTTCGACATAAATAGAAGATAAGCTGCACTTGCATGGCGACCAAGGCGGTCGATGTTGGCCTGGAACGACGGTCGGCAAGATAGCCACCTTTTCACAAATCATGTTTGAAAAACCGCTCGTGGCACGGAAACACGAGAACGATTTGTTTAGCCATGTCCGATCATGTTGAAATATCCGCGCTAAAAGCGGATAATAGAGCATGGTTCACGATCAACGCTCTGCCCTATCAGCTCACATCGCAAGCCTGCTTTCCGCAGGACAGGTCGTCTTTACGAGCGAACAGGCGGAACAGGCGCTCGGCGTCGGACGCGGTGCATTCCTCGATGCGGCCGAGCGCCTTCAACGCCGTAAGGCGCTGATTAGACCTCGGCAGGGGTTCTATGTCGCAGTGCCCCCGCAGTTCGCCTCCTGGGGTGCGCCGCCGCCCCTATGGTACATCGATGCCCTGATGCGCCACGAACAGCAGCCCTACTATGTCGGCTTGCTGAAGGCGGCGGAACTTCACGGAGCCACGCACCAGGCCGTGATGGAATTTCAGATCGTCACCGCAAAACGCATGTCGAAGATCAAAGCCGGCCGCAATCTGATCGTCTTCTATTACCGCAAAGACATCGCAGCCGTGCAGTCGGGTATCGAGGATCGCAAAACGGATACAGGCAGAATGAAAATATCCTCACCAGCCCTCACGGCGCTCGACCTCCTGCGCTACCCACAGGCTGCGGGCGGGATCGATAACGTTGCAACAGTGCTCACGGACCTTGCCGAAAAGATCGATCCGTCCCAGCTCGCCGCGCTGTCCGATGCGGCCGAGCGGCCCGTCGTCCAGCGTCTCGGCCACTTGCTGGAACGACTGGGCCATGCGGATCGCGCCAATCCGATGCATGCTGCGCTGACGGCGCGCGGCGCCACGCCGTGGACGGAGCTCGACCGCGATGAAACGCGCGATCCGGATTTCACGCCAGCGCCGCTGGAGCACGACGATCGTTGGCGTGTGGTCGTGCGCCGCACGCCGGAAGTCGATGAATGATTCCCGCTCAGAACATTGTCGCCTGGGGCAACGTCGTTCCGTGGGCCGATCAGCGTCAGGTCGAGCAGGACCTCATCATCAGCCGTGCGCTCATCGACATCTTCAATGACGATCTCCTGTCCACTCAACTGCGTTTTCGCGGGGGCACGGCGCTGAACAAGCTGCACTTCCCGAAACCGCTGCGCTACTCGGAGGACATAGATCTCGTCCGAACGACTGCAGGTCCCATCGGCCCGATCTTGGATCAGCTACGTGTCGTACTCGAGCCGTGGCTTGGCCGGGCGCAATTCGATCAAAGCCCGGTTGCTCCCAAATTTCGGTTCCGTGTGGATGCCGAAGACGGAAGCGGCGTTTCCATTCGCCTCAAAGTCGAAATCAACACGCGTGAAATCGAAGCCTACGATCCGCCGCAAGCGATACAGTTTCGGATAGACAACCCTTGGTTTGCCGGTGTGGCCGCGATTCCGACCTTCTCTCGGGAGGAAATGCTCGCCACCAAACTGCGCGCTCTCCTGCAGCGAGACAAGGGGCGTGATCTCTATGATCTCTCCCATGCCCTTGATGTATTCGACGGACTTGACGTTGATCGGGTCACCGAGGTGTTCGGCCGCTATCTTCAGTTTGCCGGCCAATCGATATCCCGCGCCCAGGCCGAGGAACGGATGTTCGCCAAGCTGGCAAATCCTCGGCTGCTGACGGATATGCGGCCATTGCTGCCGGCAGCGCAGGCAGAGACTCTATCGGACGATGCCACCAAAGAGGCGTTCGAGCGCGTATTCGAGGGGCTGATTGCAAAAATCGCCGGCGACACCTGGGTTCGCACCGAAGAGATGAAGGAGCGATTTGGGCTAATCGGGCGGTCAACTCCGAGCGCCCCATAAGGTCGTCCGATGAGCTTGGTCTATACGATAGCTCTCGCTATCCGGCTTGCCGATCGGCTCGAATCGCCTATGCTGGACAATGGCTGATCCGGCCATGCCGTCCACATTGGCAAAGCCCACGGGCAGGAATGAACGATGACCCCGTATGAACCTCTCTCCAAGGTGCGCGGGCCAAGTGGACACGCCGCTGCAAGCACCGCTGGAGCGGTTCCATGCGAATCCACTTTTCCGATCTCGTTCGGCCGAAACAGGCCGCAAAATATCTGACACGCGGCGCGGCCGAACTGAACTTGGCGACCGTGCATGAGGCACTCGCCCGGGCGCTCGGCTACCGGGACTGGTATGAGCTCTCGATCTCCACCCAGCCGAACAGTCCCGCGACAACGGAACACATCAGTCTCGATGATGCCTTGCGCATCATTCTCGAGCTCGCTGACGCCCTGGCCCTCCCGGAAGCCGACGTTCATCATGCGGTATCGAGAGCGCGGCTGTTGCGAGCGACCCCATGGTCGATCGACGAGCACATGGTCCTTCGTACCTCCTTCTGGAGGCAGCGTGTCTTCGGCCCGCCTGGTCGTGGCAAGCCCGGAACCATCGTGAGGGACAAAGCCTATGGTTCCAGGAGCCCGGCCTACCTTCGTTATCCCGGCCGTCCGACATACCTGCTCTTCGACACGGGATTTGGTGAGCGAGCCGATTTCGAGGTGGCCACGCCGCGCTCCCCACTCCAAGACTTCGTGCCCTCGCGGATCTGGCTGCCTTATGGGGTCTGGAAGTTGAGTGACGGATCGGAAGTCGTGTTCTCACGCGACTATCTGCCGATGTGGCGCATTTCGAACGATCGAACGGAGCGCATTGCGCCGTGGCTTTGGATCAAGGGCATAGTCGAGGAAATCCATTTCGCCAGTCCTGGAACCGCCACATGGGCTTCTGGTTCGGCGCGCGAAAAGGCAGTCGGCTACCTGCAACGGCATCGCATTTCAGAACTGCCGCGGCTGACCGATATTATGCCCTACCTCTTCGCGCCCCAAATCGAGTCTCTCCCGGACGGCGTTGCCCGCCTCTATACCACTCGACGGGGGATCGAGGCCCAGACGCCCTACGCGGAGCTCAACACCCGTATTTTGGTTTAGCCCCCAGTTTGTTGCCATATCAAACGGCAAGGCGGCCTCGAATCTGCTAGGCAGAAGTATTCACGGGCGCAAACCATATGGCTGCAGTCAACAAGAAGAGTAATCCGCCGCTAGAGTCTCATTTCAAATTCGCAGAAGACTCGTTTGCGCGGTTGACAGGAGGGTGGGATTCTCACCTCCGCACTGCCATCGGCATTGCGGACGGCGAGGCATACCTAATGCGCTTGTTCAAGAAGACGGGCACGGCACTGGACGATGATCTGCGGGCAATTGTCGCCCGTGGGCTGAGGCGGATTCGACGGGTGCTCTCCTCCCGCCGCGCTCGGGACGTTCTGGTTGAGGTTCTCGAAGCTGCGGAAGATCAGCACGAACTCGCCATCGTCATGCTCAATCCCGGGAGTCCGATTTCCGGAGCATCACACCGCCGGAGGGCAAAGGAGGGGCGCTATCTGACGAGCGCAAGTCGTGGGGTCTTCTGGCGGAATATGGTCCGCGTCGCAGAGGCGCTCGCGCTGTGTCACGACGCCGGCATCGTGCACGGCGGCGTCAGCATGCATTCGATATTTTCACACCGAGATGACAGCGCCGATTATCGCCTCGGTGGTGTCGAAGCCTGCGTCCATATCTCGGATGGTGATCTCAAAGATTCCGGGCACCTGCTTCGCGCCTCTGCCAGGATCTCGTTCCGGCAGGACTGGATCGACCTGGCCGCGGTTGCAGGTGCGCTCCTCGGCCTCGAAGGCGACAACCCTCCAGCGCTTCTGTCCATTGAACGCCGAATGCTGGAACGGTTGGCCACGCCACCGCAGTTCCAGCTTTTCGATGGCGCAGTTGTTCTCGACGAGTTGCGAAACGTCGTGATCGAACTCGACAGGGTCGGCTCGAGCTCCGATGGGGAATTGGTTCTCTATCCCTCAAGGGGTGTGGTTCAGAGCGATTTGCCGGCCCTCTCTTCGGGCACCATACCCGCGGCCGACGGGGCAGCGATCATGCAGTTTGTTGCAGACGATCTGCTGTCGGCCGGCGTCCGCCTCGTTCCGGCCGGTCAGGACACCGCACGTCTCATGACCGATCTCGCGATCTACAATGTTCGGCTCATCAGCGACTCCGTCGGAATGATCGAAGGCGCACACCAGCGTCGCGCAAACGAATGGATGCATGGCGCGGTCGAAATCGTTCATCGACTGCATCTGTCGAGAAATCGAGCGGGCGCCGAAGAGCGGGTTCAGAACCTCGGACCAGGCGCCAAGCGGTGGCGCGACCTCCTGGAACCCGTCCGGTCTGCCGACGGGACGGCCGACGTTCCAATATGGTTCGCTCTCATCCTCCTCGAAGCCTTCACCCTGCTGAGGGAACAGTTTCGACTCTATCCCGTCGATGTCATCACCCCAGCCAACGCGGAGGCCAACGTCGTCTGGCTGGCGCCCCACGATGACGCAGCGCGTGACGCTCAGCGCGAAACGATGGGGCTGCGTCCGGCGGCCGAGGCGCTCAGGCGCGAGTTGAAGTATGACGACGGAAAAGCCAACTGGACGCTGTCACAATCGGCGCGCCTCGCGATGGGCCGCGAGCGCGTGCCTGAACTCAGCTACGAAGGCAGCGGTCTGATTAAGGGGAAAACCGCGTTCGCTTTCGGTACCAATCTGTCGATTCAAGCCGGGCAACGGCTTTTTCTCCGGCCTCGCAAGGACACTGGCGCCGAGCGGGCCATCCGGCGACGGCTGCAGAATATTGTGGCCGCCAGGTCCAATGTCGAGCTTCTGAGGGCTTTGGATGATCCGGCGCAGGTTGCGATGGATGAGGTGTTGCGCGACATCGCGGCACCCGGCCCGCCACCCGCCGACGCCGACATGGAGACGTCCAAGATCGAGGCATGGGGGTCAATCGTCGACGGCAGATCCATCAATGTGGTCGTCGGGCCGCCCGGCGTGGGCAAGACCTTCTTGATCTCACACCTCGTGAAAAGCATCCTTCATCAAACGCCCGATGCTCGAATCCTTGTTTCGTCTCAAAATCATGAGACACTCGTCCACATGGAGGACGAGCTTCGAAAGTTCCTCCCTGCGACCTCCACCATCGTCGTTCGTGTCGAGCGATCGCGCTCCAGCGAGAAAGAGAGCACGCTGAGGCGGAGCTCGCATTCTCTGTTGCGCTCCGTTTCGAAGCCGGACCCGGCCAGCGCTGCGATCATGACGAACCAGCTCAATCAGATCATCCAGGCGCTCAAACCTGTAGATTCGTCTGAGCAGTCGATCGCCGACCGCGCCTTGCGTGACACCGACAATCTGATGCTGCGCTCGTCAGATGTGACGCTTGCAACCACGTCGTCGCATATTCTTGAGGAGATGATCGCCGACGGCGATCAGTTCGACTGGGTCTTTATCGAGGAGGCCGCGCGGGCCAACGGCGCAGAACTGATCGGCGCCCTGCTCCTGGGGAACCGCAGGGTAATGATCGGTGATCACAATCAGCTGTCTCCCTTCGACGCGGCGGATCGCCAGAAGTTCTACGATGCAAGCCGGGCCGGCGAACTCCTGCGTGATGCGAAGGAGAAACTCGCCGCCATCTCCGACCTGCCGAGCGAGGTGGAGTTTGCCCTCGAGGCGCTTAAGGCAGATCAGTTTCTGCTCAGCGACGTTCTCGCCATCGCGTCTCGGCTCGAAGAGCCCTTCAGATCGATTGCCGCGCGAGAAGAGATCAGGGCTGGGGACACCGGGCGCCCCAGCACGATCGCCAACACGCTTCGCGAGCAGAGCCGTATGCACCCGGCCATATGCGAGCTGGTTTCTAACACATTCTACAAGCGGCTGCTGGTTTCCTCCGATCGGGTGAAGGCTCGCAAGCCGGCCGTTGACTGCGCCGACGGGTTTCCCGCTTCTCCGGTCGTTATTCTGGATGTGCCCTCGCTGAGCGTGGTCAAGAGACGGGCATTCGAGCAAACAGTGAAGCGCTCAATTCGCAACGAGGTTGAGGCGACAGCGCTGCTGGCCGCCATGAAGAAGCTGCGGCCCGTCACACGTGAGGGGGCGCCCGTGCCGACGCTCGTGGTGCTGTCTCCGTATTCGGCCCAGGTCCATCACCTCGAACGACTGCTCAAGCCTGAGATCGACGTGTCCGCGGGCACCCTCTTCGGCTTCGCCAGCCCGCGAGGCGATGCAAAGTTCGTCTACACCAGCGACAGTTTCCAGGGCGGCGAAGCCGATGTCGTCGTCGCCAGCCTTGTGCGCAACAACGTCCTCGTGGGCACGAGAGCCCTTGGCTTCATCAAGAACCCTCAGCGCCTGAACGTTTTTCTCAGTCGCGCCAAGCACAAGCTCATTCTCGCAACCAGCCGGCAGTTCATTCGTAATGCAGTAGAGGGGATCGACCCCGACGGGGTGAACGACGAACTCAGCTTTCTGCGGATCATGCTCGATGAAATCACCCGCTTGTCCCAGGCCGACTTTCCGTCGGTAGGCAACGGCGCCTCCGTTATCCCTGTCGATGAGCAGGGGAGGCTACTCCAGTGAACAACATCTACATCCCGGCTTGGCACTATCGGGCACCCGGCATCGTACAGCGGACCTGGGGATGGAGCCCGGTCGAGGAAATGATCCTGCTGTCACTCGACCGAAGCCCGGGCACGATCAATGATATCTCCCAGACGCTCAAGATCCCGCGACAGGTAGTAAGTTCGACCGTCGCCCGGCTCATGCAATTCGGCCTCGTCGAGGTCCGGATGTCACCACAACCTGTCCTTGCGGCCAGCAGCGTCGGTCATGACTTCATACGGACCGGGCGCGCGCTTCCCGAACGCTCGACCGACCGCGAGATCGGTATCAGCGTCGTCTACGAGAAGGTCGGACTATCCGTTTTCAGGACCAGGGACGTTGACACGATCCCCGTCATCAAACTTCCCGCCACGGGCGCAATCATCAGGTTTCCGGATGGTGAGCCACCCGAGACGCACTACTCGATGATGCAGCGCGTAAACGAATTCATGGTCGGTATGCTCAGGCAAGGCGAATGGCTCCGGGGCGTACAGGCCAATAGCTCCTTCCTGGAGCCGAAATTTCTCGTGCTCGATCTCGACGAGGTGGGAGCCGGCGTATTTCCGCAAGGGGCGAGCGACAAGCTCGTCGAAGCCCTCAAGACGACGATCAAGACTGGCGTTCTACCGAAAACCACGACCCCGCCGCCAGAGCGCCCCGCAACCATCGAGACCCGAATTGACGTCGACCAGCTTGTCGTTGGTGCCGAGCAGCACTTGCAGCGCTTCGAGCAGATTGTCGGCGCCGCCACGTCGAACATATTCGTCCTGTCCACTTTCGTGGCCTCGCAGTCCGACGAAAAGGGCAGGGATCGCCGCGAACGCATCGTGCGATCACTGGAGGATGCGTGCAGGCGGGGGGTCAGATGTCACCTCTTCTTTGGCACTTCGCTCGATCGCGCCAAGCACGCCACGGCCATGCAGGAACTCTTTCTCCGCTTGTCCGCCACGAGGCAAACAAGGGGCTATCTCCTGGTGCAGAGGGATCCTGTTGACAGCCATGCGAAGTTCCTGGTGGCCGACGACGGTCACGATGGAGCAGTTGTGCTGATGGGCTCGTGCAATTGGCTCCACTCCCCGTTCTCGGCCGTCGAAGTCTCGGCGGAACTCAGGGAATCCCAGGCGGTGGCGGAGGGGCTGGATCTGCTCCGCGAGATAGTCTCCAAACTGTCCAGTGCCAGCCGATCGGTGGAAGCGCTACAGTTCATGGCGTCCGAACTGCGGCGTCAGCGAATCATGCTCTCGACCCCCGAAGACGCACAGGCGCCCGCCGCTACATTGACGATCCTGCATGCCGCCGACCACCAACGCCTGCTGCGCGTCGCCGCCCACGGTGCGCAACAACGCTTCGTCTGCTGTACGAACAAGGTCGGTGCGAACATGGTGCCGGCGCTCTTCGATCCCGCCGAGGTCGCTGGCCGGCGGCTCAGCGACGTCCGCATCTACTATTCGCGCCGTACTGGCCCGGTGAAGCGCGGCCATGTAACGAAGCACCGAGAACGGCTCCATGGCATAGTCGACCTCACCGGCGTTCCCGAACCGCAGCTGCACGCGAAGTTCCTGGCCTGGGACAGTAACCATGTCGTCGTCAGCAGTTTGAACTGGGGCTCGCAGTCAGGTCTCGAGGACAACCCACTAGATGAAATCGGGCTCTATTTAGAGGGACCCAACCTGGCGACGTCGTTACTCGAGAAATTCGAGGCCGAACTCGGATGATTGCCCGCGGCTGTCGCTCATTTCAGCGGCGCTGTGTGATCGCAGTTCGGGAACTGGCTGCAGCCGAGAAAGCGGCGATTGGCGGGCCCGACTCTCTGTACGAGGTGGCCGGCGCGACATGTTGGACATTGACGCAGAGCGGCACCGTCGACGGTCTCAAAGCGCAGGTTGTCGCCAGCGATCTCGGATAGCTCGCCGACGTATCGAGATGGTTCGCGGCTGTTGGTGAGCAGGAACACGCCGCGGCTTGCGCGCGTCAGAGCGACATAGAACAGGCGCCGTTCCTCGGCATACTCAAATGTCTCAGGTCGCGGCATGACCAGGTTGAGCAGTTCGTCATCCTCGATCCGGCTTGGCACCCCATAGTCGCCTTCGCTGACATCGAGCAAGATCGTGTAGTCGGCCTCCAGCCCCTTGGCACGATGGAACGACAGTCCCAACACTTCGATGTTCTCGAACTCGGGCTTTGCGTCCTTGAACGGGTCGAGCTGATTGTAGCGCCAGAGCACCATGACCTTGAGCTTCTGGCGCCCATCGCTCCGCCATTGACCCGAGATGCCGCCGAGGAAAATGTCGAGGCGCTTCAGCAGTCGCCAGCAGGCACCGCCGAAGTCGGGTTTGCCCCCGTCGCTCTCCATCGGAATGACACGGATCGATCGAGCGATTGCCGGCCGTGTCGACCACACCGACTTCTTCAGCTGCGCTGGATTGCGCTGCACGAAGTTCGCGGCAGTCTCGGCGATGAGCTGGTTGCAGCGATAGGTCTGCTCGAGCCGGCCATGCCAGCTTGCGCCGAAGTTCGCCTCGAACTGCGTGAATATCGTGATGTCGGATCCGGCAAAGCGGTAGATGGACTGCCAGTCGTCGCCGACGGCAAAGATTTTGGTGAACGGCATCTGGTGCTTCAGCGCCTTGATCAGGTTCGCACTCGGCTCGGAGATGTCCTGGAACTCATCGGCAAGGATCAGGGCGTAGGGGCTTTGATATCGGCCGGTCTCCACGAGGCACGTCGCATTGGCGATCATGGAATCAAAGTCGATGCGGTTGGCTTCCTCGAGTTTCCGGGAATAGACCTCGGTGATGATCCAGACCACCCGCGCGAAGTCCTTGGCGCGGGTGCGATCGTGCAGCGATCCGGCGCGCTCAATGAGCATCTCCAGGGTCAGGTGGCTGGCGCGGATGTGCTTGATGCACACCGCGATCAGCTTGTGATAGTGCTTGATCACCACCGGCTCGAGGGCCTGAACGATGGCTGAATAGCTCTTTCGGCTGAATGGAATGCTGCGCTTGGCAAGCTCCGTTTCGAGCTCGGCGACCAGAGATCCACTGCTCGCCTGTGCCGATGTAGTCTCGAACACATCCAGCTCCGCCTGGCGATAGGAAGCCCGCTTGCTTTGGGCGTGGGCGACATAGTCGGCGAAGGGCGACGAGCCGTCGGCGTTGATGGCCAGATGCTCGTGAATCGTTTGGCTGGCCGGGTAATAAAAGTCCGGATGCAGGTGCCTGATCGCACCGCTTTTGTCTTCGAGCGCGATCTGCCGCTCGTACTCGAATTCCACAGAATGCAACCATAACCAGTTGACGATCGTCTGCTCCTGAATCGACTTCACGTAGACGCCGGCCATCGTGCCGATGGTGGCATTGCCATTTCGCCGCCGCACCGACAGGTAGCGTTCGTAATCGGCCTTCGTATCGAAGACCTCGGCCGGGATATCGGCCTTGGGATGCAGAACCAGAAGGTCGATCCAGAGCTTGGCGAATTCCGGATCGACGCCCAACAAGTCTTCAATGATCTTCTCGATCACCTTCGCCTCACCAGCCGGGTGCTCGACCCAGTCGGCGAGTTGGGGCGGTCGGCCTTCCGTCTCTTCAATGATCCCGCGCCCCAGCGCGTGAAAGGTGGTCACCCGGCATTTCAGGTCCCCCGCTTCGACGCCGAGTTGACGGGCAATCCGCCCCTTGAGTTCCTCGGCGGCGCTCCTGTTGAAGGCGAGTACCAGGATTTCGTCGGGGCGATGGAGCTGCTTGTCGAGGACATATGCGACCTTGCCGACCATGGTGGCGGACTTTCCGGAGCCCGCCGAGGCGACCAGCAGGTTGTTGTCCTCCAAGCGGATGCAGGCCTCCCGCTGCTGGTCGGACAATGATCGTCCGTCGAGATCGTCAAAGAATGATCGGTATCTGCTGAGCTCCGCGGAAACGAACTCATCATTGTACCGGTGGCGAACGCTCGGGTCCGTCAGGAAGGCGAGGGACGCCGGCAACGCGTCCTTTAGACCCGACGGCATCATTTCCGGATCGAAGAGCGGATGGGACAAAGCAGCTGCAGCCTTGCCCGGCACGGCCGCGATCACCCTCGCGAGATCGGCGTGGGCCAGGTATTGCCGCTGGTGCTCCGTGATCGTCCGCAGCCGGGCGTCCACCTCGCTCAATCGGCCGCTCTCGGAGGCAACGAGGTCGAACAGATGAGCGTTGACGAAACCATAGAGGTCGGCCGCGAGCTGCACCGCTGCCTGTTCTCCCAGACAGGCAAGACTATCGACACGATGGCTGGATCGAACCTCGACGCAATGCCACAGCAGGGCCTTACTGACTGAGATGGCGGTTACGTCGATGCATGGCATATCGATGGTGCCGGGCGAGACCAGCCGCACCATCTCCGGTGTCGAACGATTGAGCGTCAGCTTCCAGCGTCCGGACGGCAGAAACCGTGCGAAGAAACCAGGCCGGTATGTTCGAGTGCGTCCATACATCCTGGACTAGGTGCCACATCGATGGCGTTGTCGTCACGCCGAGCAGAGCTGGCCAGCAATACTATTTTGTGGCGATCGCGGTCGCGCGTGGCAAGATCATCTCGGGATGGTGCGAGTCGTTTGTGGGGCGCAAGATGAAGCGGAAACGACTTGAAAAGATGCGCACGGGCGGTACCCGCACGAAGATGCAGCTCGCCATCCCAATGCCCAAGACGCCTGATGGAAGAGTCTATCGCTACTCACCCAATGCGGAGGCCCACCCCCGGCATTTCGTGCTCGGAGACCCTGTCATCGGATTTGTTGCGGATCCGGATAGAGCCGTCCGGATGAAATATGCTCCTGGCACTCCGGGGACCGTCTGCCCCTATAGTGGCGTCAGGGCTGACGATGCAGAGTTCATGCATCCGGATGATCGCAAGGCTGCAGTCAAGATTGTGAAGCAGACCGCCTTGCAGGACATGCAGGACGCTGTTTCGGAAATGCTTGCCGGTGTGGCGCGAGGCAGCAAGTCGATGACCTATAAGCCGGCAGCCCGGCGGAGCAAGCCTCGCCCTCGTTTCGGCCGCCGTGATCTTATGCGCCTTCTGGTCTGCGATTGCTGCGGGCGGGACTATGGTGTCTTCGCGATTGCGCTGTTTTGCCCCGACTGCGGGGCGCCCAATCTGGCGTTGCACTTCGCTCGCGAGGCCGAGTTGGTCGGGCAGCAGGTGGATCTCGCGGAATTCCAAGATAAGGACCGGCAGGAACTGGCCTATCGCCTGCTCGGCAATGCTCATGAAGATGTGCTGACTGCTTTCGAGGCAACCCTCAAGGTCGCTTATGCCTATCGCGTTAAGAACCGTGTCCCAGGGTCGACACCGATCAAGCCGATCGGCAACGATTTCCAGAACATCGACAAAGGCCGCAAGCGCTTCGACGAATTCTCGTTCGATCCGTTCGCTGAACTCGACGCAGGGGAGCTTGCAGTCCTCTCACTCAATATCCAGAAACGTCACTTGATTGGACACAATCTCGGCGTGGTCGATGTCAAATTCGCGCAACATGCCAAGGAGGCAAAACTGGGCGAGACCGTTGAACTGGTGGCGGCCGACGTCCGTGCCTTCGCCGCTCTCTGCAAAAAGGTGGTTCGGCGGATCGACGATATGCTCGGGGACGCAGCACTGCCACCACCGGCGGACCAGACCGAGGAGGAGACGATGCCGTCCCCAACAGAGACGGTCGGTGACCTGACCCCGGAGGGGTCGCTCTGCTGAGTGGGGATGCCAAGCTCCAGGGCCTGCATCATCTTGCAGTATTCCACCCACTTCACGTGCTGTTCGTACGCGTTGCACATGCCTAAAGTTACGCCAGATCGAAAGATCTTTCGAGAGGGAGCGTCGCCTTGTCGGGACCGGGTTGCCGGCGAAGCTGAAGCCCCGGGGGGTCTTCAACCCTTCGGCGTCCAGTGACGTGGCGGGTCAGCGGCGCAGAATGAAGGGTATGATGTTTGCTTAGGGCGTTGAAGCGATGGGCAGCAAAGCGAGGCATGATCCGCAGCCGATGGCAGCAGGATGCGCGCGCACTCGTCGCCCGCGATGAACATGCGGCATATTATGAAGCGCATCGGCTCGTTGCCAGGTTTCGAGCGCGCGGCGACGCCGGCGAGGCATTTTTTGGGCGAAGGTTGCGGCGGAGATCGCGCGCATCGCACCGGGCGCAGAAATGGATATCGATGTCGTTCGTGCAGTCGTCGACGACGAGCTCGATCGTCTTCGACCTGGGTCGACGCGCAGGATCTGACTGCGGCCCTGAGCTAGCAGCAGATTATCAGCCAGTTTCTCGTATCAGATCCTGATAGCTCACGCGGACGCGTGGCATGTCGTTCGATGTTCTCTGTGACACCCAGCATCGAGACACTGCCCTCCCTGTGCCGGATCATTTCCGCGGACGCCCAAAGGATTGCAGGATTAACGTAGGTCTGGAGCCCCGCTGCCGGCGACAACCCCATCACGACCAGCCGCTTCAGGATGGCGAAATGTGGGGCAGAGATCCCGATGCCCGGTGCAGCCGAGACCAACAATGGCACGTATCAGCGTTTCACTATCTGTGCTGAAGAAGTCGCATAAAGGGCAATAAGGACTGGTGACAGACAGATCGCCGATAGGCGTAGAGGGGCCGCATTTCGATGCAATTTTCCCTGTCTTACTCAGACACAACATCGAAGCTGGTCAAGAACGTGCTTCTTGGCGCTGTGCACGCTGTCGTCCAGCAGCACGCCGCGGGCTAGATTGGCGGCAAGGGCGCTGGAAAGCATGCAGCCGGTTCCCCGCATTGTGGCGGCCAGTCGTGGTGCCTCGAAGCGGACGGGCTCTCGATCCGGGCGCATCAAGAGATCGGTCGATCGGTCACCCGATCCATGACCGCCTTTGACCAGCACGGCCGTCGCGCCCGCATCGAGGAGCGCCCGGACCTGCTCGAGGACGTACTGTTCATCTGCCGCTTCTCGGGCCCCGGCGAGCGCGGCCAGCTCCGGAAGATTGGGGGTGACGATTCTGCACAGCGGCAGGAGGACGCGCCTGAGCGCCGCTGTCACGTCGCCATTCGCGAGCGCACGGCCGGAACTCGCGGCAAGTACCGGATCGAGCACTGCGGGTACGGAAGGATGCTCCGAAAGGACCGAAGCGACCGCCTCGGCAGTCGCCCTCGTGCCAAGAATGCCGATCTTGACGGCCGTGACATGATTGCTGTCGAAGGCTGCCCGCATCTGGGCGGCCACGAGGCCCGGCGGCATGTATGCCACCTCCCGCACAGCCTCGTGCGTCTGGACGGTGACCGCCGTGACGGCGATACAAGCCCTCAGCCCGAATGCGGCAACCGTCTCGATGTCGCGCACGACACCGGCTCCGCCGGAGGAGTCGGTTCCGGCGACGACCAGCACATGGGGATCGGCCGCTACCGCCATGGCGCAGTCGCCGCGAACCATTCTCGCGTGCGCGCTTCCGGGTCGGCATTCAGCGTGATGTCGGTGACAACGGCGGCGCTGTCGGCGCCGTGAGCGAAGACGCCGGCAAGCCGCCCGGGATTGAGGCCGCCGATGGCGACGAGGGGGAGGGGGGCGACGCGCTTCTTCCACGCCGCGATGCGCTCCAGGCCCTGGGGCGCCCATTTCATCGTCTTCAGGATGGTGGGGTAGACGGGCCCCAGCGCCACATAGTCGGGCCTGGCCGAGAGCGCAGTTTCAAGCTCGGCGTCGTCGTGGGTGCTGACGCCGAGCCTGAGGCCCGAGCGCCTGATTGCGGCGAGGTCGGCGGCGGCCAGATCCTCCTGGCCGAGATGGATAAAATCGCATCCCTCCTCGATGGCGAGCCGCCAGTGATCGTTGACGATGAGCCGGCATTCATGGCGGGCGCACAGATCGCGGGCGCGGCGAATCTCGCCGCGCAAGGAATGGTCCTCCATCACCTTGATGCGTAGTTGCACCAACTTCACGCCAGTGGGGACGAGGCGCTCGATCCATGCGGCGCTGTCGACGATTAAGTAGAACGGGTCGAGCTTCACGGGAACGCCGCCTTTCCCGGGACGGGCGTGGAGGGCACGGCCATGTCGCGCGGCTCCAGCATGCCGGCGCGGAACGCCTCGTGTCCCGCCTGCACGGCGCCGGCAAAGGCCGCGGCCATCGCCACCGGGTCGCCAGCCCTGGCGACGGCGGTGTTGAGGAGCACCGCGTCGAAGCCGAGCTCCATCACCTGCGCGGCATGGGAGGGGCGACCGAGGCCGGCATCGACGATGAGCGGCGTGTCGGGGAAATAGCCGCGCAGGGAGCGAAGGGCATTCGGATTGAGCGGACCATGGGCCGTGCCGATGGGCGCGCACCAGGGCATCAACACCTTGCATCCGGCTTCCAGCAGGTGTTCGGCGACGACCAGGTCCTCGGTCGTATAGGGAAAGACCTCGAAGCCTTCGCCGGTGAGGACGCGCGCTGCTTCCACGAGGCCGAAAACATCCGGCTGCAGCGTGTCGGGATTGCCGATCACCTCCAGTTTGACCCGGCTGGTGGCGAAGACCTCGCGCGCCATCTGCGCCGTGGTGACGGCCTCCTTGACGGTGTGGCAGCCGGCCGTGTTGGGCAGGACATCGACGCCGAGTCCGCGGATCAGTTCCCAGAACCTGCCGCCAGCATTGCCGCCCGCCACCTCGCGGCGCAGCGACACGGTGACAAGGCCCGTGCCGGACGCCTTCACGGCGTTGGCCATGACAGCAGGTGAGGGATATTGCGCCGTGCCCAGCAGGAGCCGGGAGGAAAGCTGTTTGCCGTAGAGAGTGAGCATGGTCAGCCTCCCTGCATGGGGGAGAGGATCTCGATGCGGTCGCCGTGGCGGAGGCGGCAGTCTCCGCGCTCGTCGCGATGCACCACCTCTCCGTTGCGCGCGGTGGCGAGCCATGGGCCCTCGTAGTCGAGCTCGGCAAGCAGGTCCGCCAGCGTGGCCGCCGACACGTTGCGCGTTTCGCCGTTAACCGTGAGCTGCATGGACAGGCTCCTTCGGGAAGGTGTTCGGTCGTTCCAGGATCATGGCTGCGGCGCGCTCGGCCATGGCGGGCGCCAGCAGGAAGCCGTGGCGGTATAGCCCGTTGACGCGAACCGTGCTGCCGTCGCGCACGACGCGCGGCAGGTTGTCGGGAAACGCTGGGCGCAGGCCTGTGGCCGTCTCGACGATTCCGGCTTCGCCGAGGGCCGGGTGCAGCGCATAGGCCGCGCTGAGCAGCTCCATGGCGGAGCGGACGGTGACCGGCTCCGTGGCCTCGCTCTCGATCATGGTCGCGCCCACCATGAAGTGGTGGTCGGCGCGTGGCACGACATAGACGGGGAAGCGGGGGTGCAGAAGCCGCACCGGGCGCGACAGAGCGACATCCGGCGCCCTCAGGACAAGCATCTCGCCACGCACGCCGCGAAGGCCGACCTGCGGCGAGGCTGTGCCGGCGCAATCGGCCTCCATGTCGGCGTCTTCGCGGAAGTCGGGATCGGCGCCGAACCGAAAGCGCACGTCGGTCGCGGCAAGCATGTCGTGGAGGGCCTGCAAGGCACGGCGCGGGTCGAGATGGGCTTCGCCGGGGAAGAAAAGCCCCTGGCGGAAGCGGCCGGCAAGGTCGGGCTCCAGGAGCGCGATCTCGCCTTCGTCGACCCGCCGGTGGCCCGATGTGCGGGCGGCGAAGCGGCCAAGCTCGACCGTGTCGCGCGGCGGCGCCAGCACAAGCGTTCCGTTGCGCACCACATGGCCGGGCAGGGCGGCGTCCCACCAGTCGGCCGCGTGGCGGCCGAGCGTCAGCACCTCTTCCTCCGCGCTTTCGCGCTCGCACCAGGGCGCCAGCATGCCGCCGGCCATCCAGGAGGCGCTGCCGGCGACGCTTCGGCGGATGTCGGAAACGGTCACCTGCGCGCCGCGCGTGGTCAGTTCATGCGCAAGCGTGAGGCCGGCGACGCCGGCCCCCCGGATCAGCACTTTCATGGCCTGTTTCCATCCTCGCCGACGGCGGCCGCCTTCTCGGCCGGCATGTAGAGATCGCCGCCCTCGCGATATTTCTCGGCCATCTTCTCCATGCCGTCCTTCGCCTCCGAACGAATCTCGTGGGATATCCTCATGGAGCAGAACTTCGGCCCGCACATGGAGCAAAAATGCGCCAGCTTGTGCGCCTCCTTTGGCAGGGTCTCGTCGTGGAAGGAGCGCGCCGTGTCGGGATCGAGCGACAGGTTGAACTGGTCCTCCCAGCGGAACTCGAAGCGGGCGCGGGAGAGCGCGTCGTCGCGGATCTTGGCGGCCGGATGGCCCTTGGCGAGGTCGGCGGCGTGCGCGGCTATTCTGTAGGTGACGACGCCGGTCTTCACGTCGTCGCGGTCGGGCAGCCCGAGGTGCTCCTTCGGCGTGACGTAGCAGAGCATGGCGGTACCGAACCAGCCGATCATCGCCGCGCCGATGCCCGACGTGATGTGGTCGTAGCCCGGCGCGATGTCCGTCGTCAGCGGCCCGAGCGTGTAGAACGGCGCCTCGCCGCAGATTTCGAGCTGCTTGTCCATGTTCTCCTTGATCTTGTGCATGGGAACATGGCCGGGGCCCTCGATCATCACCTGGCAATCCTTCGCCCAGGCGATTTTCGTGAGCTCCCCAAGGGTCTCCAGTTCGGCGAACTGCGCC
>CAZVTK010000026.1:0-40128 GCA_964629765.1 uncultured Mesorhizobium sp.
GCGAGATGAGGTCAGGTTGACCCATTCTGCCGGAGCGGATTTGGCCCAAATCCGCTCCGGCAGAATGGGTCAACCTGACCTCATCTCGCTCTAACGATCCGCGACGCCTTCGCGCACCCGCCGCCCGCGATCTTGTTGTTTCGACGGATCACAGGCTGGAAAGGAACGCCCTCGACGCCTCCGAATGCTCCGCCTTCAGCTTTGCGAGATCCAGTCCGACCGGGACTCCTTCCTCGACCCGCCACTTGCCGGCGATCATGACGCGTTCGGCGTTCCAGGCCGCGCAATAGATCAGCGCCGCGAGCGGATCGACCGCTCCCGAGAAACGCAGGTCGTCAAGCCGCCAGCAGGCGAAGTCGGCCTGCTTGCCCGCGGCGATCTCGCCGATGTCGTGGCGCCCGAGGCAGCGTGCCGATCCCGTCGTGCCCCAGCGGAAGGCGTCGAGATGGGACATGCGGCCGGGATCGTAGGTCAGCCTGTTGAGCAGCAGGGCCTGGCGGAGCTGGTCCATCAGGTTGGAATGGTCGTTGGCCGCCGAGGCGTCGGCGCCGAGGCCGATCGGCGAGCCGGCCGCCTCCAGCTCGATCGTCCGGCACTGCCCCGAGCCGAGCATCATGCTGGATGTCGGGCAATGGCAGACGCCGACGCCGTGCCGTCCCAGCAGGGCGACCTCGGAATCGCTGAGATGGATGGCGTGGGCCAGCCACAGTTTATCCGAAAGCCACCCGAGCTCGCCCAGGTACTCGGCCAGCCGGCAGCCATGCCTGGCGAGGCACTGCTCGACCTGCACCGGCAGCTCGGCGAGGTGGATGTGCAGCCGGCAGCCGCTGCGGTGGGACAGGGCAAGCGTCTCGCGCATCAGGTCCCTGCTGACGGCAAGCGGACTTTCCGGCGCCACGGCCACCTGCAACATCGCGCCGTCGGAGGTGTCGTGGTAGAGGCCGATCACCCGCTCGCTGTCGGCGATGATCGTGTCGATGCTCTGCACGACATTGGGCGGAGCAAGCTGGCCGTCCTTCGTGGACAGGTCGCGTGCGCCGCGGGTGAGCGTCATGCGCATGCCCAGGCGGTTCGCTTCCTCGGCCTGAATGTCCATCGCGTTCTCGAGGCCGACGGCGAACATGGCGTGATGGTCCGCCGCCGTGGTGCAGCCGGACATCAGCAGCTCGGTGAGCGCGACGCGCGTCGCAAGACGGAAATTGTGCGGATTGAGCTTCTCCGACCAGATGGGGTACAGCGCCTTGAGCCAGGGAAAAAGCGTCTTGCCGAGGGCCGCGGGATGCGCCCGCGTCAGGTTCGAATAGAAATGGTGGTGCGTGTTCACCAGACCGGGGGTGACCACATAGTCCGAGGCGTCGACCACCTCGGCGACCGGGGCCGACGGCTCCGCGCCCGCCGGCACCAGCTCCGCGATGCGGCTGCCGGCCACCACGAAGCCGCGCTCGGCGCCGTCGGCCAGCACGGCGACAGGGTCCTTGATCCAGATACGGCCGTCGCCCATCGTCGTCCTCACGTCCATCTTTCGCGCGTCGACCGCTCCGCCCAGGCGGCCAAGCTGAAGGCGACCAGTGAAACGGCGGTCGCCACCACCGTCATGCCGAACGCCCGCTCCGTGTTGAACTGGCCGGAGTGGAAGCGGAACTGATAGCCGAGCCCGGTCCCGCCCATGAAGAACTCGGCCAGCATCGCCGCCAGCACCGCCTGCGTGGCCGCGAGGCGGAACGCGATCATCAGGTTGGGCAGCGCCGCGGGCAGGGCGAGCCTCATGAGCGTGACCCACTTGCCGGCGCCCAGAACCCGGAACAGATCCTGGCTTCCCGCAGGCAGCTTCCGCAACCCCGCGGAAACGAAGACGAAGACCGTGAAGAAGGAGAAAAGCGCGACGATGGCTATGGTGGTGCGCACGTTGTAGCCGAGCACGCGCGCCAGGATCGGGATCGTCGCGACGACCGGGATCGACGTGAAGGTCATCGCGATCGGCAGCAGCATGCCGCCCAGCACGCGCGACGCCCAGGCCGCCACGGCGATCGTCGTGCCGACGATCAGCCCCACCGAAAGCCCGGCGAGCGCCACCAGCAGCGTGACCCCGCCATTCAGCAGATAGAGCCGGGGGTTGCCGACGAGATCGCCCAGAACGCCCGCCGGGCTCGGCATCACGATCGCGTTGAGGCCGCCCAGCCTCACCCACAGATCCCAGCAGACGAGCAGCAACAGGACGCCCCACGACCTGCTCAGCACCGTGCCGAGGCGGGACAGGAGCTTCGCCCTCATGTCAGGCGCTCCTGCACATAACGCTCCAGCAGCGCGAACAGCCCGTAGAAGGCCATCGAGAGCCCGGCGCTGAGCAGCACCGTGCTCCACAGCAGCGGTATCTGGAAGTTCTGCATGGCGCTGATCATCACGACGCCGATGCCGCGGGACGCTCCGAACCACTCGCCGATGATGGCACCGATGAAGGACACGGGAACCGCGAGCCGCGCCGCGGTGGCGAGCGCGGGAAGCGCCGCCGGCAGCTCGACGAGCCGCAGCATGTCGAGGGGGCGGGCGCCCAGAGCCCGCATGACGTCGCGATGCGCAGGCGTCGAGGATTGCAGTCCCGACTGCACCGCCACATAGGTCACGGTGAACACGCCGGCAGCCGAAATGGCGGCGCCGACGCTGTCGCGGGCGAGGAACACCAGCAGCACCGGCGCCAGCGAGATGCGGGGGATCACATGGATCATGGCCACGAGCTGGTCCATGCCCGGCCGCAACCTGCTCAGGACATGGGCGACCATCGACAGGAGGCAGCCGAGGACGATGCCGATCACATAGCCGATGGCCACCGAGGAGACAGTCGCCATGACGGCCCGATGCAGCAGGCCCTGCCGCTCCGGCGAGAAGGTGAACGAGAGCACGGTGCTCAGCGGCGGCAAGGTGAGGCCCGCCAGTTGCATGACGCCGGCATACTCCCATAGCCCCATGCAGACGGCGAAGCCGAAGGCGCCCAGCGCGAAGTTGCCGAGGCGCTGCTCCGGCCCACTCACTGCGGATGCTCCGCAGCGGGCTCGAACGCCATCGTCAGGCTGTCCACCAGCTCATGGAACTGGTGCGTGCGCATCACTTCGGGATGCCGCGGCCGCTCGAAGTCGACGACCACCTCGCGGATGATGCGCCCGGGCCGCCCGCTCATCACCACCACGCGGTCGGCCAGAAAGACGGCCTCCTCCACCGAATGGGTGACGAGAAGCGTGGTGATGCGTTGCTGCGCCCAGATGCGTTGCAGCTCGACGTTGAGGTGCCGCCGGGTCACGGGATCGAGCGCGCCGAACGGCTCGTCGAGCAGCAGCACGTCCGGCTGAAGGGCGAGCGCCCGTGCGATCGAGGTGCGCTGGCGCATGCCGCCGGAAAGCTGCTTGGGCCGCGAGCGCTCGAACCCGTTCAGCCCGACGAGACCGATCAGCGCGCCCACCTGCTGCCAGTCGACCGGGCGCCGCGCCACCTGGAACGGCAGCGCGACGTTGGCTTTGACGTCCAGCCAGGGCAGCAGGGCGTGGTCCTGGAAGGCGACGCCGAGCCGGTGCTCGGCGGCGATCTCCTGCGGCGGCCGGCCGTTCACCGTCACCGAGCCGCCGCTCGGCTGCTCGAGCGCGGCGGCCATGCGCAGGACGGTGCTCTTGCCGCAGCCCGAAGGGCCGAGCAGGGCCACGAACTCGCCCGCCACGACAGAGAGGTCGAAACCTTCCACGGCGACGAGCCGGTTCTTCGCCTTGCCGTAAATCTTGTCCACGCCACGCAGTTCGATGGCCGGCGACGAGGTTGGCACGATTTCCATCAAAGCGATCGCAGCGCTTCCTCAAGCATCGACAGGTCGACGATCTGGCTTGCCGGAGGGACGTTTTCCTGGCCGGCCGCGATCGCGATCTCCCGCAGCTCGGTGTCGACGATGCCGGTGTCGAACCAGAGGAAGTCCTTGTCCGGCAGCCTGTTGAGCGCGATCTGCAACTCGTTCTGCCGCGTCTGCTGGGCAAGGTCGAGACCGAGATCCACGCCATATTTCCTGACGGCCAGCTCGGCGGCGGCTGCGGGGTTTTCGGCATTCAGCTTCCAGCCCTTCGCCAGCGCGCGCAGATAGCCCACGACCAGTTCGCGCTGGTTCCTGATGATCTCGCGGCTGGTGATGATGAGCCCGCCCGGCGTCCGGTAGCCGAGGTCGTTGAACATGGTGACGAAGAAGTCCTTGCCGCGCTGCAGCCCCATCTTCTCCATGGTTATCGGCTGGTTGGTGGCGTGGCAAAGATAGACGTCGCCGTCGCCGGAGAGCAGCGGCTCCGGCGAGAAGCCCGTGAGGATGTATTCGTAGTCGAGCGGCTGGTTCGCCGACTTCAGCATCGCATCGACCATCAGCGTGTAGGTCGGAGACTGGCCGAGGATGCGCGCGCCGACCAGATCGGCGGGCTTCAGCACCGGGCGCGCCGCGAGCGACATGGCCGCCTGCGGATTGATCGGGAACACCGCGCCGACGATGACGAAGTCGTTGCCGCGCCGCACGGCATCGAGGAACGCCAGATAGCCGACGCTGCCGAACTGGCAGTTGCCGGCCGAGAGCACCGACATGGGGTCGGGGGCGTTGGGCCCGCCCGGCAGATAGCCGAAATCGATGCCTTCGGCGGCGAAGAAGCCCTGCTCCGCAGCAATCCAGGTTCCCGCATGCTCCACGTTCGGGACCCAGCTCAGCGCCGCCACCACCTTGGTGGCGGCGTGGGCGGGAAGGTGGGGAAGCAGCGCCGCGGCGGCTGCGCCGAGGCTCGCCTGCTTGAGCAAATTGCGTCGAGAAATCGTGGGGATAGACATGTTCGCCCTCTACGTATGTTATCGTTGTCGAACTGCCCCGAACTTGATTGGGAAGGCGCGGCCAGATCAAGTGGGCGCGCCTAATAGCCGGTATTTCGACGCCGATATGTGGAGCCGCCGCAGGCGCCGAACGCGGCGTCCGCCCATTCAGCGCCCGTTCAGCGCCCGGGCCGTCCCGGCCCCCGGCCTTGGCGCGGGGCAGCGACCGCCTATTGCGCCGCGACGAGCTCGGCGACCTCTTCGGCGTGCTCGAACTTCATGTGCTTCACGGCCTGCCGGATGACGTCGCGCATCCACCGCATCGCCGGATCGGTCTGCGTCCTGGCGTGCCACAGCATGTGGAGGTTTATCGCGCCGAGCTCCGGCGGCGCCTCGACCACTGTCAGCGTGCCGGCGGAATCGCGCGCGATGATGTGGTCGCCGAAGGGGCGGGCAGTGGTGAAGATCAGGTCGGTTTCGGCGACGACGAGGGGAATGAGGGAAAACTCAGGCATCGAGACCGCTACGCGCCGCTGCTTGCGCAGCTTGTGAAGCTGCCCGTCCACGGGACTGTACTGGCAATTGCTCGTCGAGGTGGGCGATATGTGGTCGACGGAGAGATACTCCTCCAGCGTCAGCCGCGGGCGGCGGGCGAAGGGATGGTCGGAGCGCATGATGCAGCAGGGCGCGCTGGCCAGCAGCACGGATTGCTGGAGCCCCTCGCTGGGGTCCGGCCAGTTGCCGACGACGATGTCGATCTTGCCGTCGCCGAGGTCCCGGCTGATGTAGGGATGGTCGGCGGCGACCAGGAAATCGATCCCCGCGCAGGGCGCCTGGGTGCGCACGATGGCGGAAATGGTGGGGATCAGGAAGCAGCCGAAGCTGTTTACGGCGGCCACGCGAAAACGCGTGGTGGCGGTGCCCGGCTCGAAGCTCTCGGCGGGGTGGGCGCTGTCGTCGAGCACTGCGAGGGCGGTTTCCAGCGCCGCGCACAGCGCGTCGCCGCGCGCGGTCGTCGTCATCTGGTTGGCGTTGCGCACCAGGAGGGGATCGCCGAATATCTCCCGGCACTTGCGCAGCGCCTGGCTCACCGTCGGCTGGCTCTGCCCCAGCAGGGTGGCGACCCGCGAGACGTTCTTCTCGATGAGCAGGAGATGCAGAAGCCGCAACATGCGGATATCGAGGGAATCAAGTCCGACCTGCACAACCAGCTCCTGCGCCGCCCTCCCGCTCGAACCGTCAGGCTATTAGGGCAGCGCCCCCCAGGCAATAGACGCGGCCACAACGCCTCGTGAACGACGGCGCTCAGGCGTCGATCGCACCCCACCCGTTGGCCTTGCGCCACGTGCGCGCGCGCTCCGTCATCGCCTGCGACCGCAGGCGCGCCTCGGCGAGGATCGCCGCCTCGTCCATGGTCAGCATCTGCCTGCCTTTCATCACCAGGCGGCCGTCGATGACCACGGTGTCCACGTCGCTGCCGACCGCGGCGAGCACCAGGGTCGCGACGGGGTCGTGCACCGGCGTCAGATGCGCGACATCGGTGTTCACGGTGATGAAGTCGGCCTTCTTGCCGACTTCGAGCGACCCGACTTCGCCGGCGATGCCGAGCGCGCGCGCGCCGTTGATCGTCGCCATTTCGAGGGCGACGATCGGCCTGAAGGGGTGCTGCTTGCCGAAATAGCGCTGCATGTGCAGCGCCGTTCGCATGTCCGACAGCAGGTCGAGCGTCGCATTGTCGGTCACGCTGTCGCAGCCCAGCGCCACATTGACGCCGGCCGCCAGCATGTCGCCGACGCGGGTCGGTCCCCAGCCCTTGGCCGCGTTGTTGGCGGGGTTGTGCGAAACATGGGTTCCGGTTTGCGCCAGCAGCTCGATGTCGCGATCGTCGGCGGCGGTGCAGTGGGCGAGAACGCTGCCCGGTCCCAGCAATCCGGCCCGATGGGCGAAGTCCATATGGCTGCGGTAGCCGAGCGTGCGCGCATGGGCGTTGTCGGCCTCGACCTCGGAATGGTGGATGGTGATGCGCATGCCGCGCTCGCGGGCGAGCGCGGCGACCTCGCCGTAGAGCGAAGGCTCAGCCGAGAAGTCCGCCGTCCGGCAGCCGAACCAGACCTGCACCCGGCCGTCGCCCGCGCCGTTCCACCGTTCGTGCTCGGCCAGCGCGCTGGCGATCGACGCCTCGCGGCTCTCCCACACGCCGGGATGCACGTTCATCCGGCTCGCCAGCTCGGCCGGAATGTCCATGACCATGCGGCCAAGCCCGGCGCGGATGCCCGCATCCACGCAGACCTTCGCCTGGCCTTCGAAATCATGGATGCCCGAGGTCATGCATTCGAGGAAGCTGGTCGTGCCCGACTTCAGCATTTCCAGCACCGCCAGCGACATGGAGGCGGCGCCGTCTCCCGGCCCGTGCGCGCCCTCCATGGGCAGGATCAGGCCGAACAGCCACTCCTCCCAGTTGCGCGGCGGCCTGGGCATGTTCGATCCCGACAGGGCGCGGTAGAAGGACTGGCAGGTGTGCACATGCGTGTCGACAAGGCCCGGCGCAATGATGTGATGCGTGCAGTCGTGCCTCACAAGCCCCGGAAAGGCCCGGACCACCTCGGCGGCCGGGCCGATCGCCGCAATCCTGTCCGCGACGACCGCCACCGCGGCATCCCGCAGGATTCTCCGCTGCGGGTCCATGGTGACGATAGTAGCGTTGGTGAAGATCATGCCTTGAAAGTCCCTGATATTGCCCGCAACTGTCGGCGATCCGCCGCGACCCGGCCGCGCGCGGAGCCGGAGTTCCGTTCATTCCGCGTCAGGCGGGTGCTGGTCGGGGAAATGCGTGAGGTCGCAGCGGGCTCGCGGGCGGGCACTCTCCTCAGGACGCCCGTCCGCAGGGCTTCGGGGTAACCATGTCGTCTCCACCCTGTTGTCTTTCGTCGGACTTGATCGCCAAGCCGCGCAGAACGATCAAGCCGGCGGGCGTAATAGCCGGTATTTCGGCTTCGATATGGGTTTGAACCGACAAGAGTGGTTCGTATACCGGCCGGGCAGGACGGAAGGCCAGCAGCACGATGAAACTGCATTCGCATTACTGGTGGGACTACAGCACGAGGGAATTCGCGCAGATGGACATGGCGTCCGTCGTCGCCGTGCAGCCGGTCGCCGCGGTCGAGCAGCACGGCCCGCACCTGCCGGTGCAGGTGGACGCCCGCATCAACCGGGGCATCGTCGAGCGCGCCGTGTCGCTGATGGACGACGATCTGCCGGCGCTGGTGCTGCCCGCCCTTCCCGTCGGCAAGTCCAACGAGCACCTCGCCTATCCCGGCACGCTCAGCTTCTCCCATGAGACGCTGGCGCGCATGTGGTTCGAGATCGGCGAGAGCGTGCATCGCGCCGGCTGCCGCAAGATCCTGTTTTTCAATTCCCATGGCGGCCAGCCGCAGGTGATGGAGATCGTATGCCGCGAGTTGCGGGTGCGGCTGGGAATGCTCGCGCTCGGCACGTCCTGGTTCCGGCTCATCGAACTGGAGGATCTGTTCGACGCGGCCGAGCGGCAGCACGGCATCCACGGCGGCGATATCGAGACCAGCGTCATGCTCCATCTGGAGCCGGGCCTGACGCGCATGGAGCACAGCGCCGACTTCGAATCGCTGTCGGCGCGGATGGCCCGCCGAAACAAGCTGGTCCTGCCCAACGGCCGGGCGTTCTTCGGCTGGGAGGCGCAGGACCTGCACCCCGCCGGCGTCACCGGAAACGCGGCCCGGGCCGATGCCGGCCGCGGCGAAACGCTGGTGCGGCGCTCGGCCGAGGCCCTCGTGACGATCGTGCGCGAGGCCGCCGCCTTCCCTATGGAGGAACTCGCGACGACCACCCTGTTCTCAAAGCCTTGAAGGCAAGGCCGCGCCGCCTCCGGCACAGGCGCGTGCCGGTCGCGGATCGCGGCAACGGGCCCTGATCCCGGGGGCCGGGACGACTTGCCCCGACAACTGGCCGGGAGCGACAGTCACGCCGACGGATGCCTTTCACACGACAGGCGTCCGCCCGCGGACTCGCGCGTATTGATCGTGAAACCGAAATAATTGATCAGTTCATTTCTGTTGTATTGAAAAACCCCCCTCTCTAGCTTGCTAGCTTACGCAGAGGCTCGTCCTGATCCCGGCCCTGTGGGGAGGAGACAATCATGAGACTTTCGATCCGGTCCGCCGTGACCCTGATGCTGGCGGCCTCGCCGCTTGCCTACATGTCCGCCGAGGCGGGCGCCGCCAACCTTGCGGCCGCCTGCCCGTCGCCCTTCGTCATGCAGCTCGACTGGTTTCCGCAGGCCGAGCACGGATATCTCTTCAACCTGCTGGGCGACGGCTACACCGTTGACACCAACAACATGGTCGTGCGCGGCAAGCTGATGTCGGGCGCCGAGGATACGGGCATCGAAGTCGAACTGCGGTCCGGCGGTGCGCCGATCTCCAACATGGGCACGAACAAGGTCATCTACACCGACAATTCCATCAACATGGCGGTGCTGTCGCACTACGACCTGGCGCTGGGCTATCGCGTGGCGCCGATGATCTCGGTGCTGGCGCCGTTCGAGAAGAACCCCGTCGCGCTCATGTGGGACCCCGCGACCTATCCGGACGTCAACACGATCAAGGACCTGAAGGACAAGGACATCGTGGTGAACGTCTCGCCCTACGCGTCCTATCCGAAATATCTGGTGACGCTCGGTCAGCTTTCCGAAGGCCAGATCGACCGCTCGTTCGACAGCTCGCCGGCGCGCTTCATCGCGTCCAAGGGCGAAATCGCCCAGCAGGCGCTCGCGACCGTCGATCCCTACAACTACATGGACGTCTACAAGGAGTGGGGAAAGCCGATCAAATACCAGCTCATCCACGACGCCGGCTTCCGGGCTTATTTCGAGACGCTGGCCATCCGCAGCGCCGATCTCGAAAAGCTGACGCCCTGCCTCAAGGAGCTCGTCCCGATCTTCCAGAAGTCGGCCGTGGCCTATGCCAAGAGCCCCGATGCGGCCAACGCGAAAATCGTCGACATGGTGCAGAAGATCAACACCTACTGGCGCTATCCGATCGAGAAGGCGGCCTATTCCGCCAAGGCGCAGCTAGAGATGGGCATGGTCTCCAACGGCGGCGACGCGACCTTCGGCAATTTCGACAAGGCCGTCGTCGATGGCATGATGGACATCCTGCGCAAGAGCGGCGAGCAGTTGCCTGACGATCTGACGACCGAGAAGACGTACACCAACGACTTCATCGACGGCTCGATCGGGCTGAACTGACGACGCTCGGTCGCGCTGCCCCGAACGGACGATGAATCCCACTTCGACAGGGGCCGGGTCGCTTTCCTCGTGAGAGCGATCCGGCCCGGCGAGGTCAAACGCAGGAGGAGATCCGTCGTGGCGGCGCAAACCGGCTTCATCTTCGCCAACGCCACCGTCATCACCATGGATGGCGAGCGTCGCGTGATCTCCGACGGGGCGGTGGCGGTCGTCGGCGATTCGATAGCGGCCGTCGGCAAGACGGCCGACGTCGTCGCCCGCTTTCCCGATCTCCAGGTCCACGACTACGGCCGCCACATCATCGCCCCGGGCCTGATCGACACCCACGTCCATCAGAGCCAGGCGTTCTTCCGTGGGGTGGGCGAGCGCAACGAGCGCTCCGACAGCTTCCACGAATGGCTCTACCGGCTGACGCTGCCGATGGAGGGGGCCATGACCCCGGCGGACGGCGCGGCCTCCGCCTCGCTGTGCATCCTCGAGATGCTGAAGTCCGGCACGACCAGCTTCCTCGAATGCATGACGTCGGAAAACCACGGCTTCGACGGCATCGTGCAGGTCTGCGTCGATTCCGGTATCCGCGCCGCCCTCGGCAAGGTGGTCATGGACGTACCCGCCGCCTATCGTGAGAAGGTCGGCTGGCCGATGTCGGCCTGGTTCGACCCGCAGGAGACGATCGCTGCCACGCTCGCGGCGCACGACAAGTGGGACGGCGCCGCCAACGGCCGCATCCAGGTCTGGTTCGGCTGCCGCACCGCCGACGACTCGGCCAACCCCGACCTCTACAGGCAGGTGGCGAGAATTGCGAAAGAGCGCGGCATGCGCCTGACGATCCACCATTCCGAGCTGGCGAGCGACAATGCCTATGCGCGCAGCCTCGGCTATCGCAGCCATATGGAATATGGCTACGACCTCGGCATCGTCGGACCGAACGCGGTGCTGGCCCACTGCACGGCGGCGGACGCCGAGGACGTGCAGCTTCTCGCCAGGGCCGGCGCCTCCGTCTCGACCAATGCGGCCAACAATGCGGTCTCGGCCTGGGGGCCGACGCCGGTGGTCGACATGCTGGCCGCCGGCGTCAACGTCGCGCTCGGCTGCGACGGCACGGCGGGCGACGCCAACATGGATCTGCTGCGCGACCTGCGCGTCGTCTGCCAGATCGCGCGCACCCATGCGAAGAATCGCAACTGCCTGCGCGCCGAGACGGTGCTGGAGATGGCGACGATCCACGGCGCGCGGGCGCTGGGCATCGCCGACAAGGTCGGCTCGCTCGAAGCCGGCAAGCGGGCGGACCTGATCACGATCGACACGGACGTGCCGCACCTCACGCCGATCTGGAATCCGGTCGCGACCGTGGTCTTCGCCGCCCAGGGGGCCGACGTCCACACCGTCGTGGTGGACGGCAAGGTCATCGTGCGCGATCACCGGATGCTGACCATGGACGAGGAAGCGATCGTGGCCGACGCCCGTCGCCGGATGCCGCAGATCGCCGCCCGCGCCAACGTGCCGGCGATGCGGCCCCGGTGGCCGGTACTTTGACGGGCCGGTGCTCTGACGGGATCGCGGGCGCGAGGGACGCGAGCCCGCGCAAAAGGAACAAGCCGTGACGATCCCGGCGGGATCGTCACATGCCAGCTACGGAGGACAGGGGATGGCCCCCGCACATCCAGCGCTAATCTTCGACCATATCGCAATGACGTATGCCAATGGCACGCAGGCGATTTCCGATGTCTCGTTCCAGGTCAGTCCGGGCGAGTTCGTCAGCGTGGTCGGCCCGTCCGGCTGCGGCAAGTCGACCCTGCTGAGGATCGCCTCGGGCTTGATCAGGCACTCCTCCGGCTCCGTCACGGTCGAGGAGGACCAGATCGGCTACGTCTTCCAGGACGCGACGCTGCTCGACTGGCGCACCGTTGAGCAGAACGTCCAGCTTCCCGCCGAGCTGCACGGCATCGCGCGCCCGGAGCGTCAGAAGCTGGCGCAGGACGCGATCAACCTCGTCGGCCTCGCCGGCTTCGAGAAGCATTATCCGAAGTCGCTCTCGGGCGGCATGAAGATGCGCACCTCGCTGGCCCGGACGCTGACGCTGAAGCCGTCGCTGTTCCTGTTCGACGAGCCGTTCGGCGCGGTCGACGAGATCACCCGCGAGCATCTCAACGAGGAGACGCAGCGCCTGTTCAGCCAGGAACGCTTTGCCGGGCTCTTCATCACCCATTCGATCGGCGAGGCCGTGTTCATGAGCACGCGGGTCCTCGTCATGTCGGCCCGGCCCGGCCGCATCGTCGCCAGCTTCGACATTCCCTTCGACTATCCGCGCAGCCCCGAACTCCGGTTCAACCCGGCATTCGCCGAGCTCTGCGCCGAGGTATCGGCCGCGCTGAGGAGTGCCTACTGATGAGCAAGGCCGCCGCCGTCACCGCAGCCGACGCCCCCCCGCCGAACATCGCCAGGCCGAAGACGCTCGCCCGCCGCCTCGGCGAGACGCTCGTCCCGCCGATCGTGCTGGGCTGCGCCATCCTGATCGTCTGGTACATGATCAGCTACCTGGTGCTGAACTCCACCAACCGCTTCCTGCTCAGCCCGCCCCACGAGGTCTGGCTGCGCGGCTTCGCCGACTGGAACAATTTTTCCGAGATCCTCGTCGCGTTGTGGTCGAGCGCCCGCGTCGCGGCGATCGGCCTGTCGATCGCGATCTGCATCTCGATGCTGCTCGCCACCATCATGAGCCAGAGCAAGCTCATCGAGATCGCCATCTTCCCCTACATGGTGGCTCTCCAGGCGATCCCGCTGCTCGCCATCGTGCCGCTGATCTCGTTCTGGTTCGGCTTCGGGCAGACGTCCCGCGTCGTCGTCTGCGTGCTGATCTCGCTCTTCCCAATGCTGGTGAACACATTGTTCGGCCTGCACAGCGCCTCGCGCGGGGCCCACGACCTGTTCACGCTGCACAGGGCGAGCCGGATGACCCGGCTGCGCAAGCTGATGCTGCCGGCCGCGCTTCCGGCGATCTTCGCGGGCCTGCGCATCTCGGCCGGCCTTTCGGTGATCGGCGCGATCGTCGGCGACTTCTTCTTCGGCCGTGGCGATGTGGGCATCGGCCAGCGCCTGCGCGAATACGCCAACGAGCTGGAAGGCGAGCAGTTGCTGGCGGCGGTCATCATGTCGTCCGGCCTCGGCATCGCCGTGTTCCTGTTCTTCACCTGGCTGTCGAAGGCTTCGATCGGCCACTGGTACGAGACGCGATCGGCGCGCGACGACTGACGCGCCCGGCGGCCGAAGGCGGCTATGCCGTTCCTTCCCGCTCATCGAAGCGAAATTCCGGTTGTGAGGTCTTCGCGAATGCCCGGGCTCAAAGTGCTGCTGTCGACCTTTCGCGAGGCCGTCCATCAACAGAAGGCGCTGGAGGTCGCGCCCGCGGGCCTCCACATCGAGATCCTCTCGCGGCCGACGCCGGAGCAGCTTGCCGAGCGCCTGCCGGGGTTCGACGTGCTGATCAGCGAGCGGCTGGGCACGGTCGGCGCTGCCGCGATCGAGGGCGCGCGGGGCCTGCGGCTGATCCAGCGGCTCGGCCGCATGACGCACGACATCGATCTGGATGCAGCACGCCGCGCCGGCGTCCCGGTCTGCAACTGGCCGCTGCGCAGTTGCGCCATGGTCGCCGAGCACGTCATGATGCAGCTTCTCGGCCTCGCCAAGCGGGCGCGGGAATGCGAGAGCATCCTGCGCCAGCCGGACCGGAGCGGCCTCGAGCCGCGAAAGTGCGACGGCAACTATTTCGCGATCAACTGGACGGGACGGCGCGGTATCCGCCCCGTCGCCGGCTCGACCGTCGGCATCGTGGGATTCGGCGAGGTCGGCGCGGAGCTCGCGCTGCGCCTCAAGCCGTTCGACTGCCGCATCCTCTACAACAAGCGCGCGAGGCTTTCGCGCTCCGTCGAGGAGGAGTTCGGCATGAGCTACGCCGACGCCGACGCGATCCGCGCCGAGAGCGATTTCCTGTGCCTGCTTCTCCCCCACATCGCCGGGCCGCAACCGGCCGTGGGGCAGGATTTCATTGCCGGGATGAAGGACGGCGCCTGCCTGATCTCGGCAGGCTCCAGCTCCACGCTCGACGAGGAGGCCGCCGCCGCGGCCTTCCGCTCCGGCAAGCTGTCGGGCGTTGCCACCGACGGCTGGGCATGGGAGCCGCTGCTGCCAGACAATCCGCTGCTGGGACTGGCCGACGACCCGGACGCCAACGTGGCCTTCACCCCGCACACGGCGGGCGGGTCGGTGACGCCCGCGGACATCTCCGCCAATCGCCGGCGCGAATGGCAGAACATCGAGCGGCTGACGAAGGGCGAACCGCTACTCAACCGCGTGGCGTGACGCGGCGATCATCAGCCTATCCGCTGGTGAGATGCTGGAAGAAGCTGCGCGCGGCGGGGCTGAGCGTGCGCTCCCTCAGCGTCAGCGCGACCACGTTGCGCGACGCCACCTGGTCCTTGATCGGCCGCATCACGATGTTGACCATCGGCGACAGCCCCTTCGAGCCGGACGGCAGGATGCCGATGCCCAGCCCCTCGTTGACCAGCGCCAGCAAGGTCGCCGAGAAGCGCACGCTGAACTGACGGCGGGTCGTCACCCCGTTGGTCTCCAGCAGTTCGTCGATCCTGCGTTGCAGCGGGTTCTCCGGGGTCAGCGCGATGAAGGTCCGGTTGTCGAAATCGGCCCAGCCCACCTTCTTCTTCGCGGCCAGCGGGTCGTCGGCCGGGCAGAAGAGCGCGAGGTGATCGGCGAACAGCTCGTGCTCGTTGATCTCCTGCTCGCGAAACCGGCTGGTGCCGACGCCGATATCGGCCTCACCGTCAAGAAGCAGCGCACGGATCTCGTCTTCCGAGACATCGCGCAGGTCGACGCGGATTTCCGGATATCTGCGCACGAAGCTGGCGATGCGGCTCGGCAGATAGGTGGCCGCGATGACGGTTGCCGAGGCGATGGTCACGCGGCCCGTCTTGAGCGTGGTGATGTCCACCATCGAATCGACCGCGCTGTCGACCCGGTCGAGGATGTCGACCGCGAGCGGCAGCAGCCGCTTGCCGGCGTCCGTCAACCCCACGAAGCGCGTGTGCCTGTCGAACAGGCTGGTGCCGAGCTGGCCTTCCAGCTCCTTGATGAGGATGCTGACGGCCGACTGGGTGAGGTTGACGGCTTCCGCCGCGAGCCGGAAGCGGCCGCAATCGGCCACCGCCACGAAGGTCCTGAGCTGCTTCAAGGTGACGTTGGCCATCGGCCGTCCCTCCATCGCCGCGCAGGCTATTGCGTTGCGATATATTTATCAATCAATGGATTATTTGAATTTGTCTGATTGATAGTCCGGCGGGATAGTGGCCCCGCTCACCTGTCGGCGGGCTTCCGTACCCGAGGGCGCCACGATGGAATCCTACATCGCCGAATGGCTGCATCTCGCGCTGCGGTGGCTGCATGTGGTCACTGCGATCACCTGGGTGGGCTCGTCGTTCTACTTCAACCGCATCGACAGGTCCTTCCGGCCGCCGGTGCCGCCGGTCGACCGCGTGAGCGGCCAGCTCTGGTCGATCCACGGCGGCGCCATCTACAATTACAGCCGCTATCCGCTCGGGCCGGGATACGTGCCGGACAGGCTCAAATGGTCCAAGTGGGAATCGGCGGGCACCTGGGTTTCGGGTGCCCTGCTGCTGGCGGTCGTCTACTGGTGGGGCGCCGGCATCCACCTCGTCACCGGCGGCCAGGACAGCCTGACGCCGGCGGAAGCCGTGATGGCCTCGATCGCTTCGATCGTCGCATCCTGGGTGATCTACGACATAGCGTGCCGCGCGATCCCGAGCGACCGGGTGCTGTCGGTGGTGATCGCGGTCCTCGTCTCGATCTCGGTCTGGGGCTTCACCCTCATCTTCAGCGGCAAGGCGGCATATCTTCACGCCGGCATCGTGATGGCCACGATCATGGCGGGAAACGTCTGGTTCGTCATTTTGCCGGGCCAGAACAAGATGCTGCAGGCGATCAGGGACGGCACGATCGATACGTTCGACGTGGGCGCCAACGCCAAGCGGCGCAACTTCCACAACAATTACCTGACGCTGCCGGTCGTCTTCGCGATGATCGCCGCGCATTTCCCGATGACCTACGGTCATCCTTATGGCTGGGTGGCGTTCCTGCTGCTCAGCGCGGCGGGCGTGTCGATCCGGCATTTCTTCAACACGATGCATGCCGGCAAGGCGCAGCCGCTCTGGATCGCCGCCGGCCTCGCGCTCGGCGTCGCCACGATGGTGTTGCTGGCACCGGCCGGCCTGACGGGGGGCCTGACCGGGGGACAGGCGGCAGGTGCGGCGAGCGTCGACGTGGCGAGGGTCGGCGAGGTCATCCACATGCGCTGCGCTGTCTGCCACGCGCAAAACCCGTCGATGGACGGTTTCACCGAGGCGCCGAAGGGATTCGTGATCGACACGCTGGACAAGGCGGCGAGGCATGCGGACCAGATCAGGCAGGTAGCCGTCGCGACCGACGTCATGCCTCCGGGCAACCTGACCGAGATGACGGCCGACGAGCGCCGCCTGCTGGCCGACTGGATCGCGGCGGGCGCGCCGGCGAAATGAGGCGGGAAGCTGAAGGCAAGCAGATGTCCGAGGACGAGCACAGGGCAGGCCCGGCGCGGGACTTCGTCGGCTACGGCGAGACGCCGCCGCATCCGCAATGGCCGGGCGATGCGCGCATCGCCATCAACTTCGCCCTCAACATCGAGGAGGGCTCGGAATATTCGCCGCTCGACGGCGACCCGAGGACCGACACCGCGCTCACCGAGGGCGAGGGCATGGACACCGGCATCGCCGGCCGCGACCTGACCGCCGAGTCGATGTACGAATATGGCAGCCGCGTCGGCATCTGGCGCGTGCTGCGGCTCTTCGAGGAGCGCGGCCTGCCATTCACGGCCTTTGCCTGCGCGGTCGCGCTGGAGCGCAACGAGCAACTGGCGCGGCGGCTGCGCGCGGCCGATGTCGACATCTGCTGTCACGGCTATCGCTGGGAAAAGCACTGGCTGCTCGATCGCGACGAGGAGCGGCGGCATATCCGGCTCGCCATAGAGAGCCTCGTGAAGACCGTCGGGCGCGCGCCGGAAGGCTGGTGCTGCCGCTACGGGCCGAGCGCCAACACCCGCGAGCTGCTCGCCGAGCAGCCGGAGATCGCCTACGATTCGGACGCCTACAATGACGAGCTGCCCTATTGGGTGAAGGTCGGTGGCAGGACCCGGCTCATCGTTCCCTATTCGCTGGTGACCAACGACTGCAAGCTGGTGCCGCGCGGCCTGCAGACCGCCGACGAGTTCTTCGCGCTTCTGGCGGACGCCTTCGACCAGCTCTACGAGGAGGGGGAGACCGCGCCGAAGCTGCTCAATATCGGGCTGCACCCGCGTATGGTCGGCCACCCCGGCCGCGCGCGCGGGCTGGCGCGCTTCCTCGACCACGTCCGCAAGCACGATCGCGTCTGGGTGGCGCGGCGCGCCGACATCGCCGCGCACTGGCGCGACCGCTTTCCTCCGCGCGCGGCCGGCTGAAGCCATGAAGCTCCCCGACAAACCCGCGATCCGCGCGTGGGCCGGGCTTCCGGCCGGCCGTGCCGTGCTGGCGTTCGCCGATGCCGACGGCTCCGGCCTGGCGGCGATCCCGCCGCTGGAGGCGCAAGCGCGCCGGCTGCGCGACGCCGGCCTCTTCGCAACCGTCACCGGCACGGTGCTGTCCGGCGGTTCGGGAGACCGGCCGATCTACATGGCGCCGCTCGCCGGAGACGATCCGCAGGCGCTGCGGTCGCAGGCAGCGGAAGCCCTGGCGCGGCTGTGGAAAGACGGCCGCGCCGCCTGCACCATCGTCCTGCCGGACATTGCCGCGGATCGGGCGCAGGCCGCGGCGGAAGGGCTGTTCTCGGCAAATTTCCGGTTCGCCTCCGAAGGACCGGCCCGCGACGCCCGGCGGGGGCTGGACGATATCGACTTCGTGCCCGGCGGCGGCGGGCGGGCGGTCGCCGGCCTGCATGCCGGCTGGCTGACCAGCCTCGCAGCGCTCGCTGCCCGCCATCTGGCGACCGAGCCGGCCAACGCGCTGACGCCTCCCGCTTTCGTCGAACGCTGCCGGGCGCTTGCGCGGCAGGCGGGCTTCGCCCTGAGCGTGATGGGGCGCGAGGAACTGGAGGCGGCCGGCATGGCCGGCCTGCTGACGGTCGCCTCCGGCAGCCGCCACGACCCGTTCCTCGTGCGCATGGACTGGCGGCCCGCGGGCTGCCCCAAGGATGCGCGTCCGCTCGTGCTGGTGGGCAAGACCGTGACCTTCGACAGCGGCGGCATCTCGCTGAAGAAGGCCGAGGACATGGACCACATGAAGGCCGACATGGGCGGCGGCGCGGCCGTGTTCGGCGCCATGACCCTGATTGCCGAGCTGCGGCCGCGCGTTCCCGTGAGCGCGCTGTTCGCCGTGGTCGAGAACATGCCCGGCCCGGACGCGATGCGCCCGAGCGACGTGATCCGCATGGCGAACGGGGCGACGGTCGAGATCATCAACACCGATGCCGAGGGCCGGCTCATCCTGGCCGACGCGCTGCATTTCGCGGCCGGGCTGGACCCGGCCGCGGTGATCGACCTCGCCACGCTGACCGGTGCCTCGCTCGGCATATTCGGCCCGATCGGGACGGCGACCTTCGCCAATGACGACGCCTGGTTCGAGCGGCTGGCCCGGGCAGACCAGCGCGCCGGCGACAGGATCTGGCGGCTGCCCCTGTGGCCGGAATATCGCCGTTTCCTGAAGAGCCCCGTGGCGGACCTGCGCAACTTCGCGACGACCGGGCAGAACGGCAGCACGCCGATCGCTGCCGCCTTCCTGTCGCATTTCGTCGGGGCGCATCCGTGGCTGCACCTCGACATCTACAACACCTGCTGGAACCGCACCGACACGCCGCTGATGCCGGAGGGTCCGACGGGCAGCGGCTCGCGCGTGCTGGCGCAACTCATTCTCGATCTCGACGCAGAAGCGGGATCGCAGCCCCCCAACCAGCGCTGACCATCATGAAAGGAACAAGCATGGGCAAGCAAATCGTCTATTCGCCCAAGGTGCTGACGTCGCCGAACCCGCATTCGCAGGCGACGCTGGCCGGCAATCATTTCTATACCGCCACCGTCGGGCTGGATGTCGACGGCAAGGTCGTCGGCGTCGGCGACATCGAGGCGCAGACCGTCCAGGCCCTGACCAACCTGACGTATCTGCTCGAGGCGGCCGGCGGCAGCATCAACGACGTGGTCCGCGTCATGATCTATCTGTCGGACATGCGCTACTTCCAGGGCATGAACAACGCCTACAAGAAGTTCTTCTTCGGCGACTCGCTGCCCTCGCGCGCGTCCGTCACCGGCACGTTCGGCATGCCCGAGCTGCTCGTGGAGTTCGACGTCATCGCCTATATCGACAACCCCAAGGCGAGCTGAGATGGAGCTCTGGCAGCTCGGCATAGCGGACACGCTGGCCGGATACCGCGCGGGCAGCTTCACGCCCGAGGACATGCTCGACAGCACGCTGCGGCGGCTGGCCGGGGTCAACCCCGTCCTCAACGCGGTGGTCACGCCGGACGAGCCCGGCGCGCGCGAGGCCGCGCGCCGGAGCGCGAGACGGTGGAAGGACGGCGCCCCGCTCGGCGGCCTCGACGGCATCTTCGTCACCGTCAAGGACAACATTCCCGTCCGCGGCCTCCGCTGCACGTGGGGCAGCCGGACCTATGCCGGCTACGTGCCCGACAGGGACGAAACGCCGGTCGCGCTGCTGCGCGAGGCCGGCGTCGGCATCATCGGCAAGACCAACGTGCCCGAGTTCACGCTGCAGGGCTTCACCGACAACCTCGTCTTCGGCGCGACCGGCAATCCGTGGAACCCGGAGCTGACGCCCGGCGGCTCCAGCGGCGGAGCGGTGGCGGCGGTCGCGACCGGCATCGGCGCCGCGGCGCTCGCCACCGACGGCGGCGGCTCGATCCGCCGCCCCAGTGCGCATACCGGCCTTTACGGGCTGAAGCCGAGCCCGGGCTTCGTGGCGCGCGCCGACGGCCTGCCGCTGCTGCTCGGCGACTTCGAGACGATGGGCGTCATCGCCCGCTCGCCGCGCGACCTTCGCGCCGTGCTCGCCGTGGCGGCGCGGCGCGATGCCGCCGACCGTTCGTCCTTCGCCTTCTCCGACGAGGCGCGCGCCGCGCCCGCCGCGGCGCCCGGATCGCTGCGCATCCTCCACGTTCCCGCCTTTGGAGACTTTCCGGTCGACCCGGAGATCCGGCGCAGCGTCGACGCAGCCGCGGCCCTGTTCGCGCGGATGGGGCATCTTGTGGAGCGAGGCGACGTGCCGTTCGACGTCGACCGCCTGAACGCCATCTGGAACCTGATCGGGCCTGCCGGCCTCGCCTGGCTGGTCGACAGCCGCAAGCTCGATACCGGCCTGATGAACCCGTCGCTGCTCGGCATGGTCGAGGCCGGGCGCAAGGCGAGCGCATCCGCCTATGTCCAGCTTCTCGCCGACGTGTCGGCCTTCCGCGAGGAGATGCGCCTGCTCTTCCAGCGCTACGACGTGATCCTCACGCCGTCGGTGGCGGCGCTTCCCTGGCCGAAGGCGCAAAGCCATCCCGAGACGATCGACGGCGTGCGGGCCGGCCCGCGCGGGCATGCGGTGTTCACGCCTTTCGCCAATGCGGGGGGGCTGCCCGGCATCAACGTTCCCACCGCGCCGTCCTCCTCGAACCTGCCTATCGGCTGCCAGCTCGTCGGCCCGTTCGGCTCGGACCTGCTTCTTCTCTCGCTCGCGGAAGCCTATGAGAGGGAGTTCGGACCCTACCGCTGGCCGGAGATCTAGATGGGCTCCTTCTCGGCCGCGCAGGCGGCAGGCTTCCTCGCCGCGCAATTCAGGCAGCGGACCAGCGCCGTGCCTGCGATGCCGGGCCCGTCGACCCGCGCCGACACCTATCGCGTGCACGACCTGCTCATCGAGGCGCTGGGCCAGCCGTGCGGGTGGAAGGTCGGACGGTCCAGGGTCGAGACCGAACCCTATTGCGCGCCGCTGCCGGCGTCGCGGCTGCTGGCCGACGGAGCGAGCTACCCGGCACCCGGCGGGGTGGCCAGGCTCGAGGCAGAGCTCGGCCTGCGGCTCGGGCGCGACGTGCCCGCCTCGTCGGCACCGCTGGATCGCGAGGCGTGCCTCGGGCTGATCGACGCCGTCGTCCCGTCGATCGAGATCGTCGAGACACGGCTGCTTGCGCCCGCCGCGCACGATCCGGAATGGAAGCTGGCCGACCTGCAGGGCAATGGCGGCGTCGTGTTCGGGCCCGCCTTGCCCTGGAAGGGGCAGGCGCTCGATCAGGCGGCGCTCGCGATCGGCTTCGGCGGCGAACGGCGCTCCTTCACCGCGCCGCATCCCTTCGGCGACCCGCTGGGCCTGTTCTGCTGGACGGTGAACGCTGTGACCGGGCGCGGCATCGCGATGCGCAAGGGCGACGTCGTCATCAACGGCAGCTTCTGCGGCATCGTCGAGGTGCCGGCCGGCACGCGCTTCGTCGCGACGTTCCCGCAGCATGGCGAAGTTTCCGTGACGGTCGCCTGATAGTTTCGAAAGCCAAAACTGTTACGCAGATTATTTCAATAGAATTGTCAATCTGATGCCGGGATACTCCCGCCCTGCGGGGTGTATCCGAGTGGGAGGGAATCGTGAGCGGAACCGGTCGGCACTTCCTTCAAATCCCCGGGCCGTCGCCCGTGCCCGAAGCCGTCCTGGCCGCGACGGCGCGGCAGGTCATCGACCACCGCAGCCCCGAATTCGGCGAGCTCGGCACGCGGGTGCTGTCGAAGATCAGGAAGATCTTCAAGACAGAGCACGACGTCGTCATCTACCCGGCCTCCGGCACCGGCGCATGGGAGGCCGCGCTGAGCAACGCGCTCTCGCCCGGCGACCGGATCATGACCTACGAGACCGGCCACTTCGCCTCGCTGTGGGCGAAGCTCGCCCGCAAGATCGGCCTCGAGCCGGTGACGGCCGGCGAGAACTGGCGCGCCGGCGTCGACCCGGACGCCGTCGAGGCCGCGCTGCGCAAGGATACGGACCGTGCCATCAAGGCGGTCTGCGTGGTGCACAACGAGACGTCGACCGGTTCGACCACGGTGGTCAAGGACGTGCGCGGCGCCATCGATGCCGCCGGACACCCGGCGCTGCTGATGGTCGACAGCATCTCGGGCCTCGGCTCGGTCGATCTGCGCATGGACGAGTGGGGCGTCGACATCGTGGTCGCCGGCTCGCAGAAGGGGCTCATGCTGCCGCCGGGCCTGTCCTTCAACGCCGTCGGGCCGAAGGCGCTGGCGGCGTCCAAGGCGTCCGGCATCCGCCGCTCCTACTGGGACTGGGGCGAGATGATCGCTCTCAACAGGACCGGCTATTTCCCCTACACGCCGGCGACGAACCTGCTGTTCGGCCTCGATGCGTCGATCGACATGCTGCTCGCGGAGGGCCTGGAGAACGTCTTCGCCCGCCATGCGCGGATGGCCGAGGCGACGCGGCGCGCCGTGCAATCCTGGGGCATGGAAAACCTGTGCGCCTCGCCGCGCCACTTCTCGCCGGTGCTGACCGCCGTGCTGATGCCGGAGGGGCACAGCGCCGATGCCTTCCGCAGCAAGGTGCTGGAGAACTTCAACATGTCGCTCGGCTCCGGTCTGTCCAAGGTGGCCGACCGCGTCTTCCGCATCGGCCATCTGGGCGAGATCAACGAGCTGACGCTGGTCGCCACGCTGGCGGGCTGCGAGATGGGCTTCGAGCTGGCCGGCGTGCCCCACCAGAAGGGCGGTGTCGACCAGGCCATGCGCTACCTCGCCGAAACCGCCGCTGCCTGACGCCGTTCGCGCATGTGCGGCCGGCCGGCCGAAACCATCGACAATGGAGAGCATGAGATGATCGACACGAAGCTCCTCGAACTCGGCGACGCCCGCGCGGTGGTCGAGGCCGCGAAGAAGGAAGCGGCCGCCAATGGCTGGAAGATCAGCGTGTGCGTGGTCGACGCCGGCGGCCATCCGATCCTTTACGAGCGCATGGACGGCGTCGCGCCCGCCACCGCGCGCATCTCGTTCGAGAAGGCGCGGACCGCCGCCGTCTTCCGCCTGGCGACGGGCATCATGGAGGACCGGATCACCGACCGGCTGGGCACGCTGGTGCTGCCGGGTGCCGCGCCGCTGAAGGGAGGCGTTCCGCTCATGGCCGCCGGCCAGGTTATCGGCGCCGTCGGCATCTCGGGGCTGGCCCCGCAGCAGGACCATCAGGTGGCCGAGGCCGCCGCGGCCGCGCTGAAATAGACCGCCGGCACTGAAGGCAAAAAATAGGAAGGGCGGCCATGCCGCCCTTTTTTCTACGGCGCGCAGCCGCCCTGTGGTCAGCCGCGGGGCCTGTTGCCGGGTCGATCCACCTCCAGCGCATCCCCCACCACGGCGCCGCGCGACAGCGGCCCGACGGTGGCGCGATAGATCGCCAGCCAGCCGCGCGGAGCCTCGGGCAGGCGCACGGGCACGCTCGAGCGCCGCGCCATCTCGGCGCGATCGACCAGCAGGTCGACGCTGCGCCGGTCGAGGTCGATGGCGATCTCGTCGCCGTTCTCGACATAGGCGAGCGGCCCGCCTTCGGCCGCTTCGGGCATGACCTGGCCGATGGTGATGCCGCTGTTGAGCCCCGACAGCTCGCCGTCGGTCACCACGGCGACCTCGCTTGCCAGCTCCGTGCCTTGCAGGGCGGCCATGAAGCTGGCGGCGAACACGGTGCCGGGCCCGCCCTTCGGGCCCATCATGCGCAGCACCACGACATCGCCCTTGCGGACCCGCTCGGCATGGCCCGGCGCAAGCCTCTCGATGGCGTCGGCCTCGTTCTCGAACACCCGCGCCCTGCCGGAGAAGCGGCGGATGCGGCCCGGTATGGCGGCAATCTTGACCACGGCGCCGTCCGGCGCCAGCGAGCCGCGGATGATCGCCAGGCCGGGATCCGGCGAGAAGGGCGCATCCAGCGTGGCCAGATGCGGCGAGCCGGGCGCATCGACCCCGCGCAGGAGCTCGCCCATCGTCCTGCCGCTCACCGTCATGGCGTCGGCATCGATCACGCGCTCCAGCACCTTGAGCGTGGCGAGGCATCCGCCGGCCTCGTCGAAATCCTCGATGCGCGTGCCGCCATTCGGCCGGATGCGGGCGATCAGCGGCACCTGCGCCGCCGCTGCCTCGACTTCCGCGACGACGTCGAGATCGAGCCCGGCTTCGCGGGCAATCGCCGCCAGATGCCGCACCACGTTGACGGAGGCGCCCAGCCCGACGGCGACACGGATCGCGTTGCGGAAGGCGGCGGGGGTGAGGATGTCCCGCGGCCGCAGGTCGTCCTCCACCATCGCCACGATGCGCCGACCGGCTGCGTCGCAGATCCCGTCGAGCCGTTCGGACCCGGCGCGGACGGGCGCGTTGCCGGGCAGGGTCATGCCGAGCGCCTCGGCCAGCACGTGCATGGAGTTGGCGGTGGCAAGGCCCGCGCAGACTCCCGGCCCGGTGATCGCCACGCGGCTCATGTCGGCGAGCTGCGCGAGGTCGATCTCGCCCGCCTTGTAGCTGCCGACGGAGTTGTAGAGCGTCTCGATGTCGACGGACTTGCCGCCGCAACTGCCGCCGAGCTGGTAGCCGCAGGTCACCACGATCGAGGGGACGTCGAGGCGCGCGGCGGCTATCAGGTGAGCCGGCGTGGTCTTGTCGCAGGAAGACAGCAGCACCATGCCGTCGAGCTCGGCGCCCTCGACCTGCACCTCGACGTCAAAGGACATCAGGTCGCGCGTCGGCATGAGGTAGCGTCCCTGCCGGCCCGCGCTGGTGACGAAGTCCGACGAGGCCGCGGTGCGGATCTCGAAGGGCAGACCGCCTGCCGAGCGGATGGCCGCCTCGACGCGCGCGGCGAGCCGGTCGAGGTGCTGGTAGCAGACCGACAGCCGGCTCGACGTGTTGACGACAGCGATCTTCGGCTTGGAGAAATCCTCCTCGCCCATGCCCATCGCGATCCATTGGGCGCGGCGCACGGCCCAGCGCGTGCTGCCTGGCTCGAAATTGCTGCGGAACGGCCGCCTGGTCCTAGTCATCGAGCCGCGCTCCCATTGCGTTGAGGCCCGCCCTGATGCGCGCCCCGTCGATTGCGTGAGGGGAAATCGCCTCGCTCACCGCGATCGACGCGGCGTGGCCGATGGCCTGCCCGTAGGAGAAGCACTGCGCGGTGACACGCGCCGAGGCTACCGCCTCGTGCTCGGCCGACAGGCAGCGGCCGGCGAACAGCAGCCCTTCGCCGCGCCCGGGCACGAAGCACCGGTACGGCACCTCGTAGAAATCGTCGAGCAGCCAGTGCACGCGCGGCTTCTCGCCCGCATGCAGCTCGATCGGCCAGGGCGAGCGCGCGATCCCGTCGGCGAATTTCGCGCCGGCCAGCACGTCGGCGTTGGCGAGCACGTAGCGCCCGAGGCCCTGGCGCGTCTGGCGCACGCCGACCTGCACGCCGGTGTCGTTGACGAAGCTCTGCTCGCAGCCGGCGACATGGTCGCGGAAGAAGCGCGCATATTCGCGCACCTGCCGGCGGCCGAGGATCTCCGCCTCGGTGAAGTCGCGCATGTGGAGCGTGTTGAGCGCGCGGCCGTCCGCGCCGAGGATGCGCGTGCAGTTGCACAACAGCTCGTTCGGCCGCGTCGTCGGAAACAGCCAGATCTTCGTGCGCGGCAGGTCGTAGCGGCCCGTGCGGCCCTGGGCGGCGATGAGGTCGGTGATCCCGGCCGGCATGATCGTGTCGTCGCCATAGGTGTCGAACAGGCGCCCGGTATCGACGCCCATCAACCGGAAGATCATCGTCGGGTTCTGCACCTGGCCGTCGGCGCCGACGAAGCTGGGCAGGCCGGCCATCGCCACGACATCGGCATCGCCGCTCGCGTCGATCGTGGCGGCGGCGCGCAGCGTCAGCGTGCCTTCCTTGCTGTAGGCCCGGACGCCGAGCACGCGGTCCCCGTCCAGGATCACTCCCGTCACCGTCGTATGGAACAGGACTTCGACGCCGGCATTCGCCAGCAGCGTGTCCGCGGTCTCGCGCCAGACCAGCGGATCGTGGACGCGCGTGAACGTCTTGCCGTAGCGGACCGGGGCGGCGAGCCCGCCGCGCCGCTCCATCTCGACGATGAACTCTTCGACGAAGCCGTGGACCACCTGCCTCGGCGCGGCACCGGCCTTGTCCGTGGCCTCGTAGAGGCCGCAGATCGTGCCGGAAAGCCCGGCGACCGCGCCGCCGCCGCAAAAGCCGTAGCGTTCCACGAGGCAGACGCCGAGGCCCGCCCGCGCGGCCGTCACCGCCGCGGCGATGCCCGCTGCCCCGCCGCCGACGACCAGCACGTCGAAGCCGCGTTCGATCGTGCCGCGCGCGTCGACCGCCATGTCCCCATCCCTCACCCAAGACAGCTCGGACGACAACTAATATGTTAGTCGTCGCCCGGATGCAAGGTCATTGAGGAAGGCGGGACCGGACGCTATGACGGCAGCGCAAACACGGCCTGCCGGCGCTGGTCCGGAGGATCGCGACGGCCATATCGGGGAGCCGCATGCCGGACAGGCGGAAGGTGAAGGGCGGCGGATCCCCGGCGGTGCCGCCGGCGGCGCGAGGCCGCCGCGGCGAGATGCCCTTTTCGGAGCGGGCCTATCAATCCATCGAGGAGAAGATCGTCGTCGGCGAGCTTGCGGCGGGCAGCATCCTGTCCGAGGCGGGGCTTGCCGGGCTGCTCGGGATGGGCCGGACCCCCATTCGCGAGGCGCTGCAACGCCTGTCGGCGGAGGGACTCGTCCAGATTCTGCCCCAGCGGGGCGTCCTGGTCTCCGACATCACGGTCGACGACTATCTGAAATTGATGGAGGCGCGGCGGCCGCTCGACGTCCTGATTGCTGATCTGGCTTCGTCCCGCGCGTCGAGCGAACAGAGGGCGCGCTTCTTCGCCAGCGCGACCCTGTTCGACGCGGCGCGGGGTGCAGCCGACGAACGGTTGTTCATGCAGGTCGACCGCGAATTCAACGGCCTGCTCTGCGAGGCCGCCGGCAATGCCTATGCGGCGCGGATGTCGGGCCTGCTTCAGGGCCAGTCCCGTCGCTTCTACTTCAGGCACCATCGGCGCACCGAATTCGGCGAGACCGCGGACCTGCACGCCGAACTGGCGAAGACCGTCGCAGCCGGCGCGCCGGAGCGGGCAAGGCAGGCCGCCGAAGCGATCATCGCGTTCAACATCCGGCTGGCGCACGATGTGCTGCTCGATCGCAGATGAGTTGCGCGGTCGATGCGGGCGGCAGCAGCGACGCAGCCGAACGCCGACGCTTGACCGCGGATCGCGTTGGCGAGCTGTGTGGGAAATCGGATCAAGCGGTCGCGGATCGACGCGAGCGTCGGAGCGACCTGTTGCCTGGCGGTCTTCATCGAAACGAAACGCGTGGCCGGGCGGCTCATCGTCCGCAGAGCGCTTCGGCATCCGCAGCGTCGTTCAGTTCTTTCAACTGACGAGCTGGTCGCGGCTCATGCCTCCATGCTGCTTGCGCCATCTATAGTAGGTCAGCTCGGAAACGCCGATCTGACGAACCGCATCCGCCATCGCCATGCCCTGGCTGCGCAGGACTTCAACTCCTTGATCGACTTCCCCTGCACCAGCGGCAGTCGGCGTATCTTCGCAATCGTCTCCACCACCAACATCCAGAACAAATGCCTCCGATCAAACCGGAGGCAGAATGAAACCCCTGCCGCCAAAGGGGTGCTTTTGGGATCGCGATAGTGCCGATAACTCCTGAAACGGGGTCTTATTCCACGCCGAAACACACGCAGCGATACGATGTCGACGGCCAAATCCCAGCGAGTTGGCGGAGCCTTTTGGCATCCGGCCAGAACGTAGCCGTCCTCCTCATTCCTCCAAGAAAGCGAAGTCGGTGAACGTCCCACCGACATCAACTCCAATTCCGAAGATTGTCCCTCCCAGTTCCCGATTGACGGCAAGGCAATAACAGGTGAATATATACGTCAATTCCGTTGCTCTATATGGAACACCTTTCTTGAGCTCCTTGAAGAACGCATTTCGAATTTTGTCTTTGCTCAACGGAGACACGACCGTGCTGCGGGTTGGTGAGGTTTATAGAGAGCTTGAGCTGCCGAAGAGTTCGGTCTCGCGTCTTCTCAAGACGATGAGCGACGAAGGCATGCTTCAAAGGCATACAGATGGGCTTGGCTATGTTCTTGGACCGCTCGCTCTCAAGTTCGGTGACCTGTATGCGGCGCAGCATACATTGCTCGAACTTGTCGACCGGGCGGCACAGTCGCTGGTGGAGCACTTTGGCTTCGTCAGCTACATCGGCGTATTGGACGGGGAGATGCTCATCCTTCGCCGCAAGGAAGGAAACTATCCATTGCGGCTCCAACGCAATGTCGGCTCCCGTGTGCCGGCCTTTCGCTCGGCAATCGGTCGAGCGCAGCTTGCCCGAATGCCTGCTCGTCAGGCGTTGTCCATAATCAAGAAAGACCCATTGTGGGCTGAACGCCTCGATCAGGCCAAGGCTGATCTCGCCACCATTCGCCGTGACGGCGTGGTGATCATGGGCCACACGGAAACGCTCGGAGTCGGCACGGTCGCAGCCGCGGTGTCCGATCCTTCCAAGGGGGAAACGCTTAGTTTCACGCTTACTTTCCCTCTTGTTGCAGTGAACAAAGCAGTCTTTGCCGAGATTGTGGAGAAGGTATGGGGGAAGGCGGCTGAAATCGGCATTCGATATCAAGATCCCTTCTGGGCCCAACGCGAAGGCAAGCCCCCTTCTCTCGATCTTTCGAGCTTTTTATCTGAAATTCCTACGACAGATGAAGTGCCTGCTGCAGAATCTCTCGGCATGGAGAGATAACATACATTGATATTTTTGTTCGACAGATATCAGTCTACCCATGTGGGTATCTTGAAAATTTAACCTCCGCAGGAGCGGCAGGTTGATTTGGTAAATTTCATGAACTCGACGGAATATTATTTCCGTACGAGCTGTATTGGCTGATCATTGTCTGACAGGACCAGTGCAGAGAATAGAAAATCAGCTCCTTTTTTCTGGAAGAGGGGTTTACATCCGGCAAAAGCTTCTGCTATCAAAATCAAAAATCTTGTTCCAGCAAACTCAGATTTGAGGATGTTGGTTTTATAGCAGGGCAGGGGATTCCCGGCCTCGTGCTCTTCTGCGCCTATCACATCGGCCCGGTAGGTTGCCGTCAGCAGATACGCCACAAGAGGCGTAGTAATTCTTCACATTGAAAGACAATATCGATGGTGAGGTGGCATTATGGGATTGACAGTCGGAAATGTAGCGGCAAAGCCGAACAATATCAGTAAGGGAGCTCTGCGAGTAGGCTGTCTGGCAGATGGCGCTCCGATCAACCTCCCCGTATTTATCGCGTGCGGCCGCAAGGACGGTCCTACCGTCTGGGTCGAAGCCTGTATTCACGGCGATGAGTATGGTGGCGCCGCGGCTATCATCGAATATATGCAGGCTCTCGATGTCGGCGCCCTTCAGGGGACGATCATAGCCGTCCCGGTCGCCAATCCACCGTCTTTCAACTTTCGCTCGCGAGTGTCCTCGATCGACGGCCAGAACCTGAATCGTATCTTTCCCGGTTCGCCCGGCGGGAGCCACAGCTTTCAGCTTGCCTCGGTCATCAGCGAGCACATTGCCGAAAAGGCGGACTTCCTGCTCGATCTACACAGCGGCGGCATTTCCGACGAGGTGCCTTTTTATTCAGTCTTCAACGACGACGGCACCGAGATGACCGAGAAGTCGAAGCATCTCGCGAAGCGGGTCGGCGTCAAAACGGTGTGGCGCATGGCCGGCACGCCCGGCATGGACGGAACCGTGTTCGCCGTCGCGCAGCGTCACGGCGTACCCTCGATTGTGGTGGAAACGGGTGGCGGCACGTCCGTCGATGAACCGGTCAGGAACTATCTGACGGCCATCAGAGGATTCATGCAGGCAACTGGCGTGGCGCCCGGCGAGCCGATGGTTCAGGACAGCTACGCGATTATTTCCGGAGGCTCGTTCATCCACAACCGCGAGGGCGGTCTCTTCGTGCCCGAGTGCGCCATCGGGGACATTCTCCCGAAGGATGCCCTCATTGGCAGGATAATCGACCTCCACGGCTCAACGGTGGAGGAAATCCGCAATCCCCTCGAGGACGCCTACATGGCCGCGGTCCGGTGCCGCTATTTCCCGACACATGCCGGCGAAATCTGCGCCGAAGCCGTGCCCGTCGAAGCTCACGAGAAAAGCTGAACTTATATTTACAGGATCGAATATCGAAAAGAACTGACAATTAACAGGCCCAGCAACCACGCTGAAAGAGGAGCAGAAAAATGGCATACTCATCGAAATCCATTTCGCGCCGTAGCGTCCTGCGCGGCGCGGGCGTGCTGGCGGGCGGGGCGGCTCTGGCCGGTCTTGCGAACCGGCCGGCGCTTGCCGCGAGCGAGCTGCGGGTTCTGATGGCGGGCGGCTCCTGGGGCGAATGGGTTGCGAACATCTTCGCGAAACCCTTCACGCAGGCTCACGGCGTTGAGTTCATCTGGAAATACGGTATCGGCCAGGAGCCGATCTTGATGGCGCAGCGCAGGCGCCCCCAATGGGACCTTTGTCATAGCAGCCAGACCAAGGCCGGACAATTGATGGAGATGGGTATCTATCGGCCTTATGAGGAGGCGCGAATCCCCAATATCGCGAAGATCCATCCGTCGTTCCGTTCCGAACAACTGGTTGGCAAGCTGCATTCGCCCTATGGCCTGTGTGTCAACACCAAGGAAATCACGCGTCCCGTGGATTCGTGGCTCGATCTGTGGGACCCCGCATTCAAGGGCAAGGTCGCCTTTCCTGCGTGGAACTGGCAGGGCGAAGAGGTATTCCATGCCTTGAATACCATTTTTGGCGGCCAGATCGATAATATCGAGCCTGGCATCGCGAAGCTGAAGGAGTTGTTCAGCAGCAACGATGCGAAGATCATCAATAATGTCGAGCACACGGGGCAGTTGCTGGCATCCGGCGATGTATGGATTTGCCCCTATTTCCGAAACCGCACGCTGCAATCCGGCGATTCCGGCGTACCGGTGGAGTTCATCATCCCCAAGGAAGGCGGCCTGACGTGGTCCTGGAACATGGCGCTGGTCGCCAACCGCCCGGAAGACAGCATGGAGATGGCGGACCGTTTCATCGACAGCACACTTGATGCGGAAGTCCAGATCGAGTTCGCGCGGCTGCATAACAACCCGCCCACCAACATCGACGCGATCGGAAACCTGCCATCGGATTTGCAGCGGCTGAGCTTGACCAACGAAGAGATGGAACTTCTCGCCAAGCTTCAGCAGGGCGTCGACTACACGGCGATGTTCGCTTTCCGGGATCAGTACACGGAGCGGTGGAACAAGGAGGTCTTGAGCGCCAACTGACAAGATCCGGACTGGAAGGAAGCGATTGAATGACAATTCTCGCGCTTGAAGGCATCGTCAAGCGGTATGGGCCTGTCAACGCCCTGGGTCCGGTGGACATAGATGTCCGGAAGGGTGAGATGCTCACCCTTCTCGGACCTTCGGGCTGCGGCAAGACAACGACCCTGCACATCGTCGCGGGACTGACGATGCCCAGTACGGGCCGGATCGTGCTCTCGGGAAAAGATATCACCCAGCTCGCTCCCCCATACCGCGACATGGGCCTGGTGTTTCAGAACTATGCGTTGTTTCCGCACCGCACGGTCGCCGAGAACATCGCCTTCGGGTTGCGGATGAGGAAGGTCCCCAAGCCGGAGATAACCGCGCGCGTCACGCGCATACTGGAGGTTGTCGGCCTGCCCGGCGTGCAGGACCGCTACCCCCACCAGCTTTCCGGTGGCCAGCGTCAGCGTGTCGCCCTGGCGCGTGCGCTGGTGATCGAGCCGTCGATGCTGCTGCTCGACGAACCGCTTTCCAATCTCGACGCGCTTCTGCGCAAGCGGATGCGCCTCGAACTGCGCGACATACAGCACAGGCTGGGCATAACGACGATCTTCGTCACGCATGATCAGGACGAAGCCTTCGAAATGTCGGATCGGGTCATCCTGATGAACGCGGGCCGTGTCGAGCAGGTCGGCACGCCGGAGCAGCTTTACGACCTTCCGCGCACGCGCTTTGCCGCGGAGTTCATCGGCGAGGCAAACCTGTTGGACGGCACTGTCGAACGGGTGGAAAGCGGCGAGGTGCTGATCGCCGTGGGCGGGCTCATGATTGCGGCCCGCGCCGTCAGCGATGGCCTGAAGACCGGCGACAAGGCCATACTGATGGTGCGTCCGGAACGGATAGAGCTCTCGCAGCCCGGAGCGCAGTCCGCGCCTTTCGAGATTTCCAGCCGCATCTTCCAGGGCGACCGCATTCTTTTCATCCTGCGCACCGGAACGGGTCTCAGCTTCCATTGCGTCGCGCCCAACCTGGAACGCTTCCGCAATCTCGACCAGGGCACCCTCGTGGAAGCCTCATTCAGGGAGTGCCGGGCGATCCCGGCAGCGGCGGCGTGAAACGCGCGCGGGACGTCACCTTTGCCGCCGCTCTGCTCGGGCCCGCCGCGATCCTCTACCTTGCGTTCCTGATGGCGCCGGTCGGTTTCTTCCTTGCCATCAGCTTCCTCAAATATTCGCCCGCGGAACTCTTTATTCTGGAGTTTACGCTGGAGAACTACACCAGGTTGCTGTTCGACGCTTACTATCAGAATTCGATCATCCAGACGTTCCGCATCGCCGGCATAGTGACGGCGATAACGCTCGTTCTCGCCTACGTGGTCGCCTTCTATCTGGCGCGGATGAAGAGCGCGATGCGGGGAGTGCTGATGTTCCTCGTCGTCGCTCCGCTGATGACGGGCATCATCGTGCGAACCTACGGCTGGATCGTCCTCCTCGGCAATGACGGGCTGATCAACTCGGTGCTGGTCTGGACAGGGTTTGTAGACGCGCCGCTTCAACTCCTCCACCGCGAGATGACGGTGATCGTGGCGCTGGTACACATCATGTTGCCTTACATGGTGTTCCCGATCTTTTCCTCCCTGGTCAGCCAGGATCCCCACATTGTGCCGGCCGCAAGCACCCTGGGCGCCCGTCCCCTGCGGGCATTCGTCGAGGTCACGCTCCCTCTCAGCCTTCCGGGCATGGTCATGGGAGCCGCCCTCGTCTTCACCATGACAGCCGGATCAGTGGTGACCGCCGAACTGTTGGGTGGTCGCGAAGTGTCGATGATGGGACAGGCGATCTACCAGCTCATCCTCACCGTCTTCAACTGGCCGCTTGGCGCGTCCGTGGCGGCCCTTCTGGTGCTGACCCAGTTCATCGTGATCTTCGTCTATTTCCGGAGGACCCGGCGTGCTGACTGAACCCGTCATCGACGACGCGGCGCCAGGCGCCGCGCATAAATCACCGGCGGGCGTCGGACGCAGGGCAACGGCTCCCGCGGTGGATCTGACGCCCCTGGGGCGGTGGGCCTACGCCCTCGCGGTAAGCCTGATCTACGTCTTCTTGCTGGCGCCGATACTGATCATCGTGCTCTCGTCGTTCAGCCCCGATCATCGCAGCACCTATGCGCTGTCGGAGGCGTCGCTGCGCTGGTACGCAGCCTTTCTCGAAAGCTCGAACTTCGTCTCCGCCTTCCGCTTCAGCCTGGTGCTGGCGATTTCTTCGGCAATCCTGTCGACATTCATAGGTTTCATCACCGCCTATGGCATCGTACGCCACATGGGGCGGCGGCGCAGCATGGCGCAGACCTTGGCCATGCTGCCGATGATGGCGCCGCACATACTGATCAGCCTCTCGCTGCTGCTGCTGCTGACGGTGATGCCGATTCCGGAAGTGTCGATGCTGCTCATCGGCCACGTGCTGATCTGCCTGCCGTTCACGATCGTCGGCATCATCGCGAGCCTGGAGGGTTGCGATCCCGACCTCGAGGCGGCCGCCTGGACGCTGGGCGCGCCGCGCTGGCGAGTGCTGCTCGAGGTGACGGCGCCGCTGATCGCACCGGGCGTGCTGTCCGCCTTGATTTTCGCCTTCATCATCTCGTTCGGCGACGTCTATGTGAGCCTGTTCCTTTCGGGACCAGGCATGACGACCCTGCCGGTCGAGATATTCTCATATATACAGTGGGAGAGCTCGCCCATTATTGCCGCTATTACCACGATCCAGATCGTCCTGATCGTGCTTTTCGGCCTGCTCATCGAACGCCTGGTCGGCTTGCGCAAGGCCATGAGGCTGTAGCGGCGGCAGGCACGTCGCACGGCGTGATCGGCCGATGCCGGCGGGTCCACGGCGTAAGCGACCCTGCGACGGCCAGCATATTTCGAACTTCAGATGGACTATTCGGAGATTGGGAAATGTTGCGAATTGGTGTCGATATCGGGGGAACGTTCACGGACTTTGCCATCTGGAGCCAGGAAGCCGACGGCTATGTCGAGATCGGCAGCCGCAAGGCGCCGACTTCGCGTCCGAACTTTGCGACAGCAGTCAAGGAGGGCATTCGCGAGATCGTCGCGGATTTGGGCGTCAGCCCGGACAGCCCGCTCCTCGTGGTCCATGGCACCACGGTCAGCACCAATGCGGTGATAGAGCGATCCGGGCCGCCGATCGCGCTGATCACGACCGAAGGCTTCCGCGATGTGCTGGGCATCGCCCGGTTGCGACTCGACAAGCCCGTCGACCTTTTCAACCGGCGCCCGACTCCGCTCGTCCCTCGGGAGAACGTCTTCGCAATATCCGGCCGCATTCTGGCGAACGGCACGGAAGATGTTCCGCTGGACGAGGCGGGGCTGATCGCCGCGCTGGAAACCGTCTCCGTGCGCGGACTGGCTGGCGCGGCGATCTGCTTCATGAACTCATATCGCGAGCCGGCTCACGAGATCAAAGCATTGGAGATTGCCCGCCATCGTTTCCCCCATCTGGAAGTGATGGCCTCACACGAAGTCTGGCCGCAGCAGGCGGAATACGAACGTTCTGTCCTTACGCTGCTCAACGTCTACGTGAAGCAGATCATGCAGGGCTATCTGAAAGAGATCGACGGTTTCCTCAGGGAGAACTTCCCCAATTCACGGCTCTACTTGACCAAATCGAACGGCGGCATCATGTCGGTCGATGAAGCCCGAAAGCTGCCCATCCATACGCTTCTGTCCGGCCCCGCCGCGGGTGTGACGGCAGCCCAGGTCCTTGGAGACTATCTGGGCGTGGACCATATCCTGACCTTCGACATGGGAGGCACGTCAGCCGACGTGTCCCTGGTCGAAAAGGGGCGTCCCACAGTCGCGGGACAGGCGGAGGTGGGGGATTTTCCCCTGATGATGCCGGTGACGGCCGTCGAGGCGATGGGCGCGGGCGGCGGTTCGATCGTCTGGCTTGATGGCGGCATATTGAAGGTCGGCCCGCGCAGCGCCGGCTCGGTTCCCGGACCGGCCTGCTACGGAACCGGCGGTCAGGAGCCGACACTTTCCGACGCATATCTCATCGCCGGTTATCTGCCCGCGACAGGATTGCTCGGTGGCCGGGTGGCGCTCGACCGTTCGCTTGCGGAAAAGGCCTTCGCCCCGATCGCTGAAGCGCTCCGGCTCGACATTGTCCAGGCGGCGGAAAGCGCCATCGGCATCGCAACGTCGGGAATGCTGGCCAAGATCACGCCGTTCCTCGCTCGATTGGGCGTGGGAGCGAGCGATCTCACGCTGATGATCTTTGGCGGAGCCGGAGGAATTCACGGGCCGATCCTGGCCAAGGACGTCGGCATCCAGCGCATGATCGTGCCCCGTACGCCGTCGGTGTTCTGCGCCTTGGGCGGCCTGGTGTCGGATCTGGTGCATGACGCGGTCCGCTCGGTCCACGGCAGTCGGCTGGAAGCGGACGATCTGGTTTCCATCTTCGCAGAATTGACGCAGGAGGGGCAGAACTGGCTGCTCGCCCAGAGCATCGAAGGGCAGATCAGGGAGAAGCGCTTCCTGTTGCAGGCGGACATGCGATATGCCGCGCAGTCCTTCCCCATTTCCGTCGACTTGACCGGGTCGATGGTGGAGGACGGAGACGTGCGGGCCATCGAGGCCGCCTTCCACGACGAACACCAACGTCTCTTCGGCCACAGCGATCGCGCGGCGCCGGTCAGCATCGATACGCTGCGCGTCCGCAGCACTGGATTGCAGGCCAAGCCGGCAGCCGTTCCGCTCGCATCCGTCGCCGCCACGCCAGTCGTTCCGATCGATTTCCGGCCCATTCGTCTTGGCGACCGGTGGGTCGAGCAGGTGCCTGTCCTGGACCGGACCGATCTCCAGGCCGGTTGGCAGCAATCCGGACCGGCCATCATTCAACAGGACCTCGCGACAATACTGGTGCCGGAGCACTACCACGCGCGCGTTGGCGATTTCGGCGATCTTGAGATGTGGAAGGAATAGGTTATGGATCCCGTTCAGACTGAAGTGATGAAGAACCGTTTCGCCGCTATCGCGGAAGAGGCGGCGACCGTAGCGTACAGGACGGCCCACACCACCTTCGTCAAGCAGACGCAGGATTTCCAGGTCGCTGTCGCCGCGCTGTCGGGCGAGTTCTTCGCATATCCAATGCAGAACGGAGTGGTGACCGGCAGCGGCCAGACGATCATAGGATTCATCCGAAACTTCCCTTTGGAGGAACTGCGGCCGGGCGACGTCCTCATCTCCAACGATCCATTCAGCACAGGCGGTGTCGTAACCCATATGATGGATATTCATATGGTTCGCCCGATCTTCGTGAATGGGAAGCTGGCTTGTTTTGCATGGTCCTTCATCCATGCATCGGATATCGGAGGCGCCGTGCCCGGCAGTATCTCCCCGGATCTTTACGAGTGTTTCCAGGAAGGACTGCGGCTGAGGCCGAAGAAGCTGGTTAGCGCGGGTGTGCTCAACCAGGACATCGTCGACATCCTCAAGGACAATTCACGCATAGGGGACGCCATCTGGGGAGACTTGGAAGCCATGATGGCTGCGATGCGGTTGCTCGACCAGCGGATCAACGAGCTGTGCGCGCGGGTTGGCCTGAGTGCTTTCCAGCAGGGCGTCACCGACGTCATGTCGTATGCGGAGATGAAAGCTCGCCGTGTGATCTCCAATCTTGTCGATGGCGAGTATGAATTTTCAGACTACATCGAGGGTGACGATTCCGGAGCGGCAGTTCATATTTGCTGCAAGCTGACCATCGCGGGGGACGAAGCCCGGATCGATTATACGGGCAGCTCGCCGCAGGTGCATGCTGCATTCAATTTTGCTACAGGCAGCCGAACGCACCCTTTCCTTTGTCTCGGTCTCACGAACTATATCCAGACAATGGAGCCGGACATACCTATCAACGGCGGGATCATGCGTCCCATTCGGGCGTGGGCGCCCGAAGGAACGGTCATGAACCCGCTGTTCCCGGCGGCCATGGGCAATCGCTTTGTCGCCGTCATGCGTACCTACGACACGCTGATCGGGTGCTTGAACCAGGCGATCCCCGGAGGGATAGCGGCTTGCGGTGCCGGACAAGCAGGAATCATAAGCTGCTCCTGGAATGATGTGGGCAGCGGCCACAGCAGGGTGGCCGTCGTCGAACCGATTTCCGGCGGGTCGGGAGGCCGGGTGCGGGGGAACGGCGTCGATGCCAACGACACGCTGATAGGTATTCTCAAAAGCACTCCCGTGGAGCACGTGGAGAGTGAGATGCCCCTGGTGATCCGCAAGCACGAACTCGTGCCCGGAAGCTTCGGTCATGGCCGTTCACGCGGCGGAGCGGCCGTGGAGCTCGAATTGGAGAACAGGGCCCCCGAGGTGACGATCACGGTGCGTGGGCTGGACCGCTTCCGCTTTCAACCTTGGGGGGTTTTCGGCGGCACCGCCGGCGGCAACTGTTCGACCACCGTCGAGCCGAGTGTGGGCAAGCCCCGCAGCATCGGCCGCATCAAGGTGCTTCGGCTCCGCAACGGCGACAGGCTGCGACTGATCTCCTCCTCGGGCGGCGGTTTCGGCGCGCCGACCGAACGTTCGCCGGACGAGGTTTTGCGCGACGTGCTGGACGAGATGCTGACCGTGGAGGAAGCCGAACAAATCTATGGCGTTGCGATAAAGGAGCGCCGCGTGGATCGGGAGCGAACGGCCCGACTTCGAGGCAGCGCTCCTGCTTCCGAACCATCGTTTGCAGTGTCGCACGGCCCAAGCCGCATCTCCTTCGAGCAGACCTGGCCGATGGAAACCAGCATTGCCCTGGCGAATGCGGTGCTCACCCTGCCCAAAGGACTTCGCCGCCACGCCGTCGAAAGCGTTCATAATCTGCTCGGCAACGCAGGTAAAACAGTTACGACAGAAGAAGTGCGCAAGGCTGTTCTGCAATACGCCACGTGATCTGCTCCGGAAGATGCATGGAATCTGATGCAGCTTTCTGGTCTTTCAGATTATAGCTTGGGAACCCTTTGCATGATACGCAAACTCGAATTCTATATAGACGGAAGCTGGGTTTCGCCTGCTCGTCCGCAGGAGCTGGAGGTTATCAACCCGGCCGACGAGAAACCGTTCGCGATCGTTTCGGTCGGTTCGGCTGCTGATGTCGACAGGGCCGTCAGCGCCGCTCGGCTGGCCTTCGGGAGCTGGGGGCGGACGACACGCGAGGAGCGGGTCGCGTGGCTGGAAACGCTGTTGTCCGCCTATAGAAGGCGCCTGCCGGACCTTGCTTCCGCAATATCGGCCGAAATGGGCGCGCCGATCAGGCTGGCGACGAATTCGCAAGCGGCTGTCGGCGCCAGCCATATCGAGACCTTTATACGAACGCTGAAGACGTTCGAGTTCGAGCGGCCTTTGAGCCAGGATGCTCCCGATGACCGGATCATCCTGGAACCGGTCGGCGTGTGCGGGCTGATCACGCCCTGGAACTGGCCCATGAATCAGGTGACGCTCAAGGTCGCGGCCGCCCTGGCCGCCGGCTGCACCGTGATCCTGAAGCCGTCGGAAATCGCACCGATATCGTCGATGATTTTTGCGGAGATAGTGCACGAAGCGGGTTTTCCGGCGGGCGTCTTCAATCTGATCAACGGCGAGGGCGCGACAGTCGGCGAGGCAATGTCGCGCCATCGCGACATCGACTTGATGTCCTTCACCGGGTCGACGAGGGGCGGCATTGCCGTCTCCAAGGCTTCGGCAGATAGCGTCAAGCGCGTCAGGCTGGAGCTGGGGGGGAAGTCTCCCAATCTGGTCTTTGCGGATGCTGATCTGCCGGATGCTATTGTCCGCGGCGTCGCGCAATGCTTCGAGAATAGCGGTCAGTCCTGCAACGCGCCAACGCGCCTCCTGGTGGAGCGTGCGGTCTATGACGACGCGGTGGAGATTGCCGCCAACCACGCGCGGACCTTCAAGACAGGCGATCCGGCGGAAGACGGCGATCACCTTGGCCCTCTGGTCTCCAAAGCCCAATTCGACAAGGTACAGAGCCTGATCGAGGCGGGGATAGGGGAGGGCGCGCGACTTGTGGCTGGAGGGCTTGGGCGTCCGGACGGCTTTGATCGCGGATTCTTCGTCCGGCCGACCGTTTTTGCGGATGTCGACAACAACATGACGATCGCGCGAGAAGAGATCTTCGGACCTGTACTTTCCATCATACCGTTCGACAGCGAGGACGAGGCTGTCGCCATCGCCAACGACACTCCTTATGGGCTGTCCAGCTATATTCAGTCCGCAGATCCGGAGCGGGTGCGCCGCGTGGCTCGGCGACTGCAGACCGGAATGGTCCAGGTCAATGGCATCGGCAGAGCGCCCGGAACTCCGTTCGGAGGTTACAAGCGGTCGGGCCTGGGACGGGAGGGCGGCAGTTGGGGTTTGGAAGACTTCCTTGAGATAAAAGCGGTGAGCGGCTGGCGGTGCGGCTCTAGGTCACGTACCCATAAACGGGGTTCCGTTGTTCGGCGTGTTCTGATTC
>CAZVTK010000027.1:0-38203 GCA_964629765.1 uncultured Mesorhizobium sp.
GGCCGAGTGCGGAGAACGTTGCCTCCTTCCTCGTGATCGCGGACCATCTGCGATCCTCGTCCTTCCTCGTCGCCGACGGTGTGACCCCGTCCAACGAGGGCCGCGGCTACGTGCTGCGCCGCATCATGCGCCGCGCCATGCGCCACGCGCAGCTTCTGGGCGCCTCCGAGCCGCTGATGTGGAAGCTGGTGCCGGCGCTTGTGCGCGAGATGGGGCAGGCCTATCCCGAGCTCGCGCGCGCGGAGGCGCTGATCACCGAGACGCTCAAGCTGGAGGAGACGCGCTTCCGCAAGACGCTGGCGCGCGGCCTCGGCCTTCTGGAGGACGCCACGACCGGGATGAAGGCCGGCGACATGCTCGACGGCGAGACGGCCTTCAGGCTCTACGACACCTACGGTTTCCCGCTGGACCTGACGCAGGATGCGCTGCGCGAGCGCAGCATTTCGGTCAATCTCGCCGGCTTCACCGACGCCATGGAGCGCCAGAAGGCGGAGGCGCGCGCGAGCTGGGCCGGCTCGGGCGAGGCGGCGACGGAGGCGATCTGGTTCCAGTTGCGCGAGAAGCTCGGCGCCACCGAGTTCCTCGGCTACGCCACCGAGCGCGCCGAAGGCGTGGTGTCGGCGCTGGTGCGCGACGGCGCGGAGGTCGCCTCGGCCGGCGCGGGCGAGGCCGTGCAGATCGTGGTCAACCAGACGCCGTTCTACGGCGAGTCGGGCGGTCAGGTCGGCGATACCGGCACCATCCGCGGCGACGGCTTCGTGGTGGCGGTTCGCGACACGCAGAAGAAGGGCGACGGGCTGTTCGTCCATGTCGGCGAGGTGAAGTCGGGCACTATCGCGCACGGCGCGGCGGTCGAGCTCGAGGTCGACCATGCCCGCCGCCGCCTCATCCGCTCAAACCATTCGGCGACGCATCTGCTGCACGAGGCGCTGCGCGAGGTGCTGGGCACGCATGTCGCCCAGAAGGGCTCGCTCGTCGCGCCCGATCGCCTGCGCTTCGACTTCTCGCATCCGAAGCCGATCGCCGATGCCGAGCTGGCGCGCATCGAGGCGATCGCCAACGCGATCGTGTTGCAGAACGCGCCCGTCACCACGCGCCTGATGTCGGTCGACGACGCGATCGCCGAGGGCGCGATGGCGCTGTTCGGCGAGAAATACGGCGACGAGGTCCGCGTGGTGTCCATGGGCACGGCGCTGGCCGGCGACAAGGCCGGGCGAACCTATTCGGCGGAATTGTGCGGCGGCACGCATGTCTCGGCCACCGGCGACATCGGCCTCGTTCGCGTGGTGTCCGAGGGCGCTGTCGCGGCCGGCGTTCGCCGTCTCGAGGCGATGACCGGCGAGGCAGCGCGGCGTCATCTGGACGAGCAGGAGCGGCGCTTGAAGCAGGCGGCCGCGGCGCTGAAGGTCGCGCCCGCCGATGTGCCGGCCCGGCTGGAAATCCTCGTGGAGGAGCGCCGTCGCCTCGAGAAGGAGCTCTCGGAGGCGCGCCAGAAGCTGGCGCTGGGCGCGGGCTCGAGCGCATCGGCCGGCGCGGAAACCGAGACGGTCGCCGGAGCCGGCTTCGTCGGGCGCGTCGTCACCGGCGTGTCGCCGAAGGATCTGAAGCCCCTCGCGGACGCGGGCAAGAAGTCGCTGGGCTCGGGCGTCGTCGTTTTCGTCGGCGCGGCCGATGACGGCAAGGCCAGCGTCGTGGTCGGGGTGACGGACGACCTCACAGCGCGCTTCAGCGCGGTCGATCTGGTGCGCGTCGCCTCCAGCGCGCTGGGCGGGCAGGGCGGCGGCGGCCGCCCGGACATGGCGCAGGCGGGCGGGCCGGACGCCAGCCGCGGCGAGGCGGCTATCGCGGCGGTGAAGGCGGCGATGGAGGCGGCCTGAGAGGCCGGCTGCGCCCCCGGCTTGCCAGTCGCAGCCGCCGCCGGTAAGAGCGGGCCGTGTCTTCCGCCCTCGGCAACGAAGCGGCCTTGCGGCCATCGACCTATTTCGCCCCGCCGGTCTTCGCCGTCGCGCCGATGATGGACTGGACCGACCGCCATTGCCGCTTCCTCCACCGGCGGCTCAGTGCGCGCGCGCTGCTCTATACCGAGATGGTGGTCGCCGATGCCGTGATCCACGGCCCGCGCGAGCGGCTGCTGGGCTTCGATCCCGTCGAGCACCCCGTGGCGTTGCAGCTCGGCGGCTCCGATCCGGCCCGGCTGGCCGAGGCGGCGCGCATCGGCGCCGGCTTCGGCTATGACGAGATCAACTTGAATGTCGGCTGTCCGTCCGACCGCGTGCAGTCGGGCACGTTCGGCGCCTGCCTCATGCGCACGCCCATGCTGGTCGCGGAATGCGTGGCGGCCATGAAGGCGGCCGCGCCGGTGCCGGTGACCGTGAAATGCCGCATCGGCGTCGACGAGCAGGATCCCGGGCCTGCTCTCGATGTGCTGGCAGACGCGGTTTTCGCGGCCGGAGCCGACGCGCTGTGGGTGCATGCGCGCAAGGCGTGGCTGCAAGGGCTCAGCCCGAAAGAGAACCGCGAGGTTCCGCCGCTCGACTACGACCGCGTCTACAGGCTGAAGGCGCGGCTGCCCCACCGCTTCATCGGCATCAATGGCGGGATCGCCGGCGTGGAGGCCGCTGCCGGGCATCTCGCGCATGTCGACGGCGTGATGCTCGGGCGCGCCGCCTACCACAATCCCGCGTTGCTGGCGCAGGCCGACGCCCTGCTCGGCCAAGCGGCGGCGCCCGTCGACTGGGCGGCGGTCATGGGCGACATGGAAGCCTATTCGGCCCGCCATGTCGCGGCCGGCGGCCGCATCGCCCATGTCACGCGCCACATGACCGGGCTTTTCCACGGGCTGCCGGGCGCGCGGCGCTTCCGGCAGATCCTGTCCACCGAGGCGACGCGGCCCGGCGCCGGACCGGATGTCATCCGCCGCGCCTTCGCCGAAATCGATCTTTCGGGTCGCGCCGAGGCGGCCTGAGCGGGCGCCGCGCGGCCACATGAATCGCAAGGGGGAAGGGCGTCGATGCCGATCTTCGATATGCCGATCTTCGATATGCCGGTGGGCGAGATCGCCATGTTCGCGCTCGCCATTGCCGGCGCGGGCGTCGTGACGGGCCTGCTGGCCGGCTTGCTCGGCATCGGCGGGGGTGCGGTGCTGGTGCCCGTCTTCTACCAGGTTTTCGACTTCCTCGGCGTGGACGAATCCGTGCGGATGCATGTCGCGGTCGGCAGCTCGCTCGCCATCATCATCCCGACCTCCATCTCGTCCTTCCGCGCCCATTACCGGCGGGGCGCCGTCGACGTCGCGCTGCTGCGCACCTATGCCGTCGCGCTGACGGTGGGCGTCGTCGCGGCATCGCTGACGGCGGCATTCATATCGAGCTTCGGCCTTCGGGCGGTTTTCGCCGTCATCGCCTTCCTGCTCGGCCTGCGCATGCTGTTCAACCGCCAGAGCTGGCGGCTGGGCGACGACATACCGCCCAACCCGCTGCGCTTCGCCGTGGGCGCGCTGCTCGGCTATGTGTCGACGCTGATGGGGATCGGCGGCGGCGTCCTCAACAACACCTTCATGACCCTGTACGGCCGGCCGATCCACCAGGCGGTGGCCACCTCGTCCGGCGTCGGCGTCATCATCTCGATCCCCGGGACGATCGGCTATGTGTGGGCCGGCTGGGGCAACCCGCTGCTGCCGCCGCTGTCGACCGGCTTCATCAACTGGATCGCGGTGGCGCTGGTCATCCCCATCGCCATCTGGGTGACGCCCTACGGCGTCAGGCTCGCCCACGCGGCCTCGAAGCGCCAGCTCGAAGTGGGATTCGGCGTGTTCTGCATGTTCGTGGCGGCGCGCTTCACGGTCAGCCTGATCTCGGGCTGATGCTTCAGTCGTAGAGCGTCAGCCGGTCGCCGCGTACGTCGAAGCCGGACAGCGACGACAGGAAATTCATGCCGAGCAGGCTCTGGCCGAGGCGGCCCTCTTCGGCGACCAGCATCTCCATGTCACGACGGGCGATGTCGCCGACGCGCAGCTCGCCGGCGCTGACGCGCGCGGCGCGGGCCGCGCCGTTGGCGGTCATCACCGGCACGACATAGCTGAGCGCGGCAGGATCGTATCCCGCCCGGCGCGCGTCCTGTGCCGTCAGCACCGTCGTCGTCGCGCCCGTGTCCACCACCATGGGCACGAGCACGCCGTTGACATCGGCCCGCACGAAGAAATGGCCGTCGCCCATGCGGTCGAGCACCACGGCGATGCGGCCCTCGGCGTCGCGCGCGGAGATCGGGCTGCCGGGAATCAGCCCCGCCGTCAGCCGGCTGGCGATGTCCTGCAATTCGTAGCGGTTCTGGTAGCCGGCGACGAGCGCGACGAGGATGGCCGCCCACACGGCAAGGCTGCGCAGGCCCTTGCCGATCCCGATGCCGGAGCCGAACAGCCCGCCGGCGAGAAAGGCGAGCAGCAGGCCGAGATAGACGAGGCGCATCGTGTCGCCGCCGCCGAACGCGCCGGTGTCTGCGCCAGAACCGAACCAGGCCACGGCGCCGGCAGCGGCGAGGACGCCAACGAGGATCAGCAGCGTCCGCATCAGCCCTGTTCCGCCCGCTCGCGCGCCATGCGGGCGCGGCGCGTCTCGCGGCGCGGCCGCCGCTCCACCGTCTCCAGCCGTGCGGGCAGGAGCGCCATCACCGCGCGCCGCTCTGCCGGGCTCATGCCGATCCAGCCGACGATTTCCGAACGCGTGCGCCCGCAGCCGAAGCAATAGCCGGTTTTGTCGTCGATCGAGCAGACGAGGATGCAGGGGCTTTCGATGGTCGTCATCTCGACGGGGCGCGCTCCGCTTCGCCCGAAGACATGGAGCCCGGCGGCGGCGAATGCAAGGCGCGCTTCAGCGCGCGGACGATGCCGTGCGCGCGCGCCGCGCCGCGAGCGCGCGGCCGAGGTCGGGCGCGGCTTCGACCAGAAGCCGGGCGGCCTCCGAGCGCGGTCGCGCCAGAACCGTCTGCGTGTCGCCCGTCTCCACGATGCGCCCCTCATGCATCACCATCACGTCGTCGGTGATGGCGCGCGCCACGGTCAGGTCGTGGGTGATGAACAGGTAGGCGACGCCGAGCCGCCGGTTGAGGTCGGCGAAGAGGTCCAGCACCTGCGCACGGATGGAAACGTCCAGCGCTGAGACCGGCTCGTCGCAGACGATCAGCTTTGGCCGCGTGATCAGCGCGCGCGCGATGGAGAGACGCTGGCGCTGGCCGCCGGAAAATTCGTGCGGGTATTTGTCCATGTCGCTGCGCGCCAGCCCGACCTCGGCCAGCGCCCGCGCCACCAGCTCGCGCCGCTCCTCCACCGTGGGCGCGGGGTCGGCCAGATGCAGCGGCTCGGCCACCAGACGCTCGACGCGATGGCGCGGGTTGAACGAGCCGAACGGGTCCTGGAAGACGACCTGCATGTCGCGGCGCGCCGGCTTCAGCGCGGCTTCGGAAAGCCCGGTCAGTTCCTCGCCGCGAAAGCGGATCGAGCCGCCGGTCGGCCGGTCGAGGGCGAGCACCATGCGCGCCAGCGTCGACTTTCCGCAGCCGGAACGGCCGACGAGGGCCACCGACTGGCCTTCGCGCAGTAAGAACGACACGCCGTCCACCGCCCGGAACGGCGCCTCGCGCGCGAACAGGCCCTTGCGCCGGCCGGGATAGTCGCGCGTGAGCGCCGTCACCTCCAGCAGCGGGGCGCGGTCGGCGTGTAGGTGCGCGGAAGCGGGTTCGGCACGCTCCGGCACATGGACGGACGCCTGCGCGAGCTGGCGCGTATAGGGATGCTTCTGCTCGCTCAGCACGGCCACCGTCTCGCCCGCTTCCATCACCTCGCCCCGGCGCAGGATGGTGACGCGGTCGGCCATGTCGGCGACGACAGCGAGGTCGTGCGAGATCAGCAGCAGGCCCATGCGGTTCTCGTCGACGAGGCCGCGCAGCAGTTCGAGGATCTGCTTTTGCAGCACCACGTCGAGCGCCGTGGTCGGCTCGTCGGCGATCAGCAGCTTGGGGTTGAGCGCGCAGGCGATGGCGATGACGACGCGTTGGCGCTGCCCGCCCGAGAGCTCGTGCGGATAGCGCGACAGCGGGAACTTCGCTTCCGGCAGGCCGACGCGGTCGAGCATCCGCCGCGCCCGGTCCTCGGCGTCGCGGCGCGTGGCGCCGGTGTGCCAGCGTATGCCCTCGGCCACCTGCTCGCCGATGGTCTTGACGGGGTTGAGCGCCGTCATCGGCTCCTGGAACACCATGCCGATGTCGTCGCCGCGCAGCCGGTTCATCGCGCTCTCGGGCGCGGCGAGGATGTCGATGCCGTCGAAGGTCACGCGCCCCGCCGCCCGCGCGGCATGGGGCAGCAGCCGCATGAGGGTGAGCGCGGTCATCGACTTGCCGGAGCCCGATTCGCCGACGAGGCCCATCACCTCGCCAGCTTCGATGGCGAGGTCGATATCCTTCAGGATCGGCGTGACGCCGATCGAAAGCCGCAGATCCTCGATCTCCAGCAGGCTCACCGTTCGCGCCTCAGTCTCGGGTCGAGCACGTCGCGCAGCCCGTCGCCGAGCAGGTTGAGGCCGAGCACGGTGAACACGATGGCGAGGCCCGGAAAGATGGCGAGGTGCGGCGCCACCATCATGCGCGTCTGCGCGTCGAACAGCATGCGGCCCCATGACGGCATCGGCGGCTGCGCGCCGAGCCCGAGATAGGACAGGCCCGATTCGGCGAGGATGCCGAGCGCGAACTGGATGGTGCCCTGCACCAGCAGCAGCGAGGCGATGTTGGGCAGGATGTGCTCGACCGTGATCAGCGCCTTGCCCTTGCCCGCCGCGCGCGCCGCGAGGATGTATTCGCGCGGCCACAGCGACAGCGCCCCGGCGCGGGCCACGCGCGCGAAGACCGGCACGTTGAAGATGCCGATGGCGATGATGGCGTTGACCGCGCCGGGGCCGAATATGGCGGTGATCATCACCGCCGAGAGCAAAGCGGGGAAGGCGAAGACCACGTCGTTGAAGCGCATCAGCGCCTCGTCGACGATGCCGCCGTTGGCCGCCGCCCAGCAGCCGAGCGGCACGCCGATCCCCATGCCGATCACCACGGCGACGATGGCGACGGCGATGGAGTTGCGCGCCCCGACCATGATCATCGACAGGATGTCGCGGCCGAAATGGTCGGTGCCGAACCAGTGCTGCGCCGACATGGTCTTCATCCGGTCGGCTACCACGATGTTGGTCACGTCGTAGGGCGTCCAGAAGAAGGAGACGAGCGCTATTCCCGCGATCAGCCCGGTGACGGCGAGGCCGATGACGAAGGAGGGGTTCGACAGCGCCTGCCGCAGCCAGTGGCGCGGCGGAGCCGGGGAGGGGGCGGGGAGCGCGGCCTCGCTCATGCGCGTCCCCGCAGCCGCGGGTCGATCGCCGCATAGGCGAGGTCGACCAGCAGGTTGACGACGACCACGCTCGCCACCAGCAGCATGATGACGCCCTCCACCACGATCAGGTCGCGCTGGGTGATCGCCTGGAAGACGAGGCGGCCGATGCCGGGCAGGTAGAACACGTTCTCGATGATGATGGTGCCGGCGAGCAGGAAGGCGAATTGCAGGCCGAGGATGGTCAGCACGGGGATCATCGCGTTGCGCAGCGCGTGGCGCCACAGCACGGTGCGCCGCGGCATGCCCTTGGCGCGCGCGGTGCGGATATAGTCCTCGCCCAGCACCTCCAGCATGGCGCCGCGCGTGACGCGCGCCAGGATCGCCGCTTGCGGCAGCGCCAGCGCCACTGCCGGCAGGACGAGCGCCTTGGTGGCGGGCCACAGGCCGGCGCCCCAGCCGGGAAAGCCGCCCGCCGGCACCAGCCGCAGCCACACGGCGAACAGATAGACCAGGAGCAGCGCGAACCAGAAATTCGGCACCGCGACGCCGATCTGGGTGACGCCCATGACCGAGAGGTCGCCGACGCTGCCGCGCCGCGCCGCCGCGAAGATGCCGACCGGAATCGCGATGGCGGTGGATAGCACGAGCGACAAGAGCGCCAGCGGCAGCGACACCGCCGCGCGCTCGGCGATCAGGTCGATGACCGGCGAGGAATAAGTGACCGAACGGCCGAAATCGCCGACGGCGAGGCCGCCGATCCAGGAGAGGTAGCGCAGGACCAGCGGGTCGTGCATGCCCATCTCAAGGCGCAGCGCCTCCAGCGCGTCGGGCGAGGCATTCATGCCGAGCATCAGCATGGCCGGATCGCCGGGCAGCACCTCCATGACGGCGAATACGACAACGGAGGCGAGCAGCAGCGTCACCAGGCCGATCGCGAGCCGCTTGGCGACGAAGGCGATCATGCGGCGAATGGGGGTGAGGCCACGCCGGCGCCTCTTCGCACCCCCCTCTGTCCTGCCGGACATCTCCCCCTCAAGGGGGGAGATCGGATTGCAGATGTGGTTTCGCCAACCTTCAACGATTGGCGAAAGCAGGGATGACAGCCGATCTCCCCCCTTGAGGGGGAGATGTCCGGCAGGACAGAGGGGGGCCCAGAGGGGGGCAACGTAGGGCGCAGCCTCTTCTGCCTTACGTCAGTCCGCCCACTTGACCTCGGTCAGGTCGATGGCGGGGGTGGGCGTATTCTCCCACATGCCTTCGAGCTTGGCGTCCCACACGCCGACCTTCGGCAACTGGAACAGGAAGCCGACGACGGCGTCCTTGGCGAGGATCTCCTGCGCCTGTCCGAACAGCGCGTTGCGCCTGGCCTCGTCGGCGGTCACGTCGAGCTCGGCGATCACCTTGTTGAATTCGGGATTGTTGTAGCCGAAATAATAGGTCGGCCGCGAATAGATCTCGATGTCGTTGGGCTCGACATGCGAGATGATCGTGAAGTCGAAATCCTTGTCGGTGAAGACCTGCTTCAGCCAGTCGGCCCACTCGACCGGGATGATCTCCAGGTTGATGCCCACCTGCCGCAACTGCGAGGCGATGATCTCGCCGCCCTGGCGCGCATAGGGCGGCGGCGGCAGCTTGATCGTGGCGCTGAAGCCGTTGGCGAGCCCCGCCTCGGCGAGCAGCGCCCTGGCCTTGGCCGGGTCATAGGGATAGGTGTTGGTGAGGTCGACATAGGCCGCGTTGGCGGGCGAGAAATGCGAGCCGATCGGCACGCCGAGCCCGTTGGACGCCCCGTCGATGATCTCCTGCCGGTTCAGCGCGTGGCTCACCGCCTGGCGCACCTTGAGGTTGTCGAGCGGCGCCCTGGCGTTGTTCATCGACAGCAGCGTCTCGCCCTCGGTCGCGCCGATCACCACCTTGAAGCGCGGGTCGCCCTCGATCTGCGGCAGCGCGTCGCCCACCGGCGCGTTGGCGAAGGCGTGCACGTCGCCCGAGAGCAAAGCGGGGATGGCGGCCGCCGCGTCGGGGATGATGCGGAACTCGGCCTTGTCGAGCGCCACCGGCTTGCCCCAGTAGTCCGGGTTCTTGACGATGGTGATGGACGAGCCCTTGGCCCAGCCCTCGAACTTGAACGGGCCGGTGCCGACCGGCTTCTCCTTGTTGCCGTCGGCGCTTTCGGGCGCCACGATCACGGCGTCGCCCCAGCCCATATTGTAGAGGAACGCGCCCTGCGGCTGCTTGAGCGTGATCTTCACGGTGGCCGCATCGACCACATCGACCGCGTCGATCTGCGCGAAGAGCGGCTTCTGCGCGTTGGTGGAGCCCTCGGCGCGCGCCCGGTCGAGCGAGAACTTCACGTCGTCGGCGTTGAAGTCGGAGCCGTCATGGTACTTGACTCCGGTTCTCAGCTTGAAGGTGTAAGTCTTTCCGTCGTCGGAGATTTCCCAGCTTTCGGCGAGGCCGGGCAGCACCTCGCCCGCGCGTCCGATGCGCGTCAGTCCCTCGAAGATGTTGGCATAGGTCACCTCGTCGATCGCCGCCGCCGCGCCCGCGGTCGGGTCGAGATGCGGCGGCTCCAGCACCATGCCGACGACGAGGTCGGTGCGCGCCGCGTGGGCCGCGCCGGCTGCCATGGCCAGCGCCGTGGCCAGCATGAGGGAGCGTGCGATCTTCATTTGCGTTCTCTCCGATGCTTGAGACGTGACGGTATCAAAGCGCCAATCGGGCCGTGAGTAAATCGGGATTCGTTTTGCGCGCGGGCCCGCCGCGGGAAACGGTTTTGCGCTCATCTTGCCGCGTTGCCGCGCAGCAGGGCGTCGAGCGCGAGCGCCATGACCTTGGCCGACTCCGCCATGTCGTCGATGCCGACCCATTCGTCGGGCTGGTGGGCGAGGTCGAGTATGCCCGGGCCGTAGGCGACGCAGTCGTGCAGCTTGCCGATGCGCGCGACGTGCTTCTGGTCGTAGGTGCCGGGCGAGCAGACATATTGCGGCTCGCGCCCGAAGACGAGGCGGATGGCGTCGGCCAGCGCCGACGGCACCGGCGCGTCGGCCTCCGTCACCATCGGCAGCACCTCCATCAGGTCGCGGATGCGGTAGTCGAAGCGCGGGCGCTCGCGCTTCAGCCGTTCGAGGATGGCGACGACCTCGCTTTTGACCGCGTCCACCGGCTCCTCGATGAGGAAGCGCCGGTCGATCACCAGTCGCGCCGAATCGGCGACGTTCGGCGCGGGCAGGCCGGGGAAGAAATCCTCGGTCTGGCCGGCGTGGAGGGAGTTGAGGTTCAGCGTCGACCGGCGCGCGCCTTCCGGCACCACCGGCATGCGCGTTTCCTTGCGTTCGAGGGCGGGAAACAGGTCGCGCTCGAAGGCGTCGAGCACGGCGCCCATGTGGCGGATGGCCGAATCGCCGAGGAAGGGCATCGAGCCGTGGGCGATGCGGCCGCGCGTCTCGATCTCGGCCCACCAGACGCCGCGATGGCCGAGGCAGATGCGGTCCTTGTTGAGCGGCTCGGGAATGATGACGTGGTCGACGCGCGGCCGCGAGAAATAGCCGCGCTGCGCGAGATAGGCGACGCCGCCGAAGCCGCCGGATTCCTCGTCCACGGTCCCCGATATCTCGATCGCGCCGGGAAAGTCCGGGTGGACGGCCAGGAACGCCTCCGCCGCGATGACGGACGCCGCCAGCCCGCCCTTCATGTCGCAGGTGCCGCGCCCGTAGACCCGCCCGTCGCGCACCACGCCCTCGAACGGGTCGACCGTCCAGCCGGCGCCGGCCTCCACCACGTCGATATGCGAGTTGAAATGCACGGTGCGTCCGCGCGTGCGCCCGTCGAAGCGGGCGACGACGTTGGTGCGCGGATAGCGGTCGCTGTCGCCGGGCGTGCCCTCGCCGCGCACATATTCGACTTCGAAGCCGCTGCGGCGCAGCCGCTCGCCGAGATATTCGGCGCAGGGCGTGTACGCCTCGCCCGGCGGATTGACTGTCGGAAACCGGACGAGGTCGACGGTGAGGGCGACGAGGTCGTCGATGCGCGCGTCGACGGCGCGGAACAGGCTTTCGCTGGCGGCAAGGTCCATGCCGCCATTGAGACGGGAGCCGCGCTGTTTTTGCAAGCGCGCAACACGCGCCCTTCAAAATGCCGTGTGCCGCGGCCAGCGCCCCGCATCGTTCATTTACTGTTCACGCCCGCGCTTCTAGCCTTACCGCAGGGCAATGCGACTTGGGGTTTTCGACGATGAGGAACTGGCTGTTCGGCGCGCTGGTAGCCGCCGTGGGCGCTGTCGCCCTTCCGGGTTTGGCCTCGGCCTCCAGCCTGGTGGCGCGGGTGGACGTAACGTCGCAGACCATGCAGGTCATCCACTACGGCAAGGTGATCCACACCTGGCCGGTGTCGACGGCGCGCCCCGGCTACGTCACGCCGTCGGGCTCGTGGCGGCCCAAGCGCCTGCACAAGATGTGGTATTCGCGCAAATACGACATGTCGCCGATGCCCTATTCGGTGTTCTACGACGGCGGCTACGCCATCCACGGCACCAGCGCCGTCAGCCGGCTCGGCAGCCCCGCCTCGCATGGCTGCGTGCGGCTGGAAACCGACAACGCCAAGGCGTTCTACGATCTGGTGCAGTCCGTCGGTCCGGGCAACACGCGGGTGGTGGTCGTCCGCGACACGCCCGCGAGCTGAGAGCCTGCTCTGATCGCGGACTCTCAGTCCAGCGCCAGCACGATCTTGCCGAACACGTCGCGGCCCTCCAGCCGCGACAGCGCGGCCTCGATCCCGTCGAGGCCGGTCATCGTGTCGATGACGGGGTGGACGGAGCCGCCGGCGAGGCGCTGCATGGCCGTGCGCAGATTGTCGATGCGGCAGCCGAACGAGCCGAAGATCTTCAACTGCTGCTGGAAGAGCTGCATCAGGTTCATCGGCGCCGAGACGCCCGACGTCGAGCCGCAGGTGACCAGCCGCGCCCCCTTCTTCATCGACAGCATCGAGCCGGCCCAGGTGTCGGCGCCGACATGCTCGAACACCACGTCGACGCCCTTGCGGCCGGTGAGCTTGCGCACCGCGCCCTCGAACCGGTCCTCGCGGTAGTTGATGACGTGGTCGGCGCCGAGCGCCGCGGCCTTGGCCGCCTTTTCGGCCGAGCCGACCGTGGTGATGACGGTGCAGCCGATCGATTTCGCCACCTGGATCGCCGCCGTGCCGATGCCCGAGCCGCCGGCGTGGACGAGGATCGTCTCGCCCGGCTCCAGCCTCGCATTGTCGAACAGCATGTGCTCGACCGTGCCGAAGGTGACGGGCGCCAGCGCCGCCGCCACCGCGCCGAGCCCGGCGGGGGCGGGCACCAGCAGCCGGGCCGGCATGTTGGCGAGGTCGCGCGCGAAGCCGTCGAGATGGAAGCCGTGCACCCCCTCGACCTCCTCGCACAGATTGTCGCGTCCCTCGCGGCACGCCTTGCAGCGCCCGCAGGTGCGCGCGCCGTAGATGGCGACGAGGTCGCCTTCGCGCAGGCCGGACACGCCTTCGCCCAGCGCCGCCACCTCGCCGGAGGCTTCCGCGCCGACGGTCAGCGGCAGCTTGCGCTTGGCGAAGGCCATGCCGCGCCAGCCCCACACGTCGATATGGTTCAGCGCCACCGCGCGGATGCGCAGCGTCACCTCGCCGGGAGCGGGGGGCGGGGGCGGGTCGACGTCGCGGAGTTCGATCCGCCGGTCGGCGACGAGCTGCAATGCGCGCATGGGTAGAAGCTGCCTGAAGGACGAGCCGACCGCCTAGACGGGTTCTCGCGCCAGCACAAGGCAGACGTTCTGGCCGCCGAAGCCGAAGGAATTGGACAGAACGGTCGCCACGTCGGCGTCGCGGCTGACATTGGGCACCACGTCGAGCGGGATCGCCGGGTCTGGGTTGTCGTAGTTGATGGTCGGCGGGATGCGCCCCTCGCGCATGGTCATGAGCGAGATCACGGCCTCGACGCCGCCGGCGGCCGACAGCGTGTGGCCGATCATCGACTTGTTGGACGAGATCGGGATGTCGCCCATGCGGTTGCCGAAGACCGTCGACATGGAGAGGTACTCCATCTTGTCGTTCTCGGGCGTCGAGGTGCCGTGGGCGTTGATGTAGTCGATGGCCTGCGGCTCGATGCCCGCGTCGGCGATGGCCCGCCGCACGGCGGCGATCGCCGGCGAGCCGTCGGGCTTGGAGCGGGTGCGGTGGAAGTCGTCGGCCCTCTCGCCGCAGCCCATCACCACGCCGAGGATCGCCGCGCCGCGCGAGCGCGCGCTCTCCAGCGATTCCAGCACCAGCGCCGCGGCGCCTTCCGCCATGACGAAGCCGTCGCGGTCGCGCGAGAACGGTTTCGACGCCTTGTGCGGCACGTCGTTCTGCATCGACAGCGCCGACAGCAGCGAGAAGCGGATCAGCGATTCCGCGTTGGCCGAGCCGTCGGCAGCCACCGCAAGCGCCCGGTCGGTTTCGCCGCGGCGAATCGCATCGACGCCGAGCTGGATAGCCGTGCCGCCGGAGGCACAGGCCGTCGACACTGTCACCGGCAGGCCGCGTATGCCGAAACGGTCGGCCAGCGACTGGGCGACGGTGCCGAACTGGGACAGCACGAAATACTCCTCGAACCCGCCGGCCGCCCGCGAGGCGGTCAAGAGCGGAAGGGCCGGGTCGGGCTGCGCCAGCGTGGCGTTGACCGCGAAGCGGTGCAGCCATTCGATCTCCATCGGCGGCGCGGCGAGGAAGAGCGGGCCGCCGAATTCGCCGGAGATCGCGGCTTCGCCGAGCGCTTCTTCCGCTGCCAGATGCGCGAGCTCGGCCGTCAGCGCGCCGCAGCCCAGCCTGCTGGACGGCAGATAATCCACCATGCCGGAGATCGTCGTCTTCAGGTGATCGGTCGGAAAGCGGGATATGCGGCGTATGCCCGAGCGGCCGGCGGTCAGCGCGGCCCAGTTGTCCTCTTTGCCCCGGCCGAGCGAGGTGACGAGCCCCATGCCGGTAACGACCACGGTGGGGCGCACGGGCTGATTGGTGCCGCTCATGCCGCCCCTCCTGCCGTCCCGGAAACCGCGTGGAGGAGGACCATGCCTTCGCCGCGATGGTGGCCGACTGATGTCGCCAGCGCGACATCGGGCGCGCCGGCAAGGTCGGGGCCGTCCGCCGGGTCGATCCGGGCCGGGGCGGCGCCGTTGCGCAGCGCCATGGCGGCGACCGCCACGGCGAGCGGGAACTGCGCCTCCTTGGCGTGGCCGAACGCGGTGGCGATGGCGCGCGTCGTGAGATTGCCCGGCGCGGCGAGCGCGGCCTGCTCCGCGGCGGTGGCCTCCGGCGCGCCGGTGGCGGCCGAGACGACCAGCACGGGGCGGTCGCCCGGCACGCCGGCCGCGCGCGCCAGCGCCGCCAGCCTTTGCGCATAGTCCGGTCCGCGCCGCGCGCTGCCGGCCTGCACCGACCCGAGCCGCGCATAGGCGGCGGCCCCGCGCGCAGCCGCGTGCGCCGCCGATTCGAGCACGAGGAAGCAGCCGACCGTTCCGAGCACCAGCCCGCCGCCGGGCGCGCCCGCGCGCCGGCCGACCGGGTGCCACGGCCCATGCAGGAGCCGTGCGCCGATCTCGTGCATCAGCAGGAATTCCGGGTGCTCGGCGCTGAACGCGCCGCCGACCAGCATGTGCGTCGCGCTGCCGGCGGCGATGCGCGTGATCGCCACCTGAAGCGCCGAGATGCCGGCCGTCTCCTCGCCCATGAAGGTCTGCGACGAGCCGGTCACCTTGTGCACGATGGAAACGTTGCCCGCGAGCAGGTTGGCGAGCTGGGCGAGGAACAGCGTCGGCCGCAGCTCCGTGTTGAGCTTCTCGTTGAGCAGGACTTCCGCGTCGGGAACGGACGGCGCGGCGGCGAGCACCGCCCTGTCGACCGCGTCGTCGCGCTCGCCGCCGCCCGACGCCACGATCATGTCCATGCTCGCGCAGAGCGCGTCGTCGCCCTTGATTCCGGCGTCGTCCAGCGCAAGGCCCGCGGCGTAGACGCCGGTCTTCTGCAAATTCTCCATCTGCCGCTGGTCGCTGCGCCCTGGAATCTGGCGACCCCACTCGATCGCCGGAAGCGGGTGGATCGGATACGGCTTGAAACGTTCCGTATCGACATGCGGCTGCAAACCGGGGTCGCTCAGCGCGCGCCAATGCGCGTCCACGCCTTCGCCGAGGGACGAAACGAGCCCTATGCCGGTGATGACGACGTCGCTGGCAGCCATGGGCGGCATGGTATCGCGAGCGAAGCCGAAGCCGTCAAGCGCCGCCGCCCGTCAGGCGGCCTTGGCGGCCACGAGGTCGTCGATGCGCGCGCACAGGTTGCGCATCACGAAATAGTTTTCGGCCGGAACCTTGCCCTCGTTCACTTCCTGCGTCCACCGCTCCAGCGGGATCTTGATGCCCATGTCCTTGTCGATCGCGAAAACGATGTCGAGGAACTCCAGGCTGTCGATGTCGAGGTCATCGATCGTGTGGCTGTCCATGGTGATCTTGTCGCGCTCCACGCCGATCGTGTCGGCGATGATGTCGGCAACCCTGTCGAATGTCGTCACTGCATGCCCCTTGGCGAACGGCCTGCTTCGTCAGGCCCATTCTTGGCTCGCGACAGGCTCTAGTTCGTTCTGCCCGGCAGGAAAAGCCAAAAAACGCCGCCTGTGAAGGGGCGTCCCCGCAAAAGGGCCGAACGGCTGCGCCGGCCAGTTGAAGCCGCCTGTCGAAACCGTCAGTTGAAACGGATGCGGCCGGCGACGCGCAATGTCTCGCCGGTCCTTTCGACGATCAGCGCCTCAGCCTCGTGCGGGGAGACGCCCACCAGCCGCCGCGCCACGTCCTCGTTGACGACCATCACCAGATTGGCCGAATCGGTATAGCCGCGGATGAATTCGATCAGCGCCAGCGCCTTCTCCTCGTTCGCCTCGTCCTGTCCGGGAAGGAAGTCGAGCCGCTCGTCGGCCCTGGTCGCGCCCGCGCCGAAGGCGAGAGTTCCGGTCTCGAGGCAGCGGCAGAAATTGCTCGACAGCACGGTTTCCACCGGCGCGGCGCGCGCCGCGAACAGCGCGCCGATGCGCCGCGCCTGCTGGCGTCCGCGCTCCGAAAGCCGCCGCTGGGTGGCGCAGTTGGCGATGTCGAAATTCGCCGGCTCCGCCGCGCCGGGCGCATTGGCATGGCGCAGCAGCACGACATGGCCGCCGTCGCGCAGCAGGGCCCACCCGGCCTCGGTGGCGCCGGCGGCGGAAGCGATGACGACGAAGAAGAGGGCGGCGAAAAGACGGATCATCAGGCGCATATAGGGACAAGATTACGCCGAGAAAGGCAACCCGCCGCGGCTTGCCGCCGCGCAGGGGCTGGAATAAGCCCGCGTCATGTCCGCGCTCGGCGAGTCCATCATCTATATCTTCGGCCTCGTCGCCCTCGGCTACGGAGCGTGGCTCACCGGCGTCCTCAAGGGCAATGGCGAGGCGCTGGCCGAGTTCGCCACCAACATCGCGTTGCCGATGCTGCTGTTCCGCACCATGATCACGGCCGATTTCGGCGGGCTTGCCCCCTGGTCGGTCTGGGGGGCCTATTTTTCCGCCGCCGTGCTGAGCTGGGGCCTCGGCCAGATACTGGCCCTGGCCGTGCTTCGCCGCGAGGCGCGCGGCAGCATCGTCGCCGGCGTCGCGTCGGCCTTCTCCAACCTCGTGCTGCTCGGCCTGCCCTTCGTCCTGGCGATCTTCGGGCAGGAAGGCGTGTCGGTGCTGTCGCTGCTCATCGCCGTCCACCTGCCGACCATGCTCGCCGTGCTGACCGTGATGTTCGCGCTGGTCGGCGGGGAGAACGCGCCGCGGGGACTCGCCGCGCTGCGCGAATTCACCGTGACGCTCGCCGGCAACGGCATGATCCTGGGCATTCTGCTGGGCCTGCTCTGGCGCGTCGGCGGGCTTTCCATGCCGGCGCTGCCGATGCGCCTGATCGACACTTTCGCCGTCGTCGCCGGCCCGCTTGCACTGTTTGCCATGGGCATGGGGCTCGGGCGCTTTCCGCTGCGCGCCAACCTCGCCCAGGCGCTGCTGACGACCGTTCTCAAGCTGGTCCTCATGCCGCTGGTGGCGCTCGGCATGGCGATGCTGCTCGGCCTGCCGCCGCTGGCCGCCAAGGTCGTGGTCGTCGCCGCCGCGATGCCGACCGGCGTCAACCCCTATCTGTTCGCCGTCCGCTTCGGCACGGGGCAGGGGCTCGCGAGCAGCTCGATGACGCTGGGCACGCTGGCCGCCGTCATGACGACGGCCGTCTGGCTTGTCGTGGTCGAGGCCGTATTCGGTTGAGCGCGGCCGGCGCGTCTGCCGCATTGATCCCGCACGCCCCGGCGGGTAGACACGGGGGGTAGACTGGCCCCGACGGCCGTTCGCCGAATACATTGCCCCCCGGATACATCGCCCCGGATATACCGCCCAAGGAGACGCCCCATGCTTCAGAAATCGAACCCCTATCTTCGCGAGGCGAACCTGATCGGCGGCAAATGGGTCGCGGCCGATTCGGGCAAGACCATCGAGGTGACGAACCCTGCGAACGGGCAGAAGCTGGGCACGGTGCCGAAGTCGGGGGCGGCCGAGACGCGGCGGGCGGTGGAGGCCGCGCAGGCGGCGTTCGAGACGTTCCGCAAGACCACGGCCCTGCAGCGCTCGCAGATGCTGAGGAAGCTCGCCGACGCGTTGATGGACAACCAGCAGTCGCTGGCCGAACTGCTGACCATGGAGCAGGGCAAGTCGCTGACCGAGGCCAAGGGCGAGATCGCCTCGTCGGCGGCCTACGTGATGTGGTTCGCGGAAGAGGCGCGGCGCACCTACGGCGACGTGGTGCCTTCGCCCTGGGCCGACCGGCGCATCATCGTCACCCGCGAGCCGGTGGGCGTGATCGCGGCCATCACGCCGTGGAACTTCCCGTCCTCGATGCTGGCGCGCAAGATCGGGCCGGCGATCGCGGCCGGCTGCACCACGGTGGTCAAGCCCGCCTCGCAGACGCCCTATTCGGGCCTGGCCTGGGGCGCGCTGGCGGAAGAAGTCGGCATCCCGGCCGGCGTGGTCAACGTGGTGACGGGCTCGGCATCCGAGATCGGCGACGAGCTGACCTCCAACCCGCTGGTCAGGAAGATCACCTTCACCGGCTCGACCGAGGTCGGCAAGGTGCTGATGGCCAAGGCGGCGCAGACGGTGAAGAAGGTGTCGATGGAGCTCGGCGGCAACGCGCCGTTCCTGGTGTTCGACGACGCCGACGTCGACCGCGCGGTCGAGGGCGCCATGCTGGCGAAGTACCGCAATTCGGGCCAGACCTGCGTGTGCACCAACCGCTTCTTCGTGCAGGCGGGCATCTACGACCGCTTCGTGGAGAAGCTCGCCGCTGCGTCGAACAAGCTCAAGGTCGGCCCCGGCCTCGACGAGGGCGTGCAGCAGGGCCCGCTGATCGACGAGAAGGGCGTGGAGAAGGTCGAGGAGCTGATCGCCGACGCCGCCGCCAAGGGCGGCAAGGTGGTTGCCGGCGGCAGGCGCCATGCGCTCGGCGGCACCTTCTTCGAGCCGACGGTGATCGCCGATGCGAAGCCGGCGATGCGCTTCATGAAGGAAGAAATATTCGGCCCCGTCGCCCCGGTCTTCAGGTTCGAGAGCGAGGCGGAGGGCGTGGCGCTCGCCAACGACACCGAATACGGGCTGGCGTGCTATTTCTACACGGGCGATCTGGGCCGCGCCTTCCGGGTGATGGAAGGTCTGAAATACGGCATGGTGGGCGTCAACGAGGGGCTGATCACGACGCCGGAGGCGCCGTTCGGCGGGGTGAAGGAGAGCGGCCTCGGCCGCGAGGGCGGCCATCAGGGCATCGACGACTATCTCGACACCAAATACGTCTGCATCGGCGGCCTCGGCATCTGAGGCCATGGTCGGGCCGGGCGAGAGCTTCGGCCTGACGGCGGCCGGCGAGAGCGTCGGCCGCGTGCGGATCGCGGCCGGCGGCATCACCGCCCATGTCCTGACCTACGGGGCGGTGGTGCAGGATCTGCGCCTTGCCGGCCACGACGCCCCGCTGGTGCTCGGCTTTCCCGACCTTTCATCCTACATCGACCATTCGATCTATTACGGCGCGATCGTCGGCCGTTATGCCAACCGCATCGCCCTTGGCCGCTTTTCCATCGACGGCGAGCGTTTCCAGGCGACGTCCGGCCCGCGCGGCATCCACACGCTGCATGGCGGGCCGCAGGGCATCGACCGCCGGGTGTGGCGCATCGCCGCCCATGGCCATGACTTCGTCACGCTGGCGCTTGCCGACCGCCACAGTGAGATGGGTTTTCCGGGCAATCTCGACATCGCCTGCACCTTTCGCATCCTGCCGCCGGCGACGCTCGCCATCGAGCTTGCCGCGACTTGCGACCGGCCGACTCTGTGCAACCTTGCCCATCACGGCTGGTTCAACCTCGACGATGGCGGGGCAGGCGACATCTTCGGCCACCGCATGGTGATCGACGCGGCCGCATACCTTCCGGTCGACGACACGCTCATCCCCACCGGCGTGGTGCAGCCGGTGGACGGCACGCCCTTCGATTTCCGCACGCCGCGCACCATCGGCGCCGGGCCGGGCGAGGCGCGGATCGACTACGACCACAATTTCTGCCTCGCCGCCGCCCGTCGCCCGCTCGCCCGCGCCGCCTGGGCGCAGGGCGCGGTGTCCGGCGTCGAAATGGAGGTGTGGACCACCGAGCCGGGTCTGCAATTCTTCGCCGGCGGGACGCCCGGGCCCAAGGCTCCGGGGCTCATCGGCCGCCCTTACGGCAGGCATGCCGCCTTCTGCCTCGAGCCGCAGATCTGGCCGGATTCGCCCAACCGGCCCTATTTTCCGCAGGCCGTGCTGCGGCCCGGCGAGCGCTATCTCCAGCGCAGCGAATATCGTTTCGGGATGGTGTGACGCCTCCGTCGCGCAGCCTGAGAAACCCGCTTGACTTTCCCGCTGCTGGAAGGGCTACCCGGTCTTTCCAACCCGACATGGAGGCGCTGGAATGTCCCGGAATGCGAAGATCGCGGTCGCGCTGGCCGTTGTGGCCATCGTGGCCGTCGTCGGCTGGATCGCCGTGAAGATGCTCACCCCGCCGCCGGCAGACCTCGACCTCGCGCGCGAAAAACCGACCGCGGCGGGGCTCTATCGCGTCTCCGTCGCCCCTGAACTGGAGCCGCTGGAGCAGGGCCGGCTGCATAGCTGGATCGTGACGCTGCGCACGCCTGCCGGCGCGCCGGTGGAGGATGCGGCGCTCACCATAGGCGGCGGCATGCCGCAGCACGGCCACGGCCTGCCGACCAGCCCGCAGGCGAGCGGTTCCATCGGCGACGGCCGCTACCGCATCGACGGCGTGCGCTTCAACATGGGCGGCTGGTGGGAGCTGAAGATCACGGTCGAGGCACCCGCCGGCAAGGATGCCGTCACCTTCAACATCGTGCTGTGACGCCATGCGCCGGCTGGCCGCGCTCCTGCTGCTCCTCGCACCGCTCGCGGGCTGCAACCCGTCCAGCCTGAGCGAGGATGAGAAGCGCGTGGTCGCGTCGCTGTCGCTGGCGGCGCTGCCGCCTGTGCCGGACGACCCCTCGAACCGCTTCGCCGCCAGCCCCGCCGCCGCCTCGCTCGGCGAGGCGCTGTTCTTCGACGCGGACCTGTCCGCCAACGGCAAGGTCGCCTGCGCCACCTGCCATCTCGCCGATCGCCAGTTCCAGGACGATTTGCCGCTGGCGAAGGGCGTCGGCACCACCGACCGCCGCACCATGCCGCTGGCCGGCGTCGCCTGGAGCCCGTGGCAGTTCTGGGACGGACGGCGCGACAGCCTGTGGGCGCAGGCGCTGGCGCCGCTGGAGGATCCGCGCGAGCATGGCGCCGACCGCACCATGCTCGCCCATCTGGTTACGCGCAAATATGCGGAGCGCTACGAGTCCGTCTTCGGCCCGTTGCCGTCGCTCGACGGGCTGCCCGCCCGCGCGAGCCCCCGTGCGGACGAGGAAGCGCAGGCCGCATGGAACGCGATGGACGCGGGCAGGCGCGCCGAAATCGACGCCGTCTTCGCCAATCTCGGCAAGGCGATCGCCGCCTTCGAGCGCTCCATCGTGCCGGCCGCGACCCGCTTCGACCGCTACGCGGCCGCTGTGGCGAGGGGCGAGAAGCCGCAAGGCGACGCGGCCTTCTCCGATCTGGAGGTCGAGGGGCTGAAGCTCTTCATCGGCAAGGCCAACTGCGTGAACTGCCACAACGGCCCGCGCTTCACCGACGACCATTTCCACAATACCGGCGTGCCCCAGGCGCCCGGCTTGCCTCAGGATCGCGGCCGCATACAGGCGATCGCCGAGCTCGACGCCGATCCGTTCAACTGCCTCGGCCCCTACAGCGACGCGGCGGGCCGCTGCGACGAATTGAAATTCATGCTGCGCGACAGCCACGAACTCGTCCGCGCCTTCAAGACCCCGTCGCTGCGCGGCGCCGCCTCGCGCCCGCCCTATATGCATTCGGGCCAGATCCCCACGCTGGAAGCGGTCGTCGACCATTACAGCCACGCGCCGGCCGCGCCCGAGGGCCATTCCGAGGTCGTGCCCATGGTCTTCACCGACCGCGGCCGGGCTGCTTTAATCGCGTTCCTGAGGACGCTCGATCCGTAGGAGGGGCATTCATGCCGGTTGACCGCCGCGACTTCGACGTGGACGAGGTGCTGAAGCTGCCGCTCATGGCCCATCTGTCCACGATCTCGCCGGACGGTCCGCGCGATTCGCCCGTCTGGTTCCAGTGGGAGGAGGGCGCGGCGTGGCTGATCGGCACCGCCGGGGACAGTTTTGTCCGCCGCCTCGAAGCGGACGGCCGCTGCGCGCTCGGCGTGGTCGATTTCGACGCGGGGAAGGGGGTGCTGCGTCATGTCGGCATCCGCGGCACGGCGGCGGTCGGCAAGATGGAGCATGAGCGCCTGTCGCGCCTGCTGGCCCGCTATCTCGGGCCGAACAAGCGGCGCTGGAACCAGTGGTTCACCGCGAACGTGGTCGAGCCGCTGGACGTCATGGTCAAGGTGACGCCGCAGACCATCGTGGCGAAGGACGTCTCTTATTTTCGCACCGGCCCGGACCTGATGCATCCCGGCGCGCGCGGCCGGGCGCTGCGCCGCTAGCGGTCCTTCACCGTCTCCATGGCGACGAAGGTGGAGGTGTGCTCGACATGCGGCAGCGCCGAGATGCGCTCGCCCAGCACGCGGCGATAGGCGGCGATGTCCTTCGTGCGCACCTTGAGCAAATAGTCGAAGCTCGCCGCGATCATGTGGCACTGCTCGATCTCGGGCACGGTCAGCGCCGCCTTGTTGAAGGCGTCGAGCGCCGCCGAGCGCGTGTCCGACAGCGTGACCTGCACGAAGGCGATGTGGCCCTCGCCGATGCGCTCGCGGTCGACGATGGCCGCATAGCCGCGGATGATGCCTTCGCCTTCCAGCCGGCGCACGCGCGCCGCCACCGGCGTCTTGGACAGCCCCACCTCGGCCGCCAGCTCGGCCATCGACAGGCGCGCATTGCGTCCGAGCGCGGCGAGGATGGCGCGGTCGGCGCGGTCCATATGGACTATGGAAGCATCATTCATGGAGCATATACGCGGCCAAAGGTGAAAAGATAAGTCTGTCCGGACCGATTCTGCGCCCAATTCGGTGCGGAGCGCAAGTGCGGCTATGCTAGATTGCGCACCTGCCTTCCTGCCGGGGATCTTGCGCATGACCACAGAGCCGCTCGCCGCCGCCCGCGCCGCCATACGCGCCGGAACCTATGCCGACGAGGCGTCCCTGCTCGCCGGCCTCGTCGCGCAGGCCGCTCTGTCGCCGGCCGACCGCGCCGCGATCTCGGCCCGCGCGGCGGATCTGGTGCGCGCCGTGCGCGCCTCGTCCGACCCCAAGGTGATGGAGGCGTTCCTCGCCGAATACGGCCTGTCCTCGAAGGAAGGCGTCGCGCTGATGTGCCTTGCCGAGGCGCTGCTGCGCGTGCCCGATGCGGAGACGGTGGACGATCTGATCCGCGACAAGATCGCGCCGCACGACTGGTCGGCGCACTCGGGCGAATCCGGCTCGATCTTCGTCAACGCCTCGACCTGGGCGCTGATGCTGACGGGCCGCGTGCTGGACGAGGGCGAGGGCTCCATCGAGCGCACGCTGCGCGGGCTGGTGCGCCGACTCGGCGAGCCGGTGATCCGCCGTGCCGTCGCCACCGCCATGCGCGAGCTCGGCGACAATTTCGTCCTCGGCCGCACCATGGCGGAAGCGCTGAGAAACGGCCGCCCGATGGTGAAGAAGGGCTATCTCTATTCCTTCGACATGCTGGGCGAGGCGGCTCTGACGGAAGCCGACGCGCTGCGCTACCACCGCGCCTATGCCGACGCGATCGGCGCGCTGGCGGCCGAGGCCGCCACGAACGACATCCGCCGCAACCCCGGCATCTCGGTCAAGCTCTCGGCGCTGCATCCGCGCTACGAGGTGGCGCAGGCCGCCGCCATGCTGCCGCAGATGACGGAACGGCTGCTGGCCCTGTGCGAGGCGGCGAAGGCGGCGCGCATCGGCCTCAACATCGACGCCGAGGAGGCCGAGCGGCTGGACCTTTCCCTCGACGTGATCGAGGCGGCGCTCGCCAGCCCGTCGCTGGCCGGCTGGGACGGTTTCGGCGTGGTGGTGCAGGCTTACGGGCGCCGCGCGTCCTTCGTGCTCGACTGGCTGCATGCGCTCGCCGTCCGGCTCGACCGCCGGATCATGGTGCGGCTCGTCAAGGGCGCCTACTGGGACAGCGAGGTGAAGAAGGCGCAGGCCGGCGGCCTGCCGGGCTATCCGGTCTTCACCCGCAAGCAGAACACGGACGTCTCCTACATCGCCAACGCGCGAAAGCTGCTGGGCATGACGGACCGCATCTACCCGCAATTCGCCACCCACAACGCCCATACGGTGGCGGCCGTGCTCGCCATGGCGGGCGACCGCGACGCCTTCGAGTTCCAGCGGCTGCACGGCATGGGCGAGGCGCTGCACGAGGACGTGCGCAAGGCCGAGGGCGTGCGCTGCCGCATCTATGCGCCGGTGGGCGCGCATGAGGACCTGCTCGCCTATCTGGTGCGCCGGCTGCTGGAGAACGGCGCGAACTCCTCCTTCGTGCACCAGATCGTCGACGAGGACGTGGCCCCGGAAACCATCGCCCGCGACCCCTTCGCGGCGGTCGAGGCAGCGACGCAGGCGCACAACCCAGCCATTCCGGTGCCGGCCGACATCTTCCTGCCGGGCAGGGGCAATTCGCGCGGCTACGACCTTTCCGACCGCGCGACGCTCGAGACGCTGGAGGCGATGACGGCGCCGTTTGCCGCGCCTTATGTCTGGACCGCGGCGGGCGCCGGCAGGCCGGCCGCCATCGTCAATCCGGCGCGCACGGCCGAAGAGGTCGGCACCGTGACGGAGGCGGACGAGGAGCACGTCGCGGCAGCGGTCGGGCTCGCCGCCGCCGCGCAGCCGGCATGGGAAGCCCGCGGCGCGCACGGGCGCGGCGCCGTCCTCCTCAAGGCCGCCGAGCTCTACGAGGCTCATACGGGCGAGTTGCTGGCCCTATGCACCCGCGAGGCCGGCAAGACGCTGGCCGACGCGGTCGCGGAATTGCGCGAGGCGGTGGATTTCCTGCGCTATTATGCCGGCGAGGCGTCGAAGGCTGAAGGCGAGGCGCGGGGCGTCGTCGCCTGCATCTCGCCGTGGAATTTCCCGCTGGCCATCTTCACCGGCCAGGTCGCGGCGGCGCTGGCCGCCGGCAATGCGGTGGTGGCCAAGCCGGCCGAGCAGACCCCGCTGATCGCCTTCCGCGCCGTCCAACTGCTGCACGAGGCCGGCGTGCCGGCCGACGCGCTGCACCTCCTGCCGGGCGACGGGCCGTCGGTCGGCGCGCCGCTGACGGCCGATCCGCGCATCGCCGGCGTCTGCTTCACCGGCTCGACCGAGGTCGCGCGCATTATCGAACGCCAGCTCGCCAACAGCGCCACGCCGGACGCCATGCTGATCGCCGAGACTGGCGGCCTCAACGCCATGATCGTCGATTCCACCGCTCTGCCCGAGCAGGCGGTGCGCGACGCGGTCGCCTCGGCCTTCCGCTCGGCCGGGCAACGCTGCTCGGCGCTGCGCATCCTCTACGTGCAGAAGGACGTCGAGCCGAAGATGGTCGCCATGCTGAAGGGCGCGATGGAGGCGCTGGTCGTGGGCGACCCAGACCTGCTGTCCACCGATGTCGGCCCGCTGATCGACGACGAGGCGCTGCGCTCGATCTCCGGCTATTGCGCGGCGATGATCGCGAAGGGCCGGCTTGTCGCAGGGCTCGACGCCCCGGCGGGCGGCCGCTTTGTCGGCCCGCACATCTTCCGCGTCGCCGGCATCGGCGAGATCGAGCGCGAGGTGTTCGGCCCCGTGCTGCATGTCGCGACCTTCGAGGCGGGCGAACTGGACACGGTGATCGCCGACATCAACGCGCGCGGCTACGGCCTCACCTTCGGCCTGCACACGCGCATCGACGCGCGGGTGCAGCACGCGCTGGAGCGGGTCCATGCCGGCAATCTCTATGTGAACCGCAACCAGATCGGCGCCGTGGTCGGCTCGCAGCCCTTCGGCGGCGAGGGGCTTTCGGGCACCGGACCCAAGGCGGGTGGGCCGAACTACCTGCCGCGGTTCAGGAAGGAAACGGATTCCGGGCATGGTTCCGCCGGTGCACCCCCACCCCTCACCCCTCCCCACAAGGGGGAGGGGGTAACTGCGACGTCGGCGACTCCCTCCCCCTTGTGGGGAGGGGTGAGGGGTGGGGGTGCCGCAACGTTCCCCGGTGCCGGCGACTGGCCGTCGCGTCCCGACCGCATCGCCACGCTGCGAAAGCTGCTGCGCGGCAAGGCGTCGGACGCGATCGCGGCCGCCGCCGCGCTCGATTTCGGGCCGGTGGACCTGCCGGGGCCGACCGGCGAGGCGAACTCGCTGATCCTCGTTGCGCGCGGAAATGTCCTGTGCCTGACGCCCGACCCGGACGCGCTGCTGGCGCAGGTCGTTCAGGCTCTTGCCGCGGGCAATACGGTCCTGGCGGTGGCGCCGGGCGCGCGCGCGGCGCTCCAGCCGCTGCTCGCAAAGGGCCTGCCGCTGGCGGCGGAAGACGGCGAGGCGCATGAGGCGCTGCTGTCGGGCCTGCCGGTGGCGGTCGTGGCGATGGTCGCGGATGCGGCCCGGCAGAAGGCCGTGCGGCAGGCGCTTTCCCGCAAGGCGGGGCCCATCGCCCGGCTGGTCACCGGCCGCATCGACCCGCTCGCCTATGTCCACGAGCGGTCGGTCTGCGTCGACACGACGGCCGCCGGCGGCAATGCGAGCCTGCTGGCGGCCGCCGAATAGGCTCAGGCGCCTTCGACGATCGAAAAACCCTCGAATTGCGGGTGGCCGAGATAGGTCGTCTTGCTGGTGCCGGCGTTCCTGTGGGCGTCGCGGAAATTCTGCGACCGCGTCCACTCGCGAAAATCGTCCTCGCTCTCCCAGACCGTATGGGAGGCGTAGAGCGTATAGCCCTCCTCGGTGTTTTCCGGCCCCTTGAGCAGGTGGAACTGACGAAACCCCTTCATCTCGTTCAACCGGCGGTCGCGGTTCTTCCAGACGGTCTCGAAGCTTTCCTCCGACCCCTTGGCGACCTTGAAGCGGTTCATGGCGATGTACATCGGCTATCCTCTCGATGGCTCAGCTTGAACGGAAGTAAGGCGGTCGCCGGCTTTGGGCGGGAAACGCGCGACATTGCCGGGCAGGAAGTCCGGCAGGGCGGGCGGATTTGCGCCTGTCTGCACGCGTCCGGTGTCGCCGGCTGCGATATCGGCTACTTGCGGGGCCGACTGCAAGGCCGCGCGGCGCTCCATGAGCGCGCGCAGCTCCGGCCTCAGCCCGTCGCCGCGCGCCGCCGCGATGCGGTCGAAATCGAGAAAGCTCATCTTGTTCTACCGGGTGAAGGCGAGCGGGACGGTGAACGGCCAGTTGGCGCGGCCGTCGGGAATGGGCGGGAAGGGCGCCGCGCGCTGGACGGTTTCCAGCGCCGCCTTGTCGAGCACGGCCGAGCCCGAGCTGCGCACCACGCGCACGCCGGAGACGCCGCCGCCGGAATTGACCGTGAAGGCGACGTGCACCTCGCCGCGAAGCCGCTGTCGGCGTGCCTCTGCGGGGTAGCGCAGCGACCGGCGCAGCTTGGAGACGACCTTGCCCGGATAGTTCGATGCGGCCGCATTGCCCTCGCGGCTGGCCTTGCCGGCGCGCTCGCCGGCTTGCTCGCCGGCGCCGTCGGCGCGTCCGGCCGCGTTGCCCTTGCGCGCATCCGCCTCGCTGCGGCCGCCATTGCCGGCGGCCTGCGGCGCCGGCTTCTTGCGGGTCTCTTCGCGGCGCGGCTTTTCCTGCACGGGTTCCGCCACGCGCGGCTTCAGCGGCTCGTGCCGGGGCGGTTCGGGGGCAGGGGACAGGGCGGCCTGCCGCGCGGCTTCCGCGACCGGTTTCGCCTCCACCGGACGGGCGGTCGGCAGCGGCACGACTTCCATCGCGGCGATGGCCTCGCTCACGGGGGATTCGGCTGCGGCCTGGGCGGGCGGGGCTTCCTGAGTCTCATCCACCGCCGCGATCTCGGAGGGCGCGTCCGCCTCCGGCGCGCGCACCGGCGAGACGGCTTCAAGCGGAACCGCCGCCGTTTCGAGCGGCGGGGTCTCGGCCGGGACGGGTTTTTGCGCCGCCGGCAAAATCTCGGCGGCCTGCGCCGACGCCACGGGGACGGGCTCGGCGGCCGGCAGGGCGACGGGCTGCGCCGGCAAAGGCGCGACCGGCTGCACCGCCGCCACTTCGATCTCCGGCGTCGGTTCGGCTTCGGACGGTTCGGCTTCGGACGGGTCGGTTGGGTTGACGACCGGCAGGTCGGCGCCGGCGGACACGGCATCGAACATGCCGTCGCCGACCAGCGCGACCGCCGCGGCGCCGCCCGCGATCTCCACGCTCTCGCCGCGCGACGACAGCAGGGCGGCGACCGCCCCGCCATGCAGCGTCAGCGACAGGGCTATCGCGGCGGCGGTGCGGCGCGCGGGCTTGCTCATCGCGCCTGCCGGCTCATCGGGACGGAGGCGGTCGAGCCCTTGTCGATGCCGGCCGCATGGTTGCCGCCCAGCAGCCACGTCATCAGCACCACGAAAACGACGTTCACCAGGGCGATGGAGGCCCTGCGCTGGCGATCGGTGCGGGGACGGGGCAGCAGCGGCGGCAATTGCATCTAGCGCTCCAGCGGTATCCCGGCCTTGGAGGTCGTCTCCAGCCGGGCAAGGCACGCGCCCGCGTCGATGCCGGCGCCGTCGCATGCCTTGGCGTCGTTGACGAGCAGGCGCGATACGCCGGCGCAGTCGATGCCGGGCAGGTCGAACTGGCGCACCCGCGTGCGGCCCGCCGGCAGGTCGCGCAGGTCGAGAACGGTCAGCAACTCGACGCGGCCGTCGCGATCGAAGAACACGAATTCATAGGCGACCTTGGCGATGTCGCCGCCAAGGCCGTTTGCGGCAACCAGCGTGACGCGGCAGGCCGCGCCGGCCGGAGCAAGCGAATCGAGCTGAAGCGTGAGCGAGCCGCCTCCACCTTGCTGGGCGCTCGCGGGAACGGCCGGGGCCGCCAGCACGGCCGCGAGCAGAATTGCGCAGAGGGCGGAAAGCGGCTTGCTCATCGTCGGCCTCAGTACCCGAATGCCTTGGCGAGGGTGATCTTGAAGGTGCGGCCCTTGGACCGGTCGGACGAGAGGTTCTCGCGATAGTCGGCGTTGAACAGGTTCTCGACCGCGAACTGCACCTCAGTGTTGCGGAACGTGCCTTCCTTCGGCTTCCACGAGGCGTAGAGGTCGACCGTGCTCCACGGATCGGCCGTGCCGGTGCCGGCAGCGGTGAAGGCGCCGGCCTGAGCGATGCGGGCCCGTGCGCCGTAATCGAGGGCCCACGGCTCGTAGAGGCCGCCCAGCGTCAGCGTGACGACGTTCTGCGGCACGCTGCTCAGCGCCGCGCCGGTGGCCGTGTTCTCGCCGATGACATGGGCATAGGCGAGCCGCGAATAGAAATAGTCGGACTCGAACGCGCCTTCGAGTTCTGCGCCGTAAATGTGCGATGCGTTGATGTTGATGAAATGCGGTTGGCCGGTGAAGGCCGCCCCCATCGTGCCGGTCGAGGCGATCAGGCCGGTCAGGTCGTTGTAGAAGGCAGTCACCTTGGCGGAGATGGCGTTGGAGCCGCCGCCGATATTGTAGCCGGTGGTCACGAAGCCGAGCTCGTAATTGTTCGAGCTCTCCTTGCCGAGGCCGAGGCTGACGGTGCGGGTCGCCGTGTAGGTGAACAATTCGTCGAGGGTCGGGAATCGCTCCGTATGCGCGACCGATCCGAAGATGCCGAAATTGTCGTTGAAGTGGTAGAGCGCTGCGATCTTGGGAGACACGGCGACGCCGTTGACGACGTTGGCGCCGGGAATGCCGGCGGCCGGCGTCATGTTGTGGTAGTCGACGCGCACACCGCCGATGAGCGTGAAGCGCTCGTCGAAGATGTACTCGTTCTGCACGAAGGCGCCGACCTTGCCCTCGACGCCCTCCGGGTGGCTGCGCAAGGCGGCCGTGCCGGCCGGACGCCCGGCGATACGGTTCTGGACGCTACCCTGGAGGCCGTAGGTCAGGTAGTTCTCCCAGCGCTCGCCCTTCCACTCCATCGTGTTGTCGGCCTTGAGCTGGTAGGTCTGGTAGGCGTAGTCGGTGTCGTTCAGGATCGCCGTGCTGCCGGTGTCGCCGGGTCCGGTCGACACCACCGGCATCGGCGGCATTCCGGGCGCGAACGAGGTCGGCGGCCCGGCGATGTGGCCCTTCTGCGAGTTGAGCGTGTTCGAGTAGCTGAGCGAGACGTTGAGATCGAGCCACGGATTGTCCGAAGCCGGGTTCTCGTAGCTCAGCACCACCGTGTCGTCGACGACCAGCCGGTCGAGCGTGCCGAACGCCGCCTCGGTCGAGGTCTGGACGTAGGGCTGGTCCTCGCCATAGCTGTTCCAGCGTTGGTAGGACGCGCGGATGACCTGCTCGTTGTTGTCGCCGAAGCGGAAGGTCGCCTTGGCAAGGCCCGACCATGCGTCGAAGCGCGAGCCGTTCAGCACGCCGCCGCCGGCAAGGGTAAAATCGTCGGCGCGGCGGTAGTTGCCCATGACGAGCGTTTCGGCGTTCTCGCTGAAGCGATGCGCCCAGGTGACCGAGCCGAGCGCGCTGTTGCCGTTGGTGGCATAGCTGCCCTTCAGCTTGACCGAGCCGCGCTTGCCGTCCTCGATCAGGTCGGATGCGTCCTTGGTGACGAAGCGGATGACGCCGCCAAGCGCGCCCGCGCCGTAGAGCGTAGACGAGGCCGGGCCGCGCAGGATCTCGACCGACTTGTAGAGCTCGGGGTCGGAGAAGAACGCGCCCATGCGGTACTGCTCGTTGAACTTGGGCGCGCCGTCGACGGTGACGACGATGCGCGACTGCTCGGCCGAGTTCTCCGTCACGCCGATGCCGCGGATGTTGAACGCCTGGCCCAGCACGCGGTCGCTGCCGACCATCGTCACGCCCGGCACCGCGCGGATCATGTCCTCGGTGGTGGTGGCCTGCTCGCGGTCGATGTCGTCCTGGTTCACCACGGTCACGGCCTGCGGCGTGTCGGTGGCGATCTTCTCCTCGCCGGCGCCGACGATGAGGCGTTGAAGCACGGTGACGCGCGACTGCTTCTGGGCGGCGGCGTCTTCCTGCGCACCTGCCATCCCTGTCATTCCAACCACGCCCGCGAATGCTGCGCTGCACAGCAGCGCGGTCCTGCCGCGATGAACCAGCCTCATTTTCCCACTCCTGAAAACGACACGCTGGCTGACCGAGGCGGCTTGCTTGCACATTGAACGTGACCCGGACCGCCCGCCTCAAAATATGACTCTCGCACTCCGGTATTGCGGTCTCTATAAAACATGATTATTGGAGTCAACATAAACGCGCCGCCTGCGACGCCCCGTCGCCGGAGGCCCTGCGAGAGGGAAGATGACCGTGAACAGCCACCCGACCTTCAGCATGCGCCGCTACGAGCCCGCCCCCGAATCCCTGCGCCCGCGCCCGCCGGTGATGGCCCCGCGCACGCTGACCAGCCAGTCGCTGTTCGAGGGCAGGACGGAAATCGCCATCGACCATGGCGGGTCGGTCTACCGGCTGAAGATCACCCGCCAGGGCAAGCTGATCCTCAACAAATAGGCCGCGCGATGACCATCGCGACGCGCCTCCGGGCGCGGGATTTGCGCCGCGCGCGCGACGGGAACCCGGCGAAGCCGGGCCTCCCGGAGGCCGCCGGTGTCGCGGCTTTCGTGGGGCAGGACGTCGAGACGCTGCCGCGCATCGCCCGCGCGAGCGCGGCCTAGGAGATTTCACATGTTTGGACAGGCACGCGCGGCCGCCGGCCGCGCATTTTCCCGTTCCGCGCTGGCGCTCGCGGCTCTTGCGCTTCTGTCCGGCGCTGCCGCCGCCGAGGAGGTCGCGTCGTTTCCCGACGCGAAGCGCATCGTCGCGGTCGGCGGCTCGGTGCTGGAGGTCGTCTACGCGCTCGGCGAGCAGGCGCGCCTCGTCGCGCGCGATTCGACCGGCCTCTATCCGCCCGAGGCGCTCTCGCTGCCGGATGTGGGCTACATGCGCGCGCTTTCCCCCGAGGGCGTGCTGTCGGTGAACCCCGACGCGATCCTGATGCTGGAAGGCAGCGGGCCGCCCGAGGCCGTGGACGTGCTGAAGAAGGCGACGATCCCGGTGGTGAGCGTGCCGGAGACGTTCGACGCCGCCGGCATCGCGGCCAAGATCGACACGGTCGGCCGGGCGCTGGGCGTCGAGGCCAAAGCGGCGGAGCTGGCCGCGAAGGTCGAGGCCGATATCGCGGCCGCGTCTAAGGCGGCCGCCGCGCACGGGACGAGGAAGCGCGTGCTTTTCGTTCTGTCCATGCAGGGTGGGCGGCTGCTCGCATCGGGTTCCGGCACCGCCGCGTCCGGCATCCTTCAGCTTGCCGGGGCGGACAACGCGGTCGAGGGTTTTTCCGGCTACAAGCAGCTCTCCGACGAGGCGGTCTATGCGGCGCGGCCGGACGTGGTGCTGATGATGGACCGCGGCGGCGACCACGGCGCCACGGCGGACGAGCTGTTCTCGCATCCGGCGCTGGCCGGCACCCCGGCCGGGCAGGCGCGGGCGCTGATCCGCATGGACGGCGCCTATCTGCTCGGCTTCGGGCCGCGCACGGCCGACGCGGTGCGCGACCTCGCCAAGGCGCTCTACGGCGGCGACTGAGCGATGGCGGTGGACGCGATGGACGCTCTCGGTCGGGGCGGGCCGACCGCCAAGGCGCGGCTTGCGGGCGACAGGTCGGCCCGCGCCCGGCTGGTGATCGTGCTTCTGGCGGCGCTGCTGTGCGTCATAGCCCTGTTCAGCCTTGCCACCGGCGCGTCGGACGCCTCCGTCCTCGGCGTCGTCGCCGATCTCTTTCGCGGCGAGGCGGCCGATTCGGTCCTGTCGCAGCGCGACCGCATCATCGTCTACGATATCCGCCTGCCGCGCATCGTCATGGGCATGCTGATCGGCGCGGCGCTCGCGGTTTCGGGTGCGGTGATGCAGGGCCTGTTCCGCAACCCGCTCGCCGATCCCGGCATCGTCGGCGTCGCTTCGGGGGCAGGGCTGGGCGCTATTTCCACCATCGTGCTCGGCTCGACGGTGCTGGCGCCCTTCGTCATGGTGCTCGGCGTCTATGCGCTGCCCGTGGCGGCGTTCTTCGGCGGGCTCGCGACGACGCTGCTGCTCTACCGCGTCGCCACGCGCCGCGGCCAGACCTCGATCGCCACCATGCTGCTGGCCGGCATCGCGCTCGGCGCGCTGGCCGCGGCGCTGGGCGGCCTGCTGATCTTCATGGCCGACGACCGCCAGTTGCGCGACCTGACCTTCTGGCAGCTCGGCTCGCTGGCGGGGGCCACCTGGACGAAAATCCTCGCGGCCGGGCCGATCGTCGCCCTCGCGCTCCTCGCCAGCCCGTTCCTCGCGCGCGGGCTCAACGCGCTGGCGCTGGGCGAGGCGGCCGCGCGCCATCTCGGCGTGCCGGTGCAGCGGCTGAAGCATGTCGCCATCGTCACGGTCGCCGCCGCGACCGGCGCATCCGTCGCCGTCTCCGGCGGCATCGGCTTCGTCGGCATCGTGGTGCCGCATCTGCTGCGCCTCGCCATCGGCCCCGACCATCGCTATCTGCTGCCGGCGGCGGCGCTGCTGGGCGCCAGCCTGCTGCTGCTCGCCGATGCCGTCAGCCGCATCATCGTCGCGCCGGCCGAGCTGCCCATCGGCATCGTCACCGCCATCGTCGGCGGCCCGTTCTTCCTGTGGGTGCTGCTGCGCCAGCGCGGCATCGTCGATCTGTGAGGCCGCGATGATCGAGGCGAGGAACGTCAGCGTCTCCATCGGCCGCCGCCGCATCGTCTTTGGCGTCGACCTTATCGCGCGGCCGGGCGAGGTGACGGCCATCGTCGGCCCCAACGGGTCGGGCAAGACGACGCTGCTCAAGGCGATCTGCGGCGACATTGCCAGCGAAGGCACGATCAGCATCAACGGCCGCGATGTCGCGCGCGCAAAACCATGGGAGCTGTCGACGCTGCGCGCGGTGCTGCCGCAGGCGGCGACGCTCGCCTTTCCCTTCACGGTGCGCGAGATCGTGCGGCTTGGGGCGCTGGGCGGCCGCTCCGGCGTGCTGCCGGGCGAGGAGGAGCGGCTGCCCGAGCGGGCGCTGGCCGCGGTCGACCTCGACGGCTTCGCCGGCCGCTTCTATCAGGAACTGTCGGGCGGCGAGCAGCAGCGCGTGCAGCTTGCGCGCGTGCTCTGCCAGGTCTGGGCGCCGGTGCTGGCGGGCGAGCCGCGCTACCTGCTGCTCGACGAACCCGTGTCGAGCCTCGATATCCGCCACCAGATCGCCATCATGCAGATCGCCCGCGGCTTTGCCGATCGCGGCGGCGGCGTGGTGGCGATCCTGCACGACCTCAACCTGACCGCCATGTTCGCCGACGCGATGCTGGTCATGCATGGCGGGCGCGCCGCCGCCAGCGGCACGCCGAAGGAGGTGCTGGCCGACGACGTGCTGGGCGCCGTGTTCGGCTGCGCGCTGAGGGTAGGCGCCGTGCCGCCCGCCAACGCGCCCTTCGTCCTGCCGCAGTCGGTGCTGCTCGCGTAGCTCCGTCAGCAGTCGGCGTCGGGTTTCGACCTCATCGTGTAGTTCTCGCTGTCGACGCGCGACTGGACGCCGATCGGCGTCCTCACGCTTCCCGGCCCGGTGGCCACCATTCGCCCGGCGCTGCCGCTCTCGTCGAAATGAACCTGACAGGTGCCTTCGCCCCACACGGCGAAGCCCGACATGACGCCGGTGTAGCTGTAGGTGCCGGACGCGCCCGCCTTTTCGGGCGTGGGCACGAACTCCGCGGCGGACGAGAGGCTTTCGCTATGGGGCCGTCAGTTCGCCATGGCGCGGGGCGCCAGATCCTCGATGCCGAGCAGGCTGCGCATGGCCGGCCGCGCCTTGACCAGATCCTCGATCGTGTAGCTGTCCAGAACCTCGAAGAAGGCGCCCAGCGCCTTGCGCAGCGCCTCGTTGAGCGCGCACGAATCGATCAGCGGGCAGTCCGCCGCATCGTTCTCGAAGCACTCCGCCATGGCGAAATTCTCTTCCGTGACCCGCACGACCTCCAGCAGCGTGATCTCGCTCGCGGCGCGGCCGAGCCGCACGCCGCCATTGCGCCCGCGCACCGTCTCGACGAGACGGTGCTCCACCAGCGGCTGGAGGATCTTGAACAGGAAGAGCTCGGACACCGTGTACGCCGCCGCGATCTCCGGGATGCGGCTGAGCCGGCCCTGATTGGCGGCGCAGTACATCAGGATGCGGATCGCATAATTGGTCTGGCGGGTCAGGCGCATGGTCACCTCGTTCTTGCCGCTGCGAATATGGACCACAGATTAGAACAATTCCAGAGAATTTCCAGATTATTTTGAGTTCATCAGTCAAGTTTTAGAGCGCATTGCGCCCGTGTCGCGATGACCCTACCTGCTGGCCATGATCATGCGGCGGCTTGCGATCCATGTCTGAGGGCGATTCCCCGTCGGCCGGGTTGTCGGCGGAGCACGCGGCGAAGCTTGCGGCCTTGCGCCGCACCAAGGCGCTGGCGACCGCCGCGCTGGCCGCCTGCGTGGTCCTGTTCCTTGCCGCGCGGGCGCTCCAGCCGCAGTTTCCCGCGCTGTCCTTCGTCGCGGCCTTCTTCGAGGCGGCCGCCATCGGCGGGCTGGCCGACTGGTACGCCGTGGTCGCGCTGTTCCGCCGGCCGATGGGCCTGCCGATCCCGCACACCGCGATCATCCCGCGCAACCAGGAGCGGATCGCCGACAATCTCGGCCGCTTCATCGAGACCAGCTTCCTGTCCCCGGCGGCGGTGGAATCGCGGCTGCGCGAGATCGACTTCGCCGCTCTGGTGGCCGACTGGCTGGCCGATTCGCGCCGCGCGGCCGGACTTTCGGCCTATGTGGCGAAGATGGCCCCGCAGATGCTGGCGGCTGTCGAGGGATCGGGGCTGTCGGCCTTCTTCACGCAGAAGGCGGGCGAGCAGATCGACAGGGTGAAGCTGGCGCCGCTGGCGGCCGACCTCCTGTCGTCGCTGACCGAGAGCGGCCGCCACCAGCGGCTGCTCGACCACCTGCTCGGCCTGTTCGGCCGCTTCCTGTCCGACGAGCAGGCGCAGGCGACCCTGCGCGATCGCATCCGCGAGGAGCTGCCCTCGCTGGCGCGCATGTTCCGCGCCGACGCCTACCTGCTGAAGAAGATCGTCAACGCGGCAGGCACGCTGGTCGAGGAGGTGAGGGCCGATCCCGACCATGCGATCCGCCGCGAGTTCGACCGCTTCGCCGCCGACTTCGTCTCGGAGCTGCGGCATTCTCCCGAGCTCGCCGAACGCGCGGAGAGGCTGAAACGCGACGTGCTGATGCGGCCGGAGGTCATGGGCCTCGGCGCCGAGCTGTGGAAGGGGCTGCGCGCCTATGTCGTCGCCGAGGCTGCGGATCCCGATTCGCGGCTGCGCGCGCGCATGGCCGACCTGTTCGTCTCGGCAGGCCGCCAGCTTGCGGCCGACGAGGCGGTGCGGGCCGACATGAATGCCGGCTTCGTCGTCGCCATCGCCTCCTTCGTGGAGGCGCGCAAGGGCGAGGTCGCGCGCTTCGTGTCCGACCAGGTGAAGGCATGGGATCTCGGCCAACTCGTCCAGTTGCTGGAGATCAATGTCGGCCGCGACCTCCAGTATATCCGCTTCAACGGCATGATCGTCGGCGGCATCGCCGGCCTGCTGCTCCACGCCGGCGAGCGGCTGCTCTTTCCCTGAAGCCGCGCCGCGTCCTACTCTCGGCATGAAGCGGGAGGACGCAATGGAAGGGAAGGGGCAGGTTTCACCGGGACGGGAGCTGGGGCCGGGACGAACGCGCCAGACGGAGATTTTCGTCACCGGCGCGGGCGGCCGCCGGCCGCTGGTTCCGGTCGCGCCGGCCGATCTCGAGGCGCTGGCGGCGCGGCGCATGAGCGCCGAGGCGGCGGCCTACGTCATCGGCGGCGCCGGCATGGAGAGGACCATGGCGGCGAACCGCGCCGCGTTCGAGCGCCGCCGCTTCGTGCCGCGCGTGCTGGGTGACGTGTCGCGCCGCGACCTGTCGGTAGACCTGTTCGGCCGCCGTCACGCCGCGCCGCTGCTGATCGCGCCCATTGGCGTGCTGGAGCTCGCCCATCGCGACGCCGACCTCGCCGTGGCCCGCGCCGCGGCGGCCGAAGGCGTCGGCTATGTGTTCTCCAATCAGGCGTCCGTGCCGATGGAGGATTGCGCCGCCGCCATGGGCGCGGCGCCGCGCTGGTTCCAGCTCTACTGGTCGAGCGACGACGACTTCGTGCGCTCGCTGCTGGCGCGGGCCGAGAAGGCGGGCTGCGAAGCCATCGTGCTGACGCTGGACACGACCTTGCTCGGCTGGCGCCCGCGCGACCTCGACCTCGGCTACCTACCGTTCCTGCGCGGCATGGGGCTGGCGCAATACCTGTCCGACCCGGTGTTCCGCACGGCGATTCCCGCGACCCCGCCCGACACCGGCTTCCGGCCAAAGGGCGCGCGAATCCTCGCCACGGCCGCCAGCCTCGTCAGGATCGGGCGCCGGCACGGACTCTCGCTCGGCCGCATGCGCGCGGCGGCGGCGCATTTCACCGCCACCTATTCGCGGCCGAACCTGCGCTGGGAGGATATCGGCCGGCTGCGCGCCATGACGAGCCTGCCAATCCTGCTCAAGGGCGTGCGCCACGCCGACGACGCGCGGCGCGCCGCAGGGGCGGGCGTGGACGGGCTCGTCGTCTCCAACCATGGCGGCCGGCAGGTGGACGGCGAGGCGGCGACGCTCGACCTGCTGCCGGCGGTCGCGGCGGCGGCGGGCGCCATGCCGGTGCTGCTCGATTCGGGCATAAGGTCGGGCGCGGACGTGGCCAAGGCGCTGGCGCTCGGCGCCCGCGCCGTGCTGCTGGGGCGCCCGCATGTCTACGGCCTCGCTGTCGCCGGGGAGGCCGGCGTGCGCGAAGTGATCCGCAACGTCGTCGCCGAGCTCGACCTGACGCTGGCGCTCTGCGGCCTGTCGTCTGTGGCGGAGCTGGGACCTCATGTCTTTGCCGAGTGACCAGGACAATCGCATATCGGATTTGCGGCCGCGCC